>CAZYTS010000258.1:0-4299 GCA_964649855.1 uncultured Gemmatimonadaceae bacterium
CCTGATCCATCGTCGTGACGAATTCCGCGCATCCAGGATCATTCAGAAAAGAGTGTTCGAGAATCCAAAGATAGAAATCATCTGGAACACCACCGTCGAAGAGATCCACGCCGACGAAGCTGGGCTGGTTAACAGGCTATCCCTGAGAAGCTCTACAACCGGAGAAGCAAGTGAACTCGCGGCAACAGGGATTTTCGTTTTCATCGGCTTCAAGCCAAATACGGGTATCATCGCTGATCATGTCAGCCATGATGCGTCCGGGTACCTGATCACGGACACCAACATGCAGACGTCAATACCCGGTCTCTTTGCCGCGGGCGACGTTCGCGTGCAGCTCACGCGCCAGGTCACCACTGCAGTGGGTGACGCCACCACAGCAGCGATTGCCGCCGAGAAGTACATAACGGCAATGCGAAAAGACGCCGCGGCACTCGATGCCGCGGCGCCCCAGGGCGTGGCGTGAGGATCAGCTCCATCGTCGTCGGACCGTTCGTAGAAAACACCTGGTACGTCCAGGACGAAGAAACGGGCGGCTCGGTTCTGATCGATCCCGGCGATGAAGGGGAGCGTATTGTGGAAATGGTGCATGAGTCCGGCTCCACGCTCCAAGCCATCTGGCTCACTCACGGCCACCTCGACCACATAGGCGGTATTGCCCAGGTGACCCGGCGCTGGAAAGTACCGATCTATCTGCATCCAGCCGACGCTCCACTTTACGGCGAAGGCGCTATTCGCGCAGCACAGTTGTACAACGTACCCTTTGAAGCGCCGCCACCCTTCGACCGCGAATTGAAAGAAGGGGACCGTTTGTCACTGGGTCGTTGGACCTTCCAGGTCTGGCATGTACCGGGCCACGCGCCGGGGCATGTGCTCTTTTATGCGCCCGGACTGATCTTTGGAGGAGACTGCCTTTTTGCCGGCTCCATAGGTCGCACCGACCTCCCCCTTTCGGATCCTGCGGCGATGTATCACTCGCTCGAAAGGATTGCGACTCTCCCGACCGAGACAGTTGTACATCCGGGCCACGGGCGCTCAACGACCATTGGCGTCGAACTCGAATCCAATCCGTTTCTCAACGGAATTGCACGACCGGCGAGCCGTCGCTGAGAGGCGGGCCCGAGTCAGCCTCGGCGGATCGACGCGCCCTCGGAATTTTGGATAGATTTCGCGTTGGGGACGCAGCAACGGCGGCGTGTCATTCAGTTACACTAATCCCCGGTGTTAAGAGCTGAGCCGCTGAACTGCTTGCGCTTAAAGCACCGCGCCGCCCTCGACTTCCAGCAGAGATGGAAATGCCTCAGCTACGAACTTCCTGGTCACGCCGCTTACCGCTCGTTGTAGCCGGTGGCGCGATGGTCGCAGTTATTTCATGTGATAGCACTCTTTCGCTCAGGCCCGACGAGGTGCTGTGGGGCTTCATTACGGTATCTGCGCTGGAAGATGGCGCTGGCGCTGACATGACGTCTCCCAACGCGGTGTTTTTTCGCGGCGCTGTGTCGTCCATACCAAACTCGGCGTCGCGCCCAGATTCCTGCTTCCCCGCGGGGAGTTACGTTCCGCCGATAAATGACTTTGGTAACGTAGCGTATCTGGACGCGGGCGAGGCCATTTCTGTACGCCTTGGTTCGGCAACCACCGAACTGCCGCGCGTTTCCAGCGGCGGAAGGACGACCTACACACTCGGTGCAGGTACGGTCCCGTTCAACGGTGGTGACTCCATTGTTGTGAACATCCCGGGGGCTACGGGTGGATACCCTACGTCGGTGATACGCGGCAAGATCCCGGAGGCGCTCGATCTGGATCCCATCGCACCGTCCGCGACTGATGCCATTCAATTGCGCTGGAATGCCTCGTCGGATGATGGCAGTTCGCTGATAGTCTCGCTCCAGTTTGCTCCGGCCGGCGGGAACGGCGAGATAACGCGTGAAATCCGCTGTGCTTTCCGCGACGACGGTGTGGATTCTATCAAGTTGGCACAGCACGAAGACTGGTCTGACCCGACGAACCTAAAGAGACAAGTGATCGCGACGAGGTTACGAACGGTCCTTCAGAATGTGGGCGATGGCGGGCTTCAGATCATCGCCACTTATCAGGATCCGCTGCCAAAGCAATAAGACAGCTCTGGAGCGGATCTATCACCTCTGGACAGGTAATGACGAAAACACGCACTGAGAAAGATCCTCTGGGCACTCTCGAAGTGCCCGCGGACGCGCTCTATGGCGTTCAGACGCTCCGCGCCCTTCAGAATTTTCCGATAAGCGGATTGCGGCCGCTCTGGCCCTTTGTACTCGGCCAAGTCTGGATCAAAAAGGCTGCAGCGATGACTCATCGCAAGACCGGCCGCATGGACGCCAAACTGGCCGATGCGATTATTGCCGCCGCGGACGAAGTCCTGGCGGGTAAGCACCGGGATCAGTTCGTGGTAGATCCGTATCAGGCTGGTGCAGGAACCTCGCATAACATGAACGTCAATGAGGTCCTGGCAAATCGCGCCAATGAACTCCTTGGAAGCGAACGTGGCAGCTACAAGCCCGTTCACCCCAACGACCACGTCAACATGGCGCAGAGCACCAACGACACCATTCCCACGACCATTCGCCTTGCGTGCCTTTCTGAACTGAGCGGGTTTGTTGCGTCGTTCAAAGGTCTGCAAAAGGAGCTCGCTGCAAAGGGCAGGGAATTTGATGGTATCGTCAAGGCGGGGCGTACCCACCTTCAGGACGCCATGCCCATACGGCTCGGTCAGGAGTTTACCGCGTATGCGGGCTCGATAGAGCGCGGCATTCGGCGTGTAGAGGAGGCCGCCGATTATCTGCGCGATCTCGGTATCGGAGGATCCGCTGTTGGAACAGGCGTGACAGTTGAAAGCGAGTACCCCGAGCTCATGAACAAGAACCTCAAGGAGATCACTGGGCTCGATCTCCGCGTTGGAGCGGATCGCATTCAACTGATGCAGAGCATGGGAGACGTGGCAGCCTTTTCTGCTGCAATCCGTGTGTTGGCCATCGACCTCAGCAAGATCGTTTCGGACCTCAGGCTGATGGTCATGGGGCCCCGAACCGGTATCGACGAAATCGTTTTGCCCGCTGTCCAGCCGGGATCGTCAATCATGCCGGGCAAAATCAACCCATCGATTCCTGAAATGGTCAATCAGGTCTGCTATCAGGTAATGGGGTGCGATACGACTGTAGCAATCGCTGCCGAGCATGGACAGCTCGAACTCAACGTGATGATGCCGGTAATTGGTCACAACGTGCTGCTCTCGATGCAGATCCTCTCAAACGCAGCAACTGTACTCGCTGAGCGGACCGTCAAGGGAATCCAGGCCAATCGCGAAATGTGTGAGTACTGGGTCGAACGTTCAGCTGCTCTTGCAACCGCACTTGCCCCGCAGATCGGCTATGCCGCGGCTGCTGAAATCAGCAAGCGTTCGGTCAAGGAGGGTGTGCTGATCCGGGACCTGGTCAAGCGCGAAGGAGTGCTCCCAGCCGACGATGTGGACCGCGTACTCGACCTCAAGAAAATGACGGAAATAGGGGTTCCAGGCGCCAAGTAGGTTTCGATTGCAGTGGGTAGCGCGGGCCGGATAGTACCAGTTGGTACTTTTTCCGGCCCGCACGCTTATGTTCAAGCATGCGCATTACTACGTGGGCCGAATACGGCGTCATCTGCGCTCTGCACCTTGCCAAACGGCATGGTGAAGGGCCCGTTACAGGTCGTGACCTCGCTTCTCGCGAAGGCCTCCCCGCCGACTACGTTGAGCAGATTCTGCTCAGGCTGAGGCGAGCCAACATTATCGCCAGTACTCGGGGAGCCCGCGGCGGCTATGCTCTCGCGCGGCCGCCGATCGACATCTCGGTACGTGAGATCATCCACGCCTCAGAGCTTGCGACATTCGATCTCCACTGCGTGTCTCACCCCATTACCGAGGAACGCTGCGCCGATTCTCAGAACTGCTCTATCAGGCCGGTCTGGATGATGCTGCAGCGACGCATTGACGATGCTCTGGAGAGCGTGCACCTGGCGGATCTGCTCATGGACGAGCCCAGCGTGAGGCAGCGTGTGGGTCTGCCAGTGCTTCAGGCCTGATCCGGACAGCAAGCAATGCCCGGGTGGCTCGACGGCCTCAAGTGGGGTTGGGGGACACGCGAGAGTAGACGCGGCACGACAGGCTACGTCGAGGACATCATGCGCGAGCCGGCCACGCAGGCGGTCGATTGGCTCGCTGCAGCGGCAACTTCGGGGGATGCTGATCGCGCCATCTGGGAGCTCCGCTACCTGCGCCGTGCTTTGGGTTTG
>CAZYTS010000259.1:0-4287 GCA_964649855.1 uncultured Gemmatimonadaceae bacterium
GTTACCCAAGGAGGGCGAGGGGCCGGCGGTATCGCGCCTAACGGTAGTTCACGAATTGGAGTCTGCGCCGAGTTTGGCCCATATGGTGGCAGGCGGAATGGAGGATGTTGGAGCGGGTGGAGGCTGGAACTGGATCCTCAGCGATCTCAAGTCGTTGCTGGAGACGGGGAAGATCATGGCCGCTGCGTGACGGCGATGAAAAGGGAAGGGGAGACACCGGTGGGTGTCTCCCCTTTTCGGTTGCGCATTGTGACTCGACGAATTACCCCGAGTAGCATTCGATCTGTGCCATGTCTGCGCGGCGGTAGAGGAGCGTAAGCGTCACCGTGGGCTCCTGTTGCGGGCTTTGCCAGAACCACCAGAGGCCGGAGGCGGTTTTGCCAGGAGCTTTGACCGCGTCTACCAGGTTGCCGTAGGACGCTCCTTCGGTTTCCCGTTTGCACTTGATGGGTTGAAAGGTTAGGCCGGCGGCCTTGAGTCCAGCCTCGATCATTTCACGGGTTGTTATAAAGCCGCTGCCGTCGGCCTTGGTCACGTGCAGCGATGCTGGTGTTACGCTCATCCCGGCGAGCGCCTGAGCGGTTCCG
Organism: uncultured Gemmatimonadaceae bacterium; assembly: GCA_964649855.1. Taxonomy (GTDB): domain Bacteria; phylum Gemmatimonadota; class Gemmatimonadetes; order Gemmatimonadales; family Gemmatimonadaceae; genus CAZYTS01. Next base: position 588 of record CAZYTS010000259.1, read on the forward strand.
GTGAGCGTGATGCTCATTTCGAGCGTGACGCTGTCGTCGATTGTCCCGATAAACGTTCCTGTTCGCGCGTGTGTGACGCCTTTGTTGCGCGCATGGGTGTCGGGATTCGTAACCGGACCGGGCGAGGTCCAGCGGATCGGCAAGTTGCTACCAGTGGTCCACGGGAGGCCTCGTGTTCTGACTCCAGAGTCGACAAGAAACGCAGTAATGACGCTGCTCAGTGCGATCTTTTGCGGTTCCTGTCGCTGCGCTTCGAGCGGTGTATGGATGAGGAGTACAAGGATGCCTGCTCTGACCGCACTATGAGCGCTTTGCACTGATCCTCCTTGAGGGAGTTGTTGCGCAGCGCCTGGGGCCCGCGCCGCTGCAACTGATAGTTGCGCAGGATGACCGGGTGGGCCGTCAAGGGGTAGATTTGTTAGAACTCGTAGACTATGCGCCCGTCGTAGCCGCTGAGCCTGAGCACGATTGTGCCGTGGCGTGTTTGGTACGAGCGCTGCCAGGTCTCGCGAAGACGTCTGAGGTCGAAGGTGAGTTCTTCGGTGATTAGCGCGTCGCAGTGGTCATCGTTGGCAACGTGATGAATGGCCAGCGAGGATTGGACTGGGTTCGACTCCATGAACGCTTTCGAGGCAAAGAGAGTGAAGATGTGGCGTTTACAGCCGCCGCCGTATTGCACAGTGACGTGAAAGGTGTCGTACCAGATCCACGGATTCCCTACAATGAGGTACGGGTCGCTCCTTGTGAGGCTGCCATTGTCGTCGCCGATGCGGACGCCGCCCACGACGTCGGCGTTACCGTTGGGAGTCAGCAGGGTTTCGGACGGGGCTTCGCTATTGCAGGCCAGAGCAAAGACTGTCAGAACGGCCGCTGCGAGACGTGGGACGAAAGCAGACACGGGAATCTCCCGAGGGGGGCTGAATGTACGACACTTGTGCCGATAGAGTCCCTGAGGCAACTCGTCAGCGCGTTCCGGCAGGCCGATTCTTACGGGACGGAGGGAGAGGCTAGCTAGTGCTCTATGTCGTCGATATCGTCTACGGCGCCGATTCAAAGTCAATTCGTTATTGCATCGCCTCTCATGGCTTTCCGGTCGTTGATCAGGGTATCGCTTAAAGCTCTACCCTTGCTACACATCCTGCTTTCGACAGCGTCGTTCGCCCAAGGCGTAGGCAGTGCTACGGTTTCGGGCCGTGTTGTGGATGCCACGGATGCAACCCGCATCAGCTTCGCTACTGTCATCATTAGGGACGCAGAGTCCGGAGATACGGCATCGGTTGCTGTCGCCGGCGAGGACGGCCGCTTCCGGTTCCAGGGTTTGCGGCCGGGCCGTTACGCGATTCACGTCAGGTTTCCGGGGTATAGCCCAACACAGGTCGATGTCCTCGTATCGAACCTGAACCCTTCGTACGACTTGGGTGACCTCAGGATGACCAGGATCGAGACTCTCGAACAGGTCAGGGTGACCGCTTCAGCAGTTCAAGCCGCTGGTATCGACTCCCGGGTGTACACGATTGGGGAGGGAGCGAGCCAGTCGACAGGCTCGATAATGGATGCCCTGAAGGGCATACCTGGGGTGACCGTGGATCGCGAGGGAAAGGTGCTTCTCCGCGGCAGCGATCGTGTAGCGATTCTGATCGATGGACGACAGTCGTCTCTCACGGGGTTCGGCAGCCAGCGAGGTCTTGACAACGTTTCTGCCGCGAATATCGAAGCAATAGAAGTCATTCATAACCCGTCTGCGGGTTTTGACGCGGCGGGGATGGCAGGGATCATCAACATCATCTACAGGCAGGACAGGAAGCTGGGTCTCTCCGGCGAGATGGGTTTGTCACTTGGTGTGGGTGCGCTCACCAAGCAGCGAGCTGACCTACCCACAGATATCGGGAGCTACTCGACCAACGAAAAAATCATTCCGAGCCTAAGTCTTAACTATAGCAGGGGGCGCATCCGTTCCTTCCTGCAGGGTGAATACCTGCTTCAGCACGACCTGCCTAACAACGAGTTCACCACTCGCTACTACGATGACGGTCGGGTTATCGAATCCCAGGTTCCGGAGAATCGCAGGCAGTGGCACTATCTGATCAGAGCGGGCTCCGATATCGCAAGCGGGTCCAACACTTTCACGGTATCAGGGATTTACGACCTCGAGACCCACATCGATCGGGCACAGGTCCCGTTTATTCTCGCGGCCTCGGGCCAGCGCGAGCGGTTCTGGTTCTGGCGCGAAAAGGAGAGCACCGGATTCGCCAATGCAAGCGCCAATTGGAAGCACGATTTTGACACGCCTGGCCACAAACTGAATGTAAACCTCCAGTATACGCGTGGTTGGGAGGACGAAGCGTACTCACTAAACGAGGAATCCGCTGTTCGTGTTGGTACCGACAACACGCACGTTGACGCCGTTGAACACACTGTTCCATTGAGTCTCGACTATACGCGGCCCCTTTCGAGCGGGCGGATCGAACTGGGCGGCAAATTGCAGCGACGCTGGCTACCGGTCACGTACAAGGTTGAGCGTGGTGTTCAGAGTGTCATTTATCCAGGGTTGGGCGACCGAACTGATTGGGATGAAGATCTTCTCGCGATTTATGGTAATCTGGTGCGTGTCAAGGATACCTACACACTAGAAGCAGGATTACGGCTGGAAAGGACCTGGGTCGAGTACCGGGTGCCAGAGGAGAACATCTACTATCCGACCAGCGACTCGTATGGTTCGCTTGAGGCATTCCCGAACGTCAAGCTCACCTACGCGCTCGATGCGCACCACCGGGTGATTGCAGCGTACAACCGACGCATTGACAGACCGGGTGAGCCCGAGCTGCGGATCTTTCCGAAGTACGATGACCCGGAACTCCTGAAGGTGGGGAATCCGTATCTTCGTCCTCAACTGACCCACGTGTTCGAGCTCGGCATCGACCGTTCATGGAGTGGCGGTTCGGTACGTGCTTCCAGTTACTATCGGTCCACTAAGGACGCGTTCCAGCGAGTGTTCGCGATTGACGAGTCCAATCCGAACTACGACGTTGTGAACAGGGTTTACGAGAACGTCGGACACTCAAGCCAGACTGGAGTTGAGGTTGTTGGCGAACAGCAGGTCACCCGACCATGGCAACTCTCGGCGAGCGTTAACTGGTTCGTCACGAAGGTCGATTCCTTCCGGACAATGCTCCTGTTCCCGACCACTAGGCCATTTTCGATCCGGGCATCAAGGGATGACAGTTGGGACGTGACTCTTAAGAATCGCTTCAGGCTGCCATGGTCTGCCGAATTTGAGGCGAGCCAGGTGTACTATTCGGCGCGAACTATCCCCCAGGGCCGTGAGCGAGCACGATCTTCGTTTGACATTGCTGCTTCGCTTCCGCTGTACAACGACCGAGCCGAACTGTCGTTCACCTTTACGGACGTATTTAACAACTTTGGCATCCGTCGTGATGTCAGTGGTGATGGCTTCAGAGCGTCGTATCAGAACCTGTTTGAAACGCAGGTCGCGACCATGCGGATGAAGTGGCGTTTCTGAACAGTGGAGATTGGGTGAAGACCGGATTAGGTTCCAATGTCCGCTTTGGTTGGTGGGGTCCGGGGTATCGCGCCTGATCAGGGGTCGCTTTCCCGCGACCCGGCAAGTGGAGTGTATTATTGGAGTCGACGGGACGTAGCGCAGTCCGGTAGCGCACCTGAATGGGGTTCAGGGGGTCGC
>CAZYTS010000260.1:0-4220 GCA_964649855.1 uncultured Gemmatimonadaceae bacterium
ACACTGGGTTCCGGGTCTCGCTCACTGCGTTCGCTTCGCCCGGAAAGGCGGACAGCAGGAAACGACACTGGGTTCCGGGTCTCGCTCACTGCGTTCGCTTCGCCCGGAAAGGCGGACAGCAGGAAACGACACTGGGTTCCGGGTCTCGCTCACTGCGTTCGCTTCGCCCGGAAAGGCGGACAGTAGGAGACGACTCTGGGTTCCGGTTCTCGCTCACTGCGTTCGCTTCGCCCGGAAAGGCGGCGTGTGTGACGCCCTAATGACCCTGCGTCGCCGCCGCCGGCTCCGCTTCGTGACCCGCAAACTTCATGTTGGTGAGCAGCACGATGCCGTACGCCATCGCCAACAACAGAAAAAACGTTACTACCAAACCCTTGAAAGCAGCTGGCTTATCGCCCGATTGAAGTGCGGACATGAATTCGTTCAGGTTAGCGTTTCAGGTTCAGTCAACTCGCGCTGACGTAAGCTCGTCATTCTGACGGATCTGATTCAGGATATCCAGTCCCTCGGTAATCTGACCAAATACCGTGTGCACACCATCCAGGTGACGAGTATTGGACTCGCTCAGCACCATAAAGAACTGCGAACCGCCGGTGTCCTTGCCGGCGTGCGCCATTGAAAGCGCGCCGAGTTTGTGCTTGTGGGGATTGCCGGCCGTTTCGCACTTGATCTTCCAGCCAGGTCCACCGGTGCCGACGGGGCCCTTGGCGTGCTCTCCACCCTTGGAATAAGGATCCCCTCCCTGAACCACAAAGTCAGGGATCACACGGTGAAAATGGGTGCCGTCGTAAAAGCCGGAGTTGGCGAGCTTCTCGAAATTGGCAACAGTGTTGGGAGCCTCGCCGTCGAACAGCTCGGCGACGACGGTCCCGCGCGAAGTGATTATCGTAGCTGTCTTCATCCCTCAAACTTAAACGGTTGGGGCAGGAACGAGCGAGCTGGGGCAGATGTCATTCAGCGTGCAAATCTCGCATCTGGGGCGGCGAGCCTCGCAGATCCGCCGCCCGTGCCAGATGAGGAGGTGCGACAGGAGGGTCCACCGCTCAGCCGGGTAGAGCTCCATGAGGTCGCGCTCAATCCTGAGCGGCTCTGTCTCACTCGTTAGGCCGAGCCTGGCCGAAACGCGCGTTACGTGAGTGTCGACCACGACGCCGACGTTGATGTCGAAAGCGTTGCCAAGCACCACGTTAGCCGTTTTTCGCCCGACTCCGGGAAGGACCACGAGCTGCTCCATCGAGGTGGGCACCTTGCCGCCATACTGGTCGCTTACAGCGCCGGCTACGCCGAGCAGAGATTTGGTCTTGGCTCGGAAAAAGCCGGTGCTCTTGATGATGTTCTCGACGTCGTCAGGGTTCGCTCTGGAAAGCTCGGCGGGACCGGGATACTTAGCGAACAACACCGGGGTCACCATGTTGACGCGCTTATCGGTGCATTGCGCGCTCAGAATGGTGGCGACGAGCAGCTCCCAGGGAGATCTGAAGTCGAGTTCGCAATGTGCGTCAGGATAGAGGGCCCGAAGCCGGTTCCAGACCTCATTCGCGTGCGCAGGAAGGTCCCGGATTTTGCGCCGAGCTTTGGGTGCGCCTTTGGTTGCGCTGACGCGTTTGGGGCTGTTGGATTTTGCGGCCTTTTTGGAGGCGCGCTTTTGCTTTGGAACCGGCTTTGGGAGCGCAGAGCGTGCGGCAGTTGTGCTCTTGTTGGCTTTCCGGGAGGTAGCTCCAACGCCCTTCACGGCTCGGCGCGCTCGACCGGCGGCTCCACCTTTTGAACGTGCCTTCGCCATGGTGGAGGGCAACGTAGGCAGGTCGATCGTGAATTGCGAGGGGCCTGAAAGATCGAGACGAGATTCGATGATTCACTACCCCCTATAAGCTCCCCGGTCCTCCTCCTTGTTCGGTTCTCAACCTAGGCCGCCACCCCTGCGTAATGCCGCAGCTCGTCGATCATCCCGTGAAGCTTGCGCTCCGTTTCGTCGATTTCGGTCGCAGCATCTTCGACGGCCAGGAGCCCCGCGCGCATCGAAACCGCGACCTTGTTGAGATACTTGATGTGCTCGAGTACTTGCTCTGTCAGCTTCCTGAGCCCGTGAAAGCGACGCTGCTCCGATCGCGCACGCTCAAAACGCAAAAGCAGGTCACGAGTCGTTAGGCTCTTTGCCTGCTCCAGCACTTCTGCTGCAGACTTTCCCGGGATCGCGCCGTGGTCGCGCATTCCGTCATCATCCCATTCGGCGTCACTGAACCAGAGATGTCCGACGTGTTCGATGCCGTCGTTCTCGATTGCAACGACCACGTTGTAGGAGCGCCCTTCGATGTCGAGCGCGGTCACGTGCAACTCTTCGATCTCACTCAATTCAGGCATGGAACGGCTCGCTCTCAACAGGACAGGCGGCTGATCTCGTGATGGGTTGCGCAGGGATCCAGTACCCGCGGAGCGGCGTCCATCACCCAGATCAGTCCGCTATCCCATCGACCGAAGTGTCTTTGAGGAACTGCTCGATTGCGCTGAAGAGCGCATCGGGTTGCTCCACGTACGGCACGTGACCGCTCGCCTCCAAGACGACGCAACGTGCTTTCATGGCACGCGCTGCCTCAAACGTTGACTCGATTGGTATGGGATCGTGCCAGCCGTGCGTGAAAAGCGCTGGTACTTTCAGCTCAGAAAGCCGCGGGATCAGGTCGTAGCTCCCCAGACTTTCCCAAACTGATTTTTGCACACGTGCGGTGACCCTGAAGGGAGTGAGCTCGGTAGCCCGCGTCGGGTCTGCGAAGTAGGCGGCGACGCCGAGTTCGAACTGGCGTTTCCGCCATGCCTCGGGGTCGGTGTCTTTGATGCCGGAGGCGGCAGCTTCTTCTCGCCAATGCTGGATCTGAGGACTGGTGGCGCGTCGCGCAAATTCGGCGTCGAATTTCTGTTTCCACGTCCGGTTGAGTGGCGCGGGATCGATGAGTACGAGTCTCGCGGGCGGCGTGAGGGCGAGGTTGTTTTGTGCTTCGAGGGAATAGAGGAGTGCGAGGAGTGCGCCCCACGAGTAGCCGATGAGGGTCAGGGGTTTGAGGTCAAACTCCTGAACCACGAGTCCGAGGTCCTGGACCTGGGTTTCCCAGGTGATGGGTGTGGAATCACCGGGACGGGATTGGCCACCCCCGCGCTGGTCGTAAAAGATGAGCTCGCGGGTTTCGGCCAGGGCGAGCATTTGTGGTAGCAGGTAATCCTGGCTCGCTCCCGGGCCACCGTGTAGTACGAGGGCGCGGTCGGCTCCCTTGGGGCCGTGAGAGGTCCAGTACAGGGGGACGGGGGTCGTTGTCGTAAACACTGATAATGGGTAATTGATACAGGGGTGCTGCCGCCATGATTGACACGTGACGGTCCGCACGCATAAGGAAGTTGCGGTTGGCTACGGAGGAAACGGATGCGAGTACTTCTGACGATAGTGATCAGTGGGATCGTGCTGGCGACGGCGTCGCCGGTTACGGGACAGTCTGCTACGGAAGGTGGCGGTGGTGGCGTGACCGTGCGGGGTTGGCGAGGCCGAGTCGATCCGAATGTTGAACGAGAGGGCCGCAAGCTATCGGAAGTCACCTTTGCCGAAGCGGATTCTGCGTGGCGCGTGATCTCAGGTCCGGCTGCCATTTACTGGAGTCCCTCGAACCGGGCATCGGGCACCTACACCGTAACAGCCAGTTTCACTCAGACTAAAGCTCCTGAGCACCCAGAGTTCTACGGCATTTTCATTGGTGGGACGGATCTTTCAGGCGACTCTATGAACTATTTGTATTGCCTGGTCTCGGGGACGGGTGTGTTCCTGGTAAAGCACCGCGTTGGCGGTGAGGTTCACGATCTGGCAGCGCGCACTGAGCACTCCGCGATCAACCGCGCTGATGCCAGTGGTCGAGCCGCGAACGAAGTTGGTTGGCGTGTTACGCCGGAACGGACCGCGTGCCTGGTGAATGGGAAGGAGGTGTGGGGATACGAGAGCAGCAAACTGATCGGTCCGGGCAAGCTCGAGACTCTCAACGGAATCGCCGGGATTCGCGTGAATCACTTTCTGGATCTGGAGGTACGGGGGTTCAGGGTTGATAAATAGAGAGCTTGGAGTTGTAGTTAGTTAGGGGAAACGACACTGGGCCCCGGGCCTCGCTCGCTTTCGCTCGCTTCGCCCGGGGAAGCGATGATGGCTGTCGCGCGCTTCGCCCGGGGATTCGAAAGCAAACCGCGAC
>CAZYTS010000261.1:0-4196 GCA_964649855.1 uncultured Gemmatimonadaceae bacterium
GAATCTCCCTATTGCGCACCGTCCGCCTTCCGTATATACTGAACCATATGGTTCAGTATAACCAGGCCCACTTCGACGCCTCGTTCGCCGCGCTCTCCGACGCCACCAGACGTGGCATTCTGGAGAGGCTCGGCCAGGCGGACGCTTCGATAACAGAGCTTGCCGTGAGATTCCAAATGACTCTTACCGGCATGAAGAAGCACATCGCGATTCTGGAGCAGACCGGGCTCGTCACCACTGAAAAGGTCGGCCGAGTGCGGACCTGCAAACTCGGCCCACGCCGGCTGGAGGAGGAGGCAGCGTGGATCGAACGCTACCGCCAGCTCTGGGACGCACGCTTCGACGAGTTGGAAAAGATCGTTGAGGAACTGAAACAGAATGCAGGAACCTACGCACCTCAAAAGACAAAGTGAGCCACCCCTGCAGATCCACTTGTCGCTCCAACGGAGTCACCCAAATGCGGATAACAGCTTTCCTGATGATAGCGATGACAGTCACAGACTTATCGGCGCAGCAGCGTCCAACGACAGGCTATGCGCCGGTCAACGGACTCAAGATGTACTACGAAGTCCACGGTAGCGGGGAGCCGGTGGTACTACTCCACGGTTCCTTCATGACCATCACCCTCAACTGGACCGGATGGATCGAAGAACTTTCCAGGACCCGGAAAGTCATTGCCGTCGAAATGCAGGGCCATGGGCGGACGGCGGATATTCCACGAGAACTCAACGGCGAGAACCACGCCGATGACATTGCGGCTCTGCTAAAGTTTCTGAAAGTTGCGCGAGCGGACCTGATCGGATACAGCATGGGCGGCGGTGTAGCAATGCAGCTTGCAGTGCGGCATCCAGAGCTGGTGCGAAAGGTCGTTGTCATTTCTGCCCCATTCCGCCGAGATGGCATGACCAGGGAAGGACGCGAGGCCATCCCGAAACTTACGGCGGAGGTATTCAAGGGCTCTCCCCTTGAGAGCGAGTACAAACGACTGAGCCCCACGCCGGACCACTTTGCGGAGTTTGTCAAGCGCATGGTCGCTGGAGGTTCCAAAGGAAACGACCTGAGCGCCGCGCAGCTCGAGGCGACCACCGCTCCCATGTTCTTTATACATGGTGATGCTGATGGTATCCGGCTTGAGCACGTCGGCGAGATGTTTCGTTTGAAAGGCGGCGAGGTTCACGGCGATATGAGGCCGCGCCCGGCGTCACGACTGGCGATCTTGCCCAACACGACGCATGTGACGCTAATGGAGCGCATATCCGTGATCGTCCCGATGGTGAACGATTTTCTCGACGCACAACCGGCGCGCTGAAGTATGATCGCACAACGCCCTGGTGTACACTAACAGACAACGACAGGAAGCCCAATGCCTACGATCTTCAACAACAAAGCTCAAGTCTCATTGCCGAGTGATACCGAGGTGCGCGTAACACGCGACTTCAGAGCACCCCGCGAGCTGCTCTGGCAGGCGCACACGGACCCCAAGCTCTTCCAACGATGGATAGGTGGCTATCCGGGCTGGTCGATGCCGGTGTGCGAAATGGATGTCCGCCCCGGCGGCAAGTTTCGCTGGGGCTGGCGTTCGGAGGACGGCAAGGAGTTCGGCTTTTACGGCGATTATCGCGAAGTAGATGCGCCTGGAAAAATGGTACACGCCGAATACTTCGATCCCGGCACCTTTGGTGGCGCCATGCCCACCAGTCCGGCCATCACCCAAACAACCTTCACGGAGACGAACGGCGTCACGACGCTGGTCGTGCTGATTGCATACGATTCTAAGGAAGCACGTGATGCGGCAGTGTCCACCGGCATGACCGACGGCATGGAAACGAGCTATGCGCGCCTCGACAAGCTTCTTGGAGAGCAGCAGAGAGGCTGAGCTGGCCTAAATCTCAGCGAGCGCGCCACTAGCGTTCAGCTGCAGGGTCTGCTGCAACGCCTGTTATGCCGCACCTTTTCGTAGCCTTCTTCCACTCCATCGCGAGCTTTCGTCCCGTCGCAGCCCACTCGACGTCGTGTAGAATGATCTGGATCATCCAGCAGGGCCTCGTCGTCGCTGAAGGCGGTCACCACCTCTTCCTACCGTTTCCACGGTCCGCTGCAACTGCATGTTAGACGGCCGGCTTGACGATAGCATAGCACAAACAGTCGAGCGGCTCGTCGCTGAGATTTGGGTGAACTAACCAGCGACGAAGTTTTGCCCTCGAATTGCATTCCGACACTCTCACGCAACCGCGCGGACGCAATGTTGCCTGCATCGCAGACGGCCCACCCGCTACCACACCCAACGGCCGTCGGCAGCAAGCGTCGTTATGCGGCGCGCACCTCAGTCCCGAATGTCATACGATGCCCGTCGGGCGTTCGCAGGGCGAACTCGCGCATACCCCACGGCTTGGTGGCAGGCTTGGCGTGAATGCTCGCTCCACGGCCGCGGAGCTCCTCGTAGAGCGCGTCCACATCGTCAACGGTGACGTACGCGACGTAGGAGTGGTCGCCGAGGGTGCTCGCCGGCGGCTCGTTCGCGCACTCGCCGAGGCCGACGGCGAAACCGTCGCGGGACAGCCAGCTCCAGCCATCGGAGCCGTCGCCGAAGTCGCGCGCGAATCCGAGCGTCGACATCCAGAACTCAGTGGAGACCTGGAGATCCTGGACGGCGAGGATCAGTCTGTTCCGGAGAAGTTGGCTCATATCAGGATCTCATATAGTCAGTATAACGATTTGCGCGTCAGCCGCTAAGGGGCGGCAGCTACTTGGCCTTCGCTCGCGCCTGGGGCTTCGGCCGCGCCTTCGTCGGCTGCACACGCTTGTTAGGCTGCGCCTGCGGGACCCGACCCCGCTCCGTTGCAAGCCGCTCAGCCAGGTACACTTTCAAGAGGCTCTGGTACGGAACATCCTGCTGGTTCGCGAGGATACGCAGCTCGTCCAGCATGACCTGGGGCAGCCGAAGTGAAATCGTCGTGGTTGACGGCCGCAGCTTGGGGAACCGGACGCGCCGGGCCTTGCTCCAGCTCCAGATATTCAGTCGTATCGTGGGTCATCCAGAACTCGCCCGCCTCTTCATGCGAGCGGAACTCGGGATTCGGCTTGAGCTTCTTAGTCGGCTTGGGCATATCAACGGCGCTCCTGGCGACTCATACATTCGTCAAGCGCTCTCACCCGCGAGTGCTGAGGCGAGTTGTGGCTGGTTGCAGGGCGTCCAGGCGGCGCCTGTGGAAGGGTTCGCGTGCTTCTCGGAGCGTGCATCAGTGCCGCCACAGAACGATGTCCGCGACGACCGGAAAATGGTCATGAACTCCGGTGAGCGGATCGCGCATGACGTCAATCGAGCGCAATCCCACGCGCCGCAACTCGTCGTACGTCATGATCGTCGTGTTGAGAACGAACGAATGTACCACCCGGAGCGACTCGCCGCCGAAGAGCAGCCGGTCGAACGCCCGCGGAGGGTAAACGACGAGATCGTTTCGCCAGGTATAGTCGTCTTCCCCTCGGGCGTTGTGCCTCGGCCGCGGATCCGTCAGCCCCGCCGCCACGAGACGCTCAAGATACGGCGCCGGGTCATCCACGACGTTGAAGTCACCGAGTACGACGATACCGGTCAGCGGGGATAGATCCAAGGTTCCGCCCGGCGTTCTTGCGTCGCGCATCCGATCAACGATTGCTTCTGCGACCATGTTGCGCAGCCGCAGCCGGTCAGCCCCGGGGCGCGATTCGAAGTGTGAACACATCACGTAGAGATCACCGTCGAAATTGCCTGGCAGGTCGACGAGGCCCGCGGCGTACCCCCTTTGCCGTGGACCGAGAGATTCAACATTGTGCGACATCACTGCTTCGGTGCGGTGGGTGAGCGCGAAGGTCGTGAGGATGACGTTGTCGAGCGCATCGTGAGCCTGCCATTGTCCGCTGGCGACAGGGAGGATGGCGTTCATGAGCGCCGTGGCTGCGACGGCGCCACGCGAGGCCTCCTGCAAACAGACCACGTCTGGCTTCAGGGCGCGCATCACCCGTGCGAACTGAGCCGGGCGACCCGTCTCGGACATCGCGAGGTCGGGGCGTTCTGGAAAAACGGAGTTTGCGGCGACATTCCACGTTACGACGCGCACCGTCCCCGCGGGCTTGTCGAGAAAGCTCTGCGCCACTGCTGGCCTCGCCAGAAGCAGAATGGTAAGGGAGGGCACAACAAGTCGAATTGTCGCGCGCAG
>CAZYTS010000262.1:0-4174 GCA_964649855.1 uncultured Gemmatimonadaceae bacterium
GAATGGAACTGTCAGGAACCGCTCCACACTCCGGAACGCCGAGGTAGTTTCCGCGTACTTCCACGTACTTCTGCGGCATTTTGAACTTGTTGTTTTCAAGGCCGCTCTCGACCGGAAAGTCGGTTGCAGGAAAGACCGCGGCCCCTGCGAAAGCAGGGGCCCAGTGTCGTTAGGCCGCATCATCTTGTGTTGTTCTGCACATGACGCCGCTCACGGGCGTCGTGCCGCGGCACCCCTCCTACCCCCTCCGCGACTTCCACAGAGCCAAAACCTCACGCTCCCGATCCGGCGTGATCCAGCGGAAGTTTGGCTCGCGCCCCTGAGGCAACAGAGCCAGACGATTCGGCCAGTCAGCCAACGTGTCCCGCACAGTCTCCGCAATCGGTCGGAACCTCAAACCTGCTGCAACTGCCTTCTTGTTGTTGATCTGCAGATGATGCTCGTTCTCACCCTCTGGAATCATCCAGGGAATCGCGTACGTCATACGCTGCTCACGCAGGAAGTCGTAGTCATCAACCCACACCAGTTGCGCATCCGGCTTAAGTGCGGCTCGAGTCTCGGCGATGAACTGACTCCACGATAATCGATCCACTGGACCGGTAACGTTGTAAGTACCGCTTCGCTTTTCCTCAGCCAGTTTGACCATGAACGCCACAAGATCGCGAACGTCGACAAACTGCGAAGGATCCGAAGCCTTGCCGGGAACAAGAATCTCACCTCCGCGGCCGAACCTCTGGGGCCAGTACGAAAACCTGTCCGTCGTGTCGCCCGGACCAACGATGTATCCGGGCCGCACCACAAATCCACGATTCCCAAACACGTCGCGCACCACCTGTTCCGACAACGCCTTCCTGATCCCATACTCCGTTGAATCCGCAGGTGTCATCACAACCGGAGCGTTCTCGTCGTTGTTGGGAGTGAGATACGGATAGAACACACCTGTCGACGACACGAACATGTATCCGCCGGACTCCCGCAAAAGACTCGCCGACTGACGCACCCAGCGCGGGTCCGTAGCCGAGTCGTCAAATACAAAGTCCCAGCGGCGACCTTCGAGTGCCTTGAGGTTCCCCTGTGGAATCGTGTCGTTGATCATGCGGTCACCCACCAGCCTCTCGATCCCAGACGGCAGGTCGACGTCCCTCCGACCGCGCGTAAAAATGCTCACCTTGTGGCCACGCGAGACCGCCTGCCTAACGAGATGGGGACCAATGAATCCCGTACCTCCCAGAATCAGAATCGACATGGGAGCAGCCCGTTGCGTCAAAGGCGCGCCCGGCTGCGCCAAAACACCGCGGCCAGCTACTGCTACACCGCCGGCAATCGCACTCGTCTTAAGAAAGTCTCGCCTGGTGAACATCCTTGTTACCTCGCGCTGCGCGCACAAAATCGTTTTTTGAAAAGCTGCATGGCGCTACGACAGAGTGAATGCATGCCGTGCACACTGCATTGCCCTCAATATGGGACGTGGCGACGCTCGCTCGTGCCGAGTTGTTCGCCTTGAGCCTTGTCGCGGAATCTCAGAGCGGCAGCCAGAAGAACGCCAGCGCCAGAATTATGTAGACCGCAAGAAGCTGAACCCCCTCCATCCAATGCGACTCCCCATCCTGCGCTATGAGTGACATGATCCAGACTGAAAGTCCCACCGCGACAACTTCGAGCGTGGTGAACCTGAGGTCCATAGGCTGTGGCGCAATGATGTAGCTCAGGAATACCAGGACTGGTGCAACAAACAGCGCAATCTGGATCGACGAACCGACTGCAATCGTAATTGCAGCATCCATCTTGTTCTTGCCTGCGAGCAGGATCGCCGACGAATGCTCGGCGGCGTTACCGATCAGCGCCACGAGTATTACGCCCACAAAGACGTCATTCATTCCGAAAGCGTGCGCCGTCTCTTCGACCGCACCAACAAGCATTTCGCTCATGAGGGCAACGCCCGCTGTGGCGCTCAACAGCAGCACGACTGAACTCGTCGTAGATCGCGTGGGGGCCAGGCCCTCGGCGTGGTGACCAGCCTCGCCCACATAGAGATGCTTGTGAGTCCTGAGTGAAAAGAGGAGACTCAGCGCATAGGTGATAATGAGAACAACGGCGATCTCGACGCTCAACGTTCTCTCAGCTATAGCGGTCGTGTCGCCCGCAACAATGTGAAAAATTGCGGGAATAAAAAGCGCCGTGGCGCTGAGGACGAGAAGCGTAGCGCTCAATCCGGCTGCAGTCCGGTTGAACTGCTGGCGTTGGAACTTTATCCCGCCCCAGAGCGCGCTCGCTCCAAAGACCAGAAGCAGATTGCCGATAATTGATCCTGTGATCGAAGCCTTGACGAGATCAAAGAGGCCTGCGCGCAACGCAACTATTGCAATTATGAGTTCGGCGGCGTTTCCAAAGGTGGCATTGAGAAAGCCGCCCATTCCTTCGCCCAGTCGTTCCGCGAGCTGCTCCGTGGCGCGCCCCATCAGCGCCGCGAGAGGAATAATGGCAGCGGACGACGACAAGAACACCCAAAGCGCCCCTGCATGGAACACGTGTTCCAGCAGAAGCGCTATGGGTATGAAGACGAGCAGGAAGAGCAGCCAGTTCTCGGCTCTAAAAAACCTGGTTGGCTGCTCCATTCAGATCAGGGATTGCGGTCGATGCAGGTTTCGGTTCCTCCGCCAGAGAGGTTTGGATTGTTGGTCTCTGAAAGCGGTATGGGAAGTGTAACATCTGTCCCATAGTTGCCGCCCTTGTGCCATGCGCCAGTTGGGAAGGTTGCCGAGGCCGCACGGCCATACTGCCTTACGAGCCGTCTGAGGTCTCCAACCCGGTGACCGGTCGAAAACATCCAGAAGGCGCGTTCTCTAAAGAGCTGGTCGACGCGCGCTGCGTCGCTGCCGGCATCAGCCAGTGGAGCAAGACCAGACACCGTGGTGCGTGCAGCATTGAGTGTTGCCAACGCGGTAGCTCCGTCTCCCGCCTTGAGCTGCGCTTCTGCCTCTATCATACGGGCTTCGACGCCGCTCACGATTGTTACCGACGCCTCTGGGACGGCCCACATCATCTGGACGTAGAAAGGCCGTGTGAGGTCGTCACGAGTGGCATTGGTCACGCCAATAGCGCGGCATTCGGTGTCACCTCCCTCACAGACCGGCACACGCGGATCGTCGGCGGTAGCAAAGTCGAGCCCATTGGTTCCTTCGCCCGTGCTCACGCTGTAGCGGCGCGCCAGGTTGTTGAAACTCCACGCCTGATTGCTGTTGGTAGTCTGGGAGTGGAATTCCTCGTAACCAAAGTTCGTAGGAACCCCGGACACAGCCGTCGCTGCTTCTGAATGGCGGTTGAGGTTAACAAGGATGCGGCCTTTGAGGACGCTAAGTGCGTTTCGAACGCGCGCATCGTCTGTGGACGTACCGGTCACGAGCGCGAGACCTGCGTTGGCATGCTCGAGCGCGCGTTCGAAAGCCTGCGTCGTGGTTATCGGCGATCCGAAGTCTTCGCCACCGTCGATTACCGTGCTGAAGATTATGCCGCTGCAGTAGTGCTCAGCGATCATGTTCTCGACATACGCCTGCACGAAATACATCTCACCTCGCTGCCAACCAGGCGACGTGGGAGAAAACTCCTCCAGCAACCCCACAGCCTGCTCAGCGGAAAGGCGGGCACGATGCAGAGTTCGGTTTGCGTCCGTGAGGAAGTTGTTCTGCGGTGTGATAACGCGCTGATCAATCTCCTGACGCGCAATAAAAGAGTCTCCGTTGTTCCACTCGTCAGCAAAGAGGCCGCCAAGGAGAAAGAGACTCTCGCCACCACTGGTTGCGGAGTTAAAGCGAGCCAGCGCACCAAGCCTAACGGCATTGGCACCAGCAGCAGAAGAAACGTCGCTCGGATTAACGATGTCTGGATCTTCTACGACGAGGTAGTCAGCGACAGCGCACCCTGTAGCGGCAAACGCGGCCACCGAAAACGACACCACGGTGGCAGCTCTTCTCCACCAGGTGAGTTCTGAAAATGAAGTCATGTATGAAGTCATTCTGGGGCCTAGTATCCGAGTGAGAGGCGGAAGGCGAAGTACGTCGGCGGTCCAAAGGACTGGAAGATCGAAGGTGCGTCGCCAGTGCTACCAAAGGCTTCGGGATCAACACCGAGGAAATCCGTCCAGAGGATGCCCAGGTTACGGGCGGCCAACGATGCC
>CAZYTS010000263.1:0-4133 GCA_964649855.1 uncultured Gemmatimonadaceae bacterium
AGATAGCCGACGAAGTCGAACGCGTCACCGGTGCTGCAGTATCTGGTAACCTGCTCTCAACACTTGGAGTTACCCCACTTCGCGGGCGCGATTTTACACCCGATGAGGACGCCTTTGGCGGTCCCGGCGCCATCATCATCAGCGACAGCTACTGGCGAAATCGCTTTGGCGGAGCACCTGACGTTATTGGTTCACAACTCCTTCTCGAGGGCGCCCCTTTCACAGTGATTGGTGTGATGGCCCCGGGCTTTGCTTTCCCGGACCGGCACACCCAGTACTGGATAACGCCGAGGACCAATACAGCAAATCTCGGAATGACGTGGGCCATAGGCGGCAAGCGGTTCATAGCGCGACTTACTACCGGCAACACGCTTGCAGCCGCACAACGTGAAGCAGCCGAAGTCTGGCCGACACTTCGCCGTCTCAATCCTCTTTGGGACCCAGGTGACGAATACCGCCGGAACGTTACTGTAGTACCGCTCCACGAGGCAGTGGTAGGGAGCGCCGGCTCCATCGTCTGGTTGCTCTTTGGATGCGTCACGGTGGTTCTTCTCGTAGGCTGCGTCAACGTCGCCAATCTTCTTTTGGCTCGGGCAACGAGCCGAGAGCGAGAGTTGTCGGTGAGAGCTGCCTTGGGCGGCGGGCGTGCAAGGCTTGTACGACAGTTGCTCACAGAGAGTGTACTGCTTTCAATCATTGGTGGGATACTTGGCGTCGGAATCGCGTGGGGACTGGTACAATGGCTCGTGGCTATCCTGCCGGCTGGAGTGCCCCGTGCGGAGACCATCGGTTTGAACTTCATCACCGTTGGATTCACAGCTGCAATCGCGTTAGTAACTGGGCTGACTTTTGGCGTTGTCCCTGCATTCAGGGCAACCGGCGCCGGCATAGGCGCAGGGAAGCTCGCGGCCACGACGCGCACAACGGCTGGTGCGCGGCATCAGCGTGTGGCATCTGCACTAGTGGCGTCAGAGGTCGCTCTGGCGGTGATGCTGGCGATTGGGGCGACCCTTCTGGCCCGTAGCCTCCAGGAACTGCGCGACGTCGATACTGGCTTTCGCCCCCAAAGAGTAATTGCGGCCAGGATGACACCGCCGGCCGTGGGCTTTGACGTAGACCGACTTCAAAGCTTTTACTCCGGAGTTCTGGAGCGAGTACAAGGGGTACCCGGAGTCGAGAGCGCTTCGCTGGTTGACAAGCTGCCATTTGGAGGCGAGCCAGTCTGGGGATTTGCCGCAAGAATCGCTGGGCAGTACGAAGATGCTTCGAGAGTGCTCCCGGATGTTGCACATCTGCAGGCTGTAAGTAGCGACTTCTTTGCAACCCTCGGCGTCCAGCTCAAGTCAGGGCGCGTGTTCAACGAGGGCGACGCAGCCGACGGAGGGCAGGTTGCTGTGATCAGTGAAAGTGTGGCAAAGAGGTTCTGGCCGCAGAGCGAAGCCCTGGGCCAGCGAATCGGCTATCCGTACAACAACGAGTGGATGACAGTCGTTGGCGTCGTCGCCGACATAAAACAGGATAGTCTGCGCGACACATCGTATGCGTCAGTATTTGTTCCCTGGCGGCAGCGGAGCCGCATGTCAATGAACGAAATGTGGGTAGTGGCTCGTAGTGCGGGCGACCCTTCTTTGCTCATCTCGTCCATCCGAGCAGTGGTGCGAGAGCTGGAGCCTGGTATTGCTGTGAGCAGCGTGAGAACGATGGAAGAGGCGGTTGTTATGAGCGCAGGCAATGCAAGCTTTGTTACTATGCTGTTTGGTGCCTTTGCTGCAGCTGCGCTGCTACTGGGAATCGTGGGGATATACGGTGTGATGTCGTATGTTGTCGGTCAGCGTACCAGGGAAATGGGAATCAGGATCGCGCTGGGGGCGCGGCCCACAAGTGTGGTTTCGCTGGTTGTCGGCCGGGGGGCAGCCATAGCCGTGATTGGTGCTGCGGCTGGAGTGGTACTGGCGCTCGCATCAAGCGGCGCTCTCCGATCCTGGCTATATGGCGTAAGTGCAACCGATCCCCTAACGATCCTGGTCGTGCCGACTACTCTTGTGGTCGTTGCTGCGCTAGCGAGCTGGCTTCCCGCTCGACGTGCCACTCGAGTTGATCCTGCACTTGCATTGAGATCGGATTGATGAGGGTTGCGTGCGGTTGCTCTGTGCGCGTATCGTATTTGCGCGCACAGGGCGCTTCCAGTCCGCGGGAAGGACCGAGTCCACCTGAAAGTTTGCTGACAGAACGGTTCTCAACGAACCTCCTCTGCCCGATGCCAGCGGACCCCGGGCCATTTCAGGAGGCTCGTCATGCCAGTACGCAGGCTACCAGTCCGTCCGGATGTAGATCAGCTCAAGCATCAGGCCAAAGACCTGCTGCGTTCAATCCACGCTGGCCGGCCCGAAGCGCTCGAGGATCTCAGAGCATTTCATCCCGAGCGGCCAGATCCACCCCTTACCAAACTTGCTGATGCGCAGCTCGTACTGGCGCGCAGCTACCAGGCCTCGAGTTGGCCGCGACTCATGCAGGCGGCGCGGCTGGCGAGAGCTATCTGGGACGACGATCTGGAGGAGGTAAACAAGCTCGTCACCGGCAACCCGGAGTTGATCAGAGAACAGGTCCTAATCAGGAAGGACAGCAACTGGGGGCCTCCTCTCACTTACGCTGCCAATCTGGGTCGCGACCGCATAATTAAAATGCTGCATCGCCTTGGCGCTGACGATCTCGAAACTGCGCTGGATCGCGCAGCACTGCAGAGCCAGGTTGCCACCGGTCGAATGTTGCATGCCATGCTTGGAGCACCCAAACCGCCAGATGACTCACTTGGTGGCCCGGCCTACACATTGAGTCTTTCTGGCACGGCGTTCCTCCTCGATCTCGGAGCTCGCGTCCTGGACGACAACGGCGAACGCCTGGCGCCAGTGTGCGTGGTACTTGAAACGGACAGCCGAAAGCCCGATGCGAAACATGGAATCCTCGAGCTATACGCGGAGCATGGCCTTGAGCTCCCCAATACTCCTGTCATGGCGCTGCACAGGGGGCGCGTGGATCTCCTCGAGAAGCACATGGACAGCGATCCTTTGCTTCTCTCAAGAACATTCGCGCACCGCGAGATCTATCCATACGAGATGGGATGTCGCGATCCGATCGATGCCACGGTGGGAACTCCCCTTGGGGGAACGACTTTGTTGCACATGTGCGTTGACTACGACGAACTGGAGATAGCGAGGTGGCTACTCGATAAGGGAATGGATCCCAACGTACGCTCCGCAGTGGGTGCGAACGGCTTTGGGGGCTACACTCCTCTCTTCAACGCGGTGGTTTCGCAGCCCAACTTCTGGATGAACTACAGGAACCGTGGTCCATTTGAGGCACCGATGGCCCAACTTCTTCTCGAGCGTGGTGCTGATCCGAATCTTCGGGGATCCGTATGGAAGCGACTGCATCCAGGTCACGGTGATACCACCCGCCACGAGTATCGCGACGTGAGTCCGCTGTCCTATGGCCGCCGCTTTCATGCTCCGATATTCGTGAGCAAACCTGCGATGGATCTGATCGAGCAGGCTGGTGGAGTAGAGTGACAACCGATCCAACCCAACTCCCATGAGCGTACTATCGGCAATTGGCAACACGTCACTAGTGAGACTGAGCAGGGTGGTGCCTCCCGGCCATGGTGACGTCTTTGTGAAGCTGGAATGGGAGAATCCCACTGGCAGTATGAAGGACCGTATGGCGCTCGGCGTGATCGAACACGCCGAGCGCGCAGGGCGGCTGAGTTCGGGTGGGACTGTCGTCGAGTACACGGGCGGAAGCACTGGCGCTTCGCTGGCTCTGGTTTGCGGTGCCAGGAGTTACCGCATCAGGATCGTCACGTCTGACGCCTTCAGCCGCGAAAAGCTCGATCAGATGCGGGCCTACGGCGCCGAGTTGACCCTTGTGCCGAGTGAAGGCGGTCTAACGACCAAAAAGCTGATACTCGATATGATCGAGGTAGCGCGTGGCTTGAGTGGTGAGCCAAACACCTACTGGACCGATCAGCTCAACAACCATCACGCGATTGCTGGCTATCATCCTCTTGGCGAGGAGATCCTGGAGGAAACAGATGGAGCGGTGGATGCCTTTGTTCAATCAGTCGGAACTGCAGCATC
>CAZYTS010000264.1:0-4111 GCA_964649855.1 uncultured Gemmatimonadaceae bacterium
GCATGTAGTGCTTGCGTGAGAGCCGCGTCAGATGTTTCAGCTGATCAGGGAGTTCTTGCGAAGGTCGATGGACTGAGCAGTCTATTTCGAATCTGACCTCAAATTTCCCAGTCCCTTGTCGAGGTACTCAACAAGCGGAGTCATTGCCTTGAAACCTGCCACCACATCAGTCACGAGGCGTGGTGACGTTGTTATGCTCGCCGCGAGGCTCTGTTCAAAGTACAGCTGCGTTTTGCGTAGGTAGTCTGCGGCTGGGTGATCGGATGCATAATCTCGCGGCGCCTTCTGCAACTGCTCGCCGCAAAGGACGCCTACTTTCTTCGACGCCGTCCTAACGATTGCCGTCAGAGCCTGGTGGTTCTTCGCAATGTAAGCCCTGAGTCTCCGAAGTTCTTCTGGTCCCGGCATGTATACACCCCCCAGGATGTATGCTCCAGCAGCACTCACGCGCAAAAAGAATCCAGCTGACTCGTGTTTCTCTTTCCCATTACGTGGGAAAATCGCCGAGATGTCGGTGCGGTAGGGAGATTTGTCTTTGGAGAATCGCGTATCGCGATTGGGGCGGCTGATGCCCTTGGGAAGAGGTACACGATACGCCGGGGCGAGGGCTTCGAGCGCCTCGTTGATGTGACCAACCAGTTCAATGAATGGATGCTTTACCAACGCATCGTACTCCGACTTGTGTTTGCGAAACCAGTCGGTCGAGTTATTGCGTTCTAACTGACGGAGGAGTCTGATGCCGTCGGCGGGGAATGCGGGATACGGTTTTGGCATGGCGGTTTCTGGTGAGAGTCTGAGGCTCGGTCACATTGGTCGAACGGAGGGTTTGGAATTCGACACCATGCCGCGTGGCACCGTATCTGAGGTTAAGGCGGTGCGAGAGGTCAAGCCAGGAATCGTAGCGGTGCTGATCGCGCAGCCGCTATCAAATTGGCGGAACATCCCATTCGACACACAGACATTCAGAGGAAGCTGGAACCTGTACAAGGGTATCATGGAGATCGTCGATGTCAGGCGTGGAGTGCTACTCGGTAGAGCAAGTTTTGCGGGCTATCCACGGGCGATCCTGAGCGACGACAGGCTGGCTGTATACCGCGAGCTCGAAGATGGCCGGCCAATCATCGAGATCTACCAGTTCTCGCTACCGCGTCGCTAATTCGAATCTGACCCTAATTAGGGTCAGTCGTACCAGCCCTGCAGATACCAAAGATCCGGTGCCGGAGAACCAAGGTCCCGGTAAACCATGAGCGCCGGACCTCCACCTGAGTCCTCGCAGCGCCAGTAATCGCGCGCATAACCCTCGTCCCACCAGTCGCCCGCCAGACGCTCGGGTCCAACGGCGCGCCGCACTCGAACCCACTGGTTACGCCAGCGCACCGCACGAGGCACCTCGTCCTCGATTACCACCTCCACCTGTTCAGGAGGTTCGATCTGACGAAACGTCGGTCGCAGCGTTCGCAAAGGCGACGCGGATTCAGGCAGAGTACCCTCAAGATCAGCATCTCCAGGATCGTCCACACGCTCCCAGGTAGCCGCACGCTCGGGACGATGAGTGTTGCTCGTTACCGGCCGCACCACGGCCTCAGTACCTAACGTGGCACGCAAACGCGCAAAAGCAGCATCGGCTGCAGCCGGATCACGCCATGCCGGATCCAGCAACTCGCCCTGAGAACCGGAAAGGGGAGCGGTTGCGGTAACGGCGAGCGTTACACTGCAGACAGGAGCACTGAGCGTCCACTGGTCCAGCAGTGCACGACATCTCTCCAATAAAGGCACTGTGCGGGCAAGAGGGCGGGGAAGCCTTATCTCGCGTGTGATGGTGTGCTGGCGCGTGGGCACAGGCAACGCATTGCGCACGTCATCCATGCCTAACGTGAGTGCAAGCGTGGCCGCGGTTCGGCCGTCCGCGATCAAGCCTGCGACCAGCCGGTCCAGCGCAGCGCGAACAAGAAAGAGCACAGGCTCCGTAGTCGCAACGCTTGGCTGCAGCTCGGTCGTAACCACTCGGCGCGTATCGACTCGTGTGAGACCTGGACGACGCGGATCGTCTCCATGCGCCAGACGCCAGGCAACAAGCCCCAACTCTCCCCAGCGTCTTTCTACGTCTTCGGCATCGAGCCGGGCAAAATCACCGATTGTTCGAAGCCCCAGTGCACGGAGTGTCTCACGAAGCTCCGTGTCTATGGTCAGCATGCCTAACGGGGCACGAGCCAGATAGGTGGCGCATCCTCCCGGGGCTATGCGCACCCACCCACGTGTCACCGCAGCTCGGCGGCCGGCGTGCTCCCACGTTCCCGCTCGGGCAGCTACGCACGAATCTGCTATGGCAACACGAGCGTTGGGATGCCAGAGCTGGGCTATGGAAAGGAGCTCACGGGCAAGAATGTCTTCGTTGAGACCATTGGCACCAATCCACCACAGGCCCGGTGCACCGACAGCAGGAGTAACCTGCGGACTGGCTCGCACAAAGGCAGCAGTGGCACGCGTGACCTCACGCGCAATGATTTCACCATCCCAATTCAAAAGACGGAGTGCAGCACAGCGTGCCTTGGCCTGTCCCACGGGCATGCCGCTCCGGATACCGGCCTTGCCAGCTATTGCCGTAGCAGTTCTGATCTTCTGCCCTTCAACAAGCGCCATGGGAAGTGAATCCCAGTGCTCGTGCTTGAGAGGAGATGAATCAGAGCTCGCTTTGCGCGGGGTGCTGGAGGATGGTTCCTGGGCTATCGGCAACGGGATCTGAATGTCCTTTGCCGTTGGCAAGGCTTCTTTGCTGAGCGCGTTGCGCCAGACCGCGCCAATCGCGAATCGCGGAATACGAACGCAGGCAATGCGCCAATTTGCCGGCATAGCTCAGTCCTGCCGTTGCGTGCCGCTTACGCTTCCAACAGCAGCTCTGATCTGCCGCTCCCGCTTATCAGTTCCCAGAGCGTAGTTGATCGAAGGGAGAACCCTCCCGGGAGCCTCA
This sequence comes from uncultured Gemmatimonadaceae bacterium, assembly GCA_964649855.1. Taxonomy (GTDB): domain Bacteria; phylum Gemmatimonadota; class Gemmatimonadetes; order Gemmatimonadales; family Gemmatimonadaceae; genus CAZYTS01. Next base: position 2,969 of record CAZYTS010000264.1, read on the forward strand.
CGCTCGTCCAGAATAAACGTATTGTGCCGAACGTCAGGCTCAGCACAGCGTCGCTTGCGCGCAAGGGTCGAACCGTTGCCTTCGATAATCGCCGCACCGGTCGCTGATGGAATGACAAACCTGCCTTGACGGTTGCGCCGAGCCGCACCACGCCTGTCCGGAATACCGCTATCCTCAGGTAGGCGCCGGGCAACATCGATCGCACAATCCATATCGATAGCGCGTTGTTCGCTGCCCCCGCCCCTGCGCACTACACACTCAATCGTAAAGCGCGTCGAACTTGCCAGACCTGAAGCAGAAGTGTCGGATTCAGCAGCAGCCTTGCGCTGCAATCCATGAACCGGAACAACCATGCGTTTGCTGACAGAGCGCCAGCGTTCACGTTCGGCGCGTCCTCCCATGCCAGCTCCTGCGACCACTGCCGGACGAGTCGCTGCCGAATTGAGACGACGCTGCAAACGGAGTTGCAGCGCACTACCCATAAGCCCTGCAACATCTTCATCGTGCCTGACGACGAGAAATGCCGCCTGCGACTCGCGGGCTAGTCCGTTCAACCTTATGAACACGCTTCGTCTGACATGCGGCCCGCCATCGAGAACCACGAGTCCGAATGCGCCACTCCTGAGCAGTACGTCGGCACACCACGGTCCCCTGTCGCTGTCGGGAGGCCGGACGATCCAGAGCCGACCGGTTGCCGAGAGCTCCACCCAGTCCGCCGGCGCCAGCGTGCGGCCGGCGTCGATATATGCTACCCATCGTTTGTTAACGAGCGCGCTCTGCACGATCGAGCGAGTAAGCGTCGTCGTACCGCTCCCGGGAGCCCCTGAGAGATCAGTCAGCCGCCCACAGGGAACGCCACCCCCTTCGAGTATGGAGTCCAGCGCCGCTATTCCTGTCGCGATCGTCTCCCCCTGTATAACAGTAGGCGCTACTATCTCGGCGATCTGACGTTTAAGGGCAGCGAGAGACATTCGAGGGGCTGAGGACTGAGGGGCCGGGGGCCGGGAGCCGGGGGCTGGGGGCTGAGTAAAGAGCTGAGAGTGGGGCAGAGCACAGTAGAAGTTTTACTTTACGACCATCGCCGTCACCGCCGTCATCGCCGTCATCGCCGTCATCGCCGTCATCGCCGTCATCGCCGTCATC
>CAZYTS010000265.1:0-4098 GCA_964649855.1 uncultured Gemmatimonadaceae bacterium
GGAGGCGCCGTTCTGTTGAATCCCTGCAATACCTCACGCTAGTCGCTTCGCAACGACACCACCGGGTCAACACTGCTCGCTCGACGTGCCGGTACGTAGCTCGCCAATGCTCCAATCAGCAACATCATCACTGACATCGCAGCAAAGACCAGCGGATCCACTGCCTTTACCTCAAAGAGCAAAGCAGTCATGAGTCGCGTACTCGCAAATGCAGCCCCAATTCCAATCGCCACACCAATCAACACCACCTTGGCACCCTGCGAGACAATCTGACGACGCACCACTCCCGACGTCGCCCCCAGCGCCATCCTCACACCAATCTCCCTCGTGCGTTCGGCGACTACATACGAGAGCACTCCATAGAGTCCAAGCGCACCAAGCAGCAATGCCAGAGCCGACACCACGCCTAACGTCAACATCGTGAACGATAGCTGCACCATCGACCTCCGCGCCAGAAACTCCATGGTGTATTCACGGTAGACCGGCGCCTCAGGAGCAACATCACGAATTATACTCCGCACCTCGCCCTGCAACACATTGGCGCGCGGCGACTTTACCACATATGCCGGCGAACCCATTGCCCATGACCGCTCCGTTGGACCGGTCAGCGGCAGATAAATGAGCTGTTGACCTGCCTCCCTCCAGTCGTTCTGCTTTACATCCTCCACTACTCCAACTACGGTAAACCAGGGTTGCTCGGCACGGCCGACGCGCGGCTTTAGACGCCTACCCAGAGGATCGAGATCGGGCCATAGCACCTGCGCCGCCGAACGGCTCACGATGACGTTGGTATTGGGCGTATACATCTCTTCTGTACTGAACGCTCTCCCCTGCAAGAGATCGATCCCCATCGCCTTGAAGTAGTCACCGCCAGTGAAGGTCATGTTTACCAGCGTCCCCTCACCGTCACCCGTTCCGTTGTCGCTCAGAACGCGGACGTTGCCCGTCCCTTCATCCAGCGGGATGTTGTTGACTACTCCTACATCGGTTACGCCAGGCAAGGCACGCAGCCTGTCCATCACGTTCATGTGAAGGCGTCCCAACGCTGGACCGCCGCCCTGGTTGAGCTGCGGCTGATCAGGCGCGTACTGGAACGTATAGAGGTCCTTGATGTCATAGCCGGGGTCCACGTTCCGGAGCTTGTTGAAGCTCTGGACTAACAACGCTGAGCCAATGAGCAGCACGAGTGCCAGCGCGGTCTGTGCCACCACCAGAACATCACGGCCCCAGTGCCGCTGGCCCGTCGACCCTCTGCCCCCTTCGCGCAGACGATTGAGATCGGGCCTTGAAGCACGCAACGCCGGCACAATCCCACAGGCAAATGCGGCAATGATGACGAGCCCAAAGGTTGCTGCAATCGTCCAGACATCCAGACCCGCGAGGTTCAGGCGCGGAATTCCCTCGGGAGCGGCTCGTAAAAAGAGCGGCAGCGTCACCTTGCTTATGACGATTGCAAGGATGCCGCCCACAACCGCAACAATGGTTGCTTCGGCCAGTTGGAGCCTGACAAGTCTCGTTCTCGACGCACCAATCGCTCTGCGTAGCGCCATGTCCCTGCTCCGACCCTCGGCGCGAACGAGAAAGAGATTTGCCACGTTGGCACAGGCGATCAATAGAACAACCGCGACAGAGCCAAGCAGTACCCACAGCGACGTACGCACAGACGGACCTATCAGCCGATCCATGACCGGCACGACGATGGCTCGATGATTCTCGATGATGCGAGCATAGGCGGGCGACCCTCCGAACCGAGCCGGTAGCTCGCGGGAGAGTTGTGTGAGCTCGTTGGCAATTTGCTCGCGCGTTACTCCCGCCTTCATGCGCGCTATAACCGGTGCACCAAAGTTGCCCGGAGTGACCTGATCGAGCCGCACCTCGCCCGCGATCCAAAGCTGCGTCTCCTGGCTCGGATAAAAGAAGTCCGCGGGCATAACGCCAATGATCTCTTTGAGACTATCGGAGACAAAGTACGATTTGCCGACTATGGCTGGGTCGCGGCCGAACCAGTTGCTCCACATCTGATCGCTGATGACCACTACACGGTCACCGTCTTCAGATACAGGCAGTCTCCCAAGCTGGGGGCGCACACCTAGCGTCGCGTAGGCGTCATTCGTGGGCCAGGCCATACGAATTCGTTCGACCCGGTCCTCGGTCCTGAACGTCGACGTCCCCTCGCCAAAGAACGTCGTCATTCCATCTATCAGCTTGGAACGTTCTTTATAGTGGATATAGCCCTCCAGGCCGACACCAAACTCTTCGGGGAGATCTGAACCCGGAGAGGTACCAGAAATCGCGACAAGCCTATCGGCGTCCGGGAATGGAAGCGACTTGAGCAGCACAGTGTTTACCACGGTGAACATTCCGGCCACTGCGCCCATGGCGAGTGCCAGTGTGCCGACGCAGGTAATGACAAATCCGGGACTGCGCCTCAGCGCGCGCCACGCGTGACGTACATCTCTCAGAGCATCTTGCATGGGTGAGAATCGTTGGGCGTGATAAAAGCGGTCTTCGGCAATCGAGCGATTGCCAAAGTTCCGTCGTGCAGCAAACTCAGCTTCATCACTCGGCAAACCTAACGCGCGCAAGCGGTCGGCTTCGAGTTCAATGTGAGAGCGAATCTCGTCTTCGAAGTCATCCTGAGATCGTCGGCCGAGCATCAGATGTTCTCCGGCGTGGGCCCCGGCTTCATTACGCGGGCGATGGATTCTACGAGGCGGTTCCAGCGATTCGTTTCAACCGCGAACTGCTTACGGCCCTGTGCGGTGAGGGAGTAAAAGCGCGCACGCCGATTGTTCTCGGAGGTGCCCCACGCGCCCTTGATCATCTTTCGTTGCTCCAGGCGCTGGAGCGCGGGATAGAGTGACCCGTGATCTACAAGGAGCGTGTCGGCCGAGCGGGTCAGGATCGCCATGGCGATTCCATGTCCGTGGTGCGATCCCAATGCGAGGACGCGCAGTATGAGGAGGTCGAGGGTGCCTTGGAGCAGAGGGTCTCGGTCGGACTCGGCGCGAGGCGGCATTATGACGTTTGTAGTTGGCCTAGTAGACTTTCTACTAGAGCGTACGTGAGAGTTTCTGGTAGAGTGTCAACTAGTACTTGCTTTGGCTGACTTGAGGTGGGTGCCGGGCCTGAGACACCGCTTGGCGAAAAAGCGTTTCGCCGCGGGGGGGGGCACGCGAAACGGGGAGCCTATGGTGGGGCTCCCCGACGCTTAAGTCATACTCTATTGATGCCAGGCCCCCGGCGCGCCACTCAGCCCCCTCTCAGCTCATCTAGGCTTCGTCATCCATCCTCATCGCACTCGGGAATGACATTGGAGCGTCCTCCCTGAGTTCCGCCGCTTCTGCAAGTACGTCGCGAGACATCTTGTAGAGCTCGCGGTGCGCAGTCGTGCGCCACATACGACCGATGCGATCGCAAAGTGCGTCGAGCGACTCGACCAGTTCCTCCATCTCTGGCAAGCCCTCTGCGTACTGAATGAACTCGCCCAGTGAGCTCCGGGCGTACGACTCCGCCTCCTTGAACGATCCGCCCTCGTTCAGTTCCAGCGACCGCGCCATGATCTGCGCGTGCCAGAGCCGGGCAGCTCTAACGGCCAGCAGAATGTCACGCCCCTCTGTAGCATCTTCTCTCGACATCTCGAACTTTGTTTCATTGGTCTGCATATCGCGATCGAGCCAACTCACGGCGACATCGAGACGTGGCAGTCCCTTTGTTGCTTTGGGCCACAGCAGAGCCACTGCTCGCACTGGCCTGCCCCCCGTGACTCTGGCAAAGCGTGAAACGCCTGCAAAGCCGCTTTGCGAAGCATCGCCTCCGAGCAGGAGGAGGCGCCTGGCGTCGAGGGTCAGTACGCCGATCTTGACGTCGCGTGCAGCAATGTCGCGGAGCGCTCTAAGGGCCCCGAGCGCGATCTCTACTATTTCGCCAGGCTTGGAAGCATGATGGAACTCACCGCTTCCACCGTCGGAAAGCGCGGTGAGCTGCGCGGCCTCGTAGTCGTTTCCTATTCCTACGCTGATAGTGCGAATGCCGCGGTCTGCAAGCGCTGCGGCGTGTTTGCGCATCGTTGGTGGATCGGTAAGGCCGGTGTTACCC
>CAZYTS010000266.1:0-4095 GCA_964649855.1 uncultured Gemmatimonadaceae bacterium
CTAGCTCCTGGTGTCACCTCCAACCTCCTGTCCACGGGGCCGGTTGTGTGCACTACTAGCAAGCATCCACTTGCCACAAATGAACAGGAACCGCGCACCTCTGATGTGTGCTCTAACGTCTGAGCGCGCTTTTTCGTATAGGTGCCAGACGACCACATCGCACGGAGCGCTTAAGATGAAATTTGTTGTGACATGTCTGCTCACCATCGCAGGATTAGCCGCCCCCTCCCTTGGGTATGCGCAGGCGGACTATGCCAAGGCCGAGCGCATGTTGACTTGGAACACGGCGCCACTCGTCCAAAACGAGGTGACCGCAGTAAGGTGGCTCGCCGATTCAACGCGTTTCTGGTATCGCGTGACGCGGCCGAATGGCGCCGAGTTCATGGTCGTCGATCCGGTGAGCCTGTCGCAGAAACCCCTGTTTGATCACACGCGCCTCGCGAACGCCCTGACGCGAATGGAAGCTGGAAAGGCGTCGTACGAGCCCTCGAAGCTCCCGTTCCAGGACTTCACGCTGCTCAACGGCGAGAAGACTTTGCGTTTCCAGTCGCGCGGTCGATGGATCGATTGCGACGTCACGAGTTACACCTGTGCCGTCAGCAGCTACAAACCACGCTCGGCCGCCGAAGTAGTGTCGCCTGACTCCCAGTGGGTCGCATATGTAAAGAACTACAACGTGTGGATCAAGCGGGCCAACGGTGGTGGAGACTCCACGCAGCTAACCACCGACGGCATCCGCCTCTTCGCGTACGGAGTGACACAGCCGCGGCCTGGGCAGATTCGCTCGGGCCAACCGATTGCACCGGCGATCAACTGGTCGCCGGACGGCAAGAAACTGCTTGTGATGCGCACAGACGAGCGAGGCGTCGGCATGTTCCCGCTGTACTCATCGACTACGATACGTCCGCAGTCGTACCTGATGCCGTACGCATTGCCCGGCGACTCGATCTACGAAAAGGGGACCCGGTACCTCATCGACATCGCGACGAAGACGAGCAAGGCCATCACGCCCGCGGCCGTGTTCTCGCTGGGCTTCGGTCGCGCGGTAGGCAAGTGGAGCCCTGACAGCCGGAGCTTCATTTACGATGACCTGACGCGTGCCGACAAGGTCGCGTCGCTCTATCGCGTCGACGTCGCGACCGGCGAACGCAAGCGGTTGGCCTTCGACTCCAGCGAGACATATGTAGACCAGACAGAATTCCACGTGTTTCCCAGCGGTCGCGGAACGATGGCGATGTCGGAGCGCGATGGGTGGAAGCATCTCTATCTCTTCGACACCACGGGTGCGATCCAGCGACAGCTAACCGAGGGGCCTTGGCTGGTGGCCGACGTGATCCGCATCGACGACGCGACGAGCACGATCTACTTCACGGGACAGGGACGTGGCGAGACGCGCAACCCGTATTTCAGTAAGGGATATCGTGTGAAGCTTGATGGTTCGCCCGTTGAGCTGCTGACGAGTGAAGACGCCGAGCACATCGTGCATGTCGCGCCCGGCGGTAAGTACATCGTCGACACGTACTCCCGCGTTGACCTGCCGCCGGTCACCGTCCTTCGGAGCAGCGATGGTCGCGTGCTCAAGACGCTCGAGAAGGGCGATGCCTCGGCGCTCTACGCGACGGGCTACCGTCCACCCGAGCCGTTTAAGGTCAAGGCGCGCGATGGCGTGACGGACCTCTATGGCATGATTTGGAAGCCGAACCACTTCGATTCGACGAAGACGTACCCGGTGATCGACAACATCTATCCGGGGCCGCAGCTCACCACGGGTCCGACGCGCTTCCTGCCCAACAGCAGTGGCAACGCGATCGCCTCGGGCTACTCGCAGTACTCGCAGGCCAAGGCGCTCGCCGAGCTAGGGTTCATCGTCGTGAACCTGGACGCGATGGGCACGACGCATCGCTCGAAGGCGTTTCGCGAGACGTGGTACGCAAATATGGGGGACAATGGGCTGCCGGACCACATCGCGGGCCTCAAGCAGCTCGCGTTGACGCGTCCCTGGATGGACCTAACGCGCGTGGGCATCTACGGTATCTCAGGTGGTGGCTTCGCGTCGACAGATGCAATCCTTCGCTATCCCGACTTCTTCAAAGTCGCGGTCTCAACGGCGGGCAATCATGACAACCGCAGCTACAACATGCACTGGGGCGAGAAGTACACGGGTGTTCTGGTGCGGGACACGCTTCGCAAGACGGACAACTTCGACTCGCAGGCCAACCTAAACATGGCAGCAAATCTGCGCGGGAAGTTGCTGCTCATACACGGCGACATGGATGACAACGTGAGCCCGGTGAACACGCTGCGACTCGCGGACGCGCTGATCAAGGCGGGGAAGGTCTTTAACATGATGATTATCCCCGATGGGGGCCACATGCTTTACTCCATGCCGTACGTGCACCGGTTGCATTGGGACTACTTTGTGCGGCATCTGAAGGGTGAGGAACCTCCGGCCCAATACATCATCGGTGGTCCTCCGCAGTAGACGTTGTCGGAGGCTTGGCGCGAGTACGAGGCGCCAAGCTCCGACATGACCGCGAAGTCTGCATTGTTCTGCACCTTGCCAAACGAGTTGTCCGGTGCGCAGAGTTGACCCATACCTTCGCGGATCAATTCACATGAAGATGAAGCCAGCCGTTGGGATTCTGCTGCTCTCGTTATTCGCCTGTTCCAGCGAGTCGCCGCCGCCGGCTTCGACCGACTCCGCGGCGGCCGCCGAGGCCACATCGCTATTGGGCCAGCCACTCCATCGCCGCAGTTTTGCGCCGGAGCAGCGCTCAAATCTCGAGGCAAATCTTGCCGCCGCTCAGGCTGCATACGAACGAACACCAGAGAACGCCGACTCCATAATCTGGCTCGGGCGGCGTCAGGCCTATCTCGAACAATACCGCGACGCCATCAAGACCTTTTCAGACGGCATCGCGCTTCACCCTAACGACGCGCGATTGTACCGCCACCGCGGCCACCGCTACATCACAGTCCGCGACTTTGACAGCGCTATCGTCGACCTCGAAAAGGCCGCCGAGCTGGTAAAAGGCACCGCGGACGAGATAGAACCTGATGGTGCTCCAAACGCGCGTAACATCCCAACCAGCACCACACAAGGCAATATCTACTACCACCTCGCGCTTGCCCACTACCTAAAGGCAGACTACGAGAAATCACTCGCTGCCTGGCAGGAAGCGATGCGCCTGGCGGCCAACGATGACACCCGTGTCGCCGTGAGCGATTGGCTCTACATGACGCTGCGCCGACTCGGCAGAAACGATGAGGCAAACGCTGTCCTGCGCCCCATCACCGCCAGCCTCGACGTCATCGAAAACGGGGCATACCACCGCAGGCTGTTGATGTACAAAGGTGAGATTGCGCCGGACTCGCTCCTCGACCCAAACGCCGAAGCGCTTCAGTACGTCACTCAGGGGTACGGCGTTGCCAACTGGTACCTGGCAAACGGCGACAGCACACGCGCGCGCGAGATCATGGACCGCTTGCTGCAGTCGGGTTATTGGGCCGCGTTCGGCTACATAGCCGCGGAGGCCGACGTCGCAAGAAATCGCTAAACGGAGCGTGCCCCGGGATTCTGCACTCCCTTCCCGTTTTGATGCGTTACGGGACCTGATGCCGCATGCCTGCGGGCTGCACATTCGAGACCGATGCCCGGTATAGCCGCCGAACTCGTCATTGTCCTCCTGCTCCTCGTGCTCAACGGCGTGTTTGCAATGTCGGAGCTGGCTGTGGTCACCGCGCGTAAGGTTCGTCTCGAGCAACGCGCGGAGAACGGCGATGCAGGAGCCAGCGCTGCTCTTGAACTGGCGCAGCGCCCCACCCAGTTCCTGTCCACCGTTCAGGTGGGGATCACTCTCATCGGGGTGCTGTCGGGCGCATTTGGGAGTGCGGCGCTGGCTGACGATCTGTCCAGACAGGTGGAGAAAATCTCCGCGCTTGAACCCTACAGCCAGACGATTTCGCTGGCTGTGATTGTGACGATCACCACATACCTGTCCCTGATTATCGGTGAATTGGTTCCCAAACAGCTTGCCATTCAAAATCCTGAAAAGGCGGCGGCTCTGGTCGCGCCCTCCATGAAGAGTCTGTCGG
>CAZYTS010000267.1:0-4027 GCA_964649855.1 uncultured Gemmatimonadaceae bacterium
GATCGACGGCTCGTACGTGAACGAGAGTCCGCATACCTGTTCGCGCCTTTCGTTTACTTCCATGACAGACTCGAAAGTCACATCCATATGAGCCTGCGTGTAGACTCTACGTGGCAGGGTGAGCCTGACGAGTTCGAGCGCGGGATAGTGATTCTTTCCTGTTCTTGAGTCTCGGCCCGCCGACACTGCTCCGCGCTCCATGGCGCGTATGCCTGACTCGACGTAGAGCGCGGCGGTCAGAGCCTGCGCCGGGAATCGCTCACGCGGGATATGAGGGAGGATGGCAGCCGCATCGAGAAAGACGGCGTGGCCGCCGATTGGTTTGACAATCGGAATACCTGCGCTCATGAGCCGCTCACCAAGGTAGAAAACCTGCCCGATGCGGCTCCTTATGTGATCCTCCTGCACGGATTCCTCGATGCCAATAGCCATTGCTTCCATATCCCGGCCGGCAAGTCCGCCATAGGTATGCAGTCCTTCGTAGACCACAACGAGACTGCGGGCCTGTTCGGCGAGCCTTGCATTACGCAGACCCAGCCATCCTCCAATGTTCACGAGGCTGTCCTTCTTTCCCGACATCGTCGCTCCGTCGGTGAGGCCGCACATTTCGTAAAGGATATCCGACACCGGCTTCCCGCTCTGACCAGGCTCGCGCTGCTGAATGAACCAGGCGTTTTCCACTGCACGGGTTGCGTCCAGAATTACCAGAATGCCGTGCTTTGATGTGAGCTCTCGCACCGCCTGCAGATTCTCCATACTGATAGGCTGACCACCCGCCATGTTTACGGTAGCGGCAACACTGATGTAGGGAATCCTGCGCGGGTCAACGCTCCGGATCAGCGACTCGAGCTTGCCGAGGTCGATGTTGCCCTTGAACGGGTGCTCGGACGCGGGATCGTGCGCTTCGTCGATGATCACGTCATGGAACGTCCCACCTGCAAGCTCCTGATGTGCGCGCGTGGTAGTGAAGTACATGTTGCCGGGGATGTGGTCACCCGGCGAGATCAGCATCCGCGAAAGTATGTTCTCGGCGCCGCGTCCCTGATGCGTGGGAATCAGATGCGGATATCCATAGTAGCGAAGTACAGCATCTTCGAGGTTGTAAAAGTTGCGCGAGCCGGCGTACGCCTCGTCTCCCATCATCATCCCGGCCCATTGCCGGTCTGACATTGCGCTCGTGCCGGAATCGGTCAGAAGATCGATGTACACATCCTCCGAACGGAGGAGGAAGGTATTGTACCCGGCGTCGGCTATTGCGCGTTCACGTTCAGCGCGCGTGCTGATACGCAGCGGCTCGACAACTTTTACTCGCCATGGCTCGGCCCAGCTCCGGTGACGCATTTGGCTCCTCAACGGTGCGGATGATGATGTGACTTGTCATTCTGCGTAGGGGAGAACCCTGCTTCAGTCAGGGAGTAGAGGACATCGCGTAGGGGATTCCCGAGCCGTAAAGCATGGCGATGGGTCGTTCAGTTTCTGCCGTCCGTTCGTAGTGCACAAAGAGGGTGCGCTGCTACTTTGGCATCGCACCCTCTCCACACTTCTTGACGATCACCAGGACATTCCAGCACTGAAGAGGATGCGGTTCTTGTTAGGCATGCCTCTCTCGCGATTGATCTCGCTGAGGGAGAGCACCGCTTCCTTGAAGCGAACCGAAATGCCAGCGGTGTGGCCCATACGCCAGCCATCGGTCAGCGATGTACGCTCGTCATCGACGTATGTGCGCTCGCTGGTATACGCACCAGTCAATGCGACAAATGGAGCAATGACTGCGCGTCCAAGTCGAAGGTCGTAGGCAACGCCGGCGCTCACTGGTGCCTTTGCAACCATGCGTCCGCGATCCGGTGCATCGGCGTCGGCTTCCTGACCCCACGCCACGGCGCCAACTCCGACGGCACCAGTGATGGAAAGCTGGTCCTGCGATCCCATCTTGTGCGTTCCCGCGACTACCACACTTCCATCCACCACGCCGTCTTCAATGCCGTTTGTTGGACGAGCAGCCCCACGAACGAGCATGCTCAACTGCACCGGCGCATCGTCCGAACCAAAGCGTCGGCCATACACGCCACCAAAGACCGCGGTCTTTTCCGTGCCGACTCCATCGCGGCTCAACTCCGTTACCGAGAAGCTGAGGTGATTCCTGCCCACAAAAGGTACGCCGATGGCTGCCTGCGCCTGCATTGTGTTTGAAGCGACGGCGAATGCAATGACCGTGGTTGCCATCGCTTTGTAGAGGCCTGCGCCCCTTCGTCCCCGAACTGGGTTGATCATCACAAGTGTCATATCTGTCTTCCTCTGGTTTTCTTGTCTTGGTTGTAGGTTGGGGCTAAGATTGCCCCTCCGGGACGTCCTGTCCGTCCCACATCCAGGTACGTGGTTTGATGAGAAATCCGGACAACGCTCCGACGACGGATCTCCCGACCGACTTCACCCGCGTCCTGATCGAGGCGCGCGAGGGAGGACCCGAAGCTCTGGATCGCGTCTTTCCCATCGTCTACGACAGGCTGCGCGAGATTGCACATGCCCATCTGGGGAGGGACGGCACCGGCCGCACGATCTCAACGACTGCGCTGGTTCACGAGGCCTACATAAAACTTGTCGACGCCGAGCGCGTGGAGTGGCAGGACCGCAACCACTTCTATTCGCTGGCCTCGCGCGCGATGCGGCAGATTCTGGTCGACTACGCGCGCAAGCACCTCGCGGCCAAACGCGGTGGCGAGCTTCACCAGGTCAACCTCGACGAAATACAGATTGCGGTCTCAGAGCGGGCTGGCATTCTTGTGGCTCTGGACGAGGCCCTGGTGCGTCTCGCGGAGTTCAGTCCACGACTGGCACAAGTCGTGGAGCTGCGCTTCTTTGGAGGCCTCAATGAAGAAGAAGTCGCGCACATCATGAATGTCACAGATCGCACCGTCAGGCGCGACTGGATCAAGGCGCGCGGTTGGTTACAACGCGAGTTGCAGCAATCGTGATGTTGTGATATGACCGGAGACTCTCCCGAACGCTGGGCGCGCGTGGATGCAATAGTCGATAAGGCGCTCGACCTGCCTCTGGGGGAGCGTCAGGCGTTTCTGGACAAAGCCTGCGGTGATGATCAAGCGCTCAGGCAAGCGGCTGAGGAGTGGCTCGCGGCATGCGACGACCCTGCCCTGATCCCTGACACTCCCGCTGCGTTCTTTGCAGCTCCGCTTGTAAACGCCACCGAAGGGACGGCAACTGGTGACTTCATAGAGCCTCCGCAGATCGGCCCCTATTCCATCGTGCGTGAACTCGGCCGCGGAGGTATGGGTACAGTTTATCTCGCCGAGCGAAGGGATGGGGAGCTGGAGCGTCGCGTGGCGATCAAGTTGATGCGACGCGGTACCGGCAGCGACGAGCATCTGCGGCGTCGCTTTCGCGACGAGCGGCAGATTCTCGCCCGCCTCGATCATCCCAATATCGCAGCACTCATCGACGGCGGAGTAACGGACGATGGTCGGTTGTACTTCGTGATGCAGTATGTAGAAGGCCTGCCAATAGACAGATACTGCGACGAACACAAACTATCCGTGGATGCAAGGCTCGGGCTCGTCGTAGCCGTGTGCGCCGCAGTGCAGCACGCGCATCGGCACCAGATAGTCCATCGTGATCTCAAGCCGGGGAATATTCTCGTCACGCCGGATGGTCAACCCAAACTCCTGGATTTCGGGATAGCCAAGGTTCTGGAGCTCGATGCGGGCGCTGGGGAGCACACTCGCACGGGTGAGCGCCTGTTGACACCTGAGTACGCAAGCCCCGAACAAATCCGTGGCGAGCTTGTGACTCCTGCGAGCGATGTACATGCACTCGGCGTTTTGTTACACCGGCTCCTGACCGGGCAGCGGCCATTCCGGCGTCATGCAAATAGTGCCCATGAACTCGAGCGCGCCATACTCGACGAGTCGCCCACTCGACCTTCAGACGCTGTGAGCAGTCCCGAAAAGCGAAGGAGGCTGCGCGGCGACGTCGACGCTATTGTGCTCACTGCTCTCAGGAAAGACCCAGCGCG
>CAZYTS010000268.1:0-4008 GCA_964649855.1 uncultured Gemmatimonadaceae bacterium
GCGCGGCGCTAGTCCAGCGTCAAAGCTTTTCTTTCGTCAAAACGCCGAAGCGTCAAAGCGTCGGAGCGTCGAAGTATTGAAGCGTCGAAGTATTGAAGCGTCGAAACGTTGCAGCGTCGACGCGCTGACGTCGCTACCCCCGCGACCGAACGATCGGTCCCTTGATCTCCACGCTCCGTTCACTAACCATCTCCAGCAGCTCGGCTTTGCGGGCCGCACCCCACAGCTCAAGACGAAGAGATCGACCTCTTGCGTCGGGCTCAGCGGTTATCCGCAAAACTCGCTCCGACCAGCGCACTCTCACTCGGGCGACCGCGCCAACGTGGCCCCGGTCCAGCCCATCGGCAACCCGCAGTATGGCGCTCATGCTTTCGACACGACGCTGTGTATGACTGTCCAGAACAGCAAAGTTCTCGTGCTTGAGCTTGGGACGCGCACCGCGATGATAGCGCGCGACGTTTGCCACCATCACCTGTTCGGCAGGCGTCATGCCCAGGAGCTCCGCGTGCAGAATAAGGTGGTATGAGTGCTTGTGATGTTGATCGTAGTTGATATGATAACCTACATCGTGAAGCAACGCGGCATCGGCCAGGATGCGGCGGTCGGCAGACGTGAGTCCCAGACGGCTGCCAATGGCGTCAAAGATCTGAAGCGACAGTGCCTGTACATGTCTCGCATGTCGTTCTTCGTAGTGACAACGCTCGGCAAACGTGCGAACTGAGCGCTCACGCGCCGCGCCCGGATCGGCTGGCGTGGCCCGCACCCTGGCGCGATCGAGAAGAATACCCTCGCGGATTCCGTATCCCGAAACCACCAGATCGCGCGCTTCAATTCTCGCCATCACTTCGGCGGTTACAGCGAGTCCGGCAAGTATGATGTCTGCGCGGCCGGGGTTTAGTCCACGAATGGCCCCCCTCTCGTTAGGTGGTGTGGCCTGAAGCAGGTCGACAATGTGTTCCACCTCTTCCCTGGGAACACGCGTACCATGCACACGACCCGCGGCGTTTTTTACTCCCTGTCGGTAGAGGTACATTCCTGCCAGGTTCGTAAAGGTGCCGCCCGAACAGATCAACTGCGATCCCCGCCAGTCCCGTAGCGGAAGCGCTGCGCGGATGTCATCGCGTACGAATCTGCGCAGGCGTTTGACGTCCTTGGCGGATGGCCTGGCGCCGAGGAATTGCTCCGTCATGCGGATAGCGCCAAAGGGGAACGATGCCAGACGGTCGATCAGCCCGTCGGCACTCATCGCGAGTTCCAGCGATCCGCCTCCGACGTCCATTACCACCGCTCGTGTTCCCGCCAGGTCGAAGTGAGCGAGTGCGCTACGAAAGGCGAGTCGCGCTTCGGCGTCGCCTCGCAGTACGCGAATCCTGAGTCCGCACTCACGACGGACCAGGTCCACAAAGCCGCGTCCGTTAACCGCATCTCGCACGGCATTTGTTGCCACGACATCAAGAGCTGCTACCTCGTATTTGCGCGCGAGGTCCTTCATTCGGTGGAGTGCTTCGAGCGCGAGCTGGATCGACTCGTCGTTCATGATGCCGTTGGCATCGACGCCGGAACCAAGCCGCGGAGCGGCCTTGAGTTCGTCGATAACGCGAATGCGTCCGTCGCGCGTTACGTCAGCAATTATCTGGCGTATGGAATTGGAGCCGATGTCGATGGCTCCGAGGCGGACGCTATCTCTGCCGCGCTCGCCCGACAAGAGGCGTTTCCCGTTAGGCGCTGTGCGCGCGGGTCGTCGCGATGCGCTCGCCGAGGACCTGGCCGTCGACCGTAACCTCAAGCGCCCGGTAGGCCGGTTGAGTTGCCCATGATACTAAAAGAACAGGGCCTCGGCCATTGTGCAAGTCGCTCAGGCGGCGTCTCCGCTGGCAGCATCAGTCTGGCCGAGCGTTCCGATCTCGAATCGATGCTTTATGGTTTTGCCTTCTGCTAGAAACACCGCGTCCTCTCCGATATTAGTGGCGAGGTCTGCGACTCTTTCGAGGTTGCGACTCACGAGCAGCAACTCCAGGCAAGTGTTGATTGTACGAGCATCGGCCATCATGTGTGTGAGCAGAATGCGGAACAGCGAGTCGTGCAGAGCGTCCACAGCATCGTCTGCGCGGCAGACCTCACGTCCCAGCGCACCGTCGGCCCGGATGAACGCGTCGAGCGCGTCGGCGAGCATGCGGCGCGCCCGCCGAGTCATATCTTCGATCTCGGGGTCGGGAACGAGTGTGGTCCGTAGGGAAAGAAGGCGCCGGGCGGATTGGGCAATGTTGACAGCATGGTCGCCCACGCGCTCCAGGTCGCTCGAAATCTTGATGGCACTAATGATAAAACGCAGGTCACGGCCCATTGGCTGCTGCAACGCCAATAGCTCAATTGCGAGGCTCTCTACCTCGAGTTCGAGGAGGTCCAGTTCGCGGTCTCCTCTTATGACTGCATCCGCTTTCTCCTTGTCGCGCGAGAGGAGCGCGTCGGCGGCAAGCTCAACCAGGCCTTCTGCTCTCGCAGACATGTCCAGCAGGCGCTGCTTAAGAATCGCGAGTTGATCGTGAAAGTGCCGGAACCCGACACCTGCGCTTTCGCTGTTGGGGGACATTATCCAAACCTCCCGGTAATGTACGATTCTGTCTGTTCCTCGTGCGGACTGGTAAAGAGTGTTTGCGTCGCACCATACTCGACCAGTTTGCCGAGATAGAAGAACGCAGTCTGATCCGAAACGCGGGCCGCCTGCTGCAGGTTGTGCGTCACGATCACAATGGTGAGCTCGGATTTGAGTTCATAGAGCAGCTCCTCAATCTTTTGTGTGGCTATCGGATCGAGCGCTGAGCAAGGTTCGTCCAGGAGTAGCACCTCGGGTTGGTTGGCAAGTGCGCGTGCAATGCAGAGTCGCTGTTGCTGCCCACCGGAAAGTCCAAGTGCACTCTGCCGCAATCTGTCTTTCACTTCATCCCACAGAGCAGCGCGGCGCAACGAACTCTCGACGATCTCGTCCAGAGAGGTACCGTTCGCCACGCCGTTTATCCTGGGACCGTAAGCCACATTCTCGTAGATCGATCGCGGGAACGGATTCCAGCGTTGAAAAACCATTCCAACGCGCTGCCGCAGCTCGACGACGTCCATTCCGCTTCCATACACGTCTTCGCCGTCCAGCGTGATCCTGCCCTTGTGACGTACTCCCGGAATGAGCGAGTTCATTCGGTTGATGGATCGCAGGAACGTCGATTTGCCGCATCCCGAGGGTCCAATGAAAGCAGTGACCGAACGCGGGCTTATGGTCATCTCAATTTCATGCAGAGCCTGCTTCTCTCCATACCAGAAAGAGAAGTCACGAACGTCAATGGCTCCCGTAGCGTGTGCGACCAAAGGCTCGTCCATAGCGAGGGCCGCGGAACTCATCCAAACCGTCCTGTGATGTATGCTTCGGTGCGAGGGTCGGCTGGCGTTGTAAACAGCTGACTTGTAGCTGCTACCTCGACAAGCTCACCCGCTAGCATGAATGCGGTCCTATCCGAAACACGAGCAGCCTGCTGCATGTTGTGCGTCACTATCACAACGGTGATTTCTCCTCTCAGTTCGTAGAGGAGTTCTTCAACTTTCTGCGTAGACAATGGATCGAGCGAAGCAGTGGGTTCATCGAGCAAGAGGACTCCAGGTCCGGTCGCCAGGGCTCTTGCGATGCAGAGACGCTGCTGCTGCCCCCCAGAAAGTGCAGTCGCTGATTCGCCCAGCCGATCCTTTACCTCGTCCCAGAGCGCGGCTCTACGCAGCGATTTTTCGACGATGGCCCGAAGCTCGGCCGACGAAGGCCCCTTTCTACCTAAGCCACGAAAGCCTGCCACTACGTTGTCGCGTATCGACATGGTCGGAAAAGGGGTAGGGCGCTGAAAGACCATACCAATGCGCCGCCGCACCTGAATGGGATCGACTCCTCTCCCAAACACGTCCCGTCCATCAAGTATCACTTCCCCTTCGGTCCGTGCTGCCGAACTGGTGCTCGTCTCATGCATCCTGTTG
>CAZYTS010000269.1:0-4001 GCA_964649855.1 uncultured Gemmatimonadaceae bacterium
CCCGATCACGAGTGGGAAGTGGATCCGTCGTCGTTCCTGTCCAAGGGTCGCAACTCGCCATTTGCGGGGATGCGGTTGAAAGGACGTGCGCTCTGTACCATTGTGGACGGACGGGTCGTCTACCAGATGACTGCCTAGGTGGGGGTTGCCGGTGTCCGGGGTCATTGCCGCGCGACGTGAAGTCGTTCGAGTCTGCCAGCGACTCTACGACCGCAGCCTGATTGCTGGACCAGATGGGAACGTGTCCGTGCGGCTCGACGATGAAAGGGTGTTGGTTACTCCGGCAGGGATGTCCAAGGTCGATGTGACACCCGAAGATCTGGTGGAAGTTGGATTGGATGGCCGCCACCTCAGGGGCGCGCGACGCGCGAGCTCCGAGGTGGCAATGCATTTGCGGATCTACCAGCGTCGCGCAGACGTACAGGCGGTAGTTCACGCTCACCCACCCTTTGCCACTGGATTTGCAGTTGCAGGGGAGTCTTTTTCCGATTGTGTATTGCCTGAGCTGATCTTTCAGGTAGGATGGGTACCATTGCTACCTTACGCTGAACCTGGAACGGCTCAACTCGCCGATTCCTTTGAACCCTTTGTTGCTGAGCACGACGCTTTTCTCCTGGCCAATCACGGCGCCACCACAGTAGGACCCAACCTGACCTTGGCCCACCAGCGGATGGAAAGTCTGGAACACAGCGCGAAGATCATCTTTACTGCACGGGCCCTTGGTCGTGTGAACCCTCTCACCAGGGAACAGGTAGAAGCCCTGGTGGATGCGCGGCGACGAGCCACACCAAACGCGAACTTTGCCGGATGTCCGGCACCTCCGAAACGCGGAACGACGAATGACGATGCCTGACGACAAAAGCATGGACGCTCTCCACGAGATGCTCGCCGAGCGTTCCCGTTACGAAGGCTGGCTGGCCCAGCTGGACCAGAAACGCTCTTCCACGCCGCTGCACGTTCTGGAACGGGTAAGAGCGGACTACACAGCCCGTCTTGAGAGCGTCACAACACAGCTTCGCGGTCGCGCGGTAGACCTGGAGGCGACGGTTGCCGCGCTCCAGACCCGGCTCGACGGTTTGGCCAAAGATGAGGAGCTCAGGCGCGACGAAAGAGCCGAAACCGAACTGCGCTCGTCAGTTGGTGAGCTTTCGGACGAAGCAGCAAACGCCACGATCTCTGCCTGCGACGAGGCTATCAACAGTTTGGTGGCCCAACGTCAGAGTGTGGGCGAGGAGCTTTCGACGCTTAAGGGCGTGCTAGTGCGGGTGCTCCAGGCTCCGGCAACTCCCGCTCCAGCAGCTGAAGACCTCGTGTCAGTAGACGCGTTGGCTCCTACTGGGGATCACGTTGCTGTAGCGCCGACGCCGACACCCGCTCCAGCACCCAAGCAGGCGCCCTCACCTGCGGCAGCAGAGGAACTCGAGTTTCTGCGCTCCGTGGTGTCGCCGTCCGCTGAGGATACTCACCAGACGCCACAAAACGCTCAGGCACCTGCTAGTGCTCAGCAATCCAACGATCTCTTGCAGCCGCCCCCACTTGCCGCGCCTCGGCGCGCGACTCCCATAGGTAACGCTTCAGCGATCCGTGATCCGCTCCGTGCGGTGGCCGGTGAAGCCTCGCTTACCCCGGGCAACATGCCGGCTTTCCTGAAAGACATCCCGTCGGAGCAGGTAAAGACGCTCAAGTGCCAGGAGTGCGGCACCATGAACTATCCGACAGAGTGGTATTGTGAGAAGTGCGGGGGTGAACTCGCGGCGATGTAGCGTAATTGGGGTCAGATTCGAATTAACGAAACTGGGTCTGATTCGAAACTGCAAATAAAGAGGGCGGGCCATTCGGTGGCCCGCCCTCTTTTCATCGCGCCCGCTCTGGGACTACTTGCTGGCGCTCTTGGCGATATGACTCTTGTGCCTGGCGGCCGTGTTCCTGTGTATCAGGCCTTTGCGGGCAGCGCGGTCGAGCAGTTTGACCGCCGCGAGCTTCTCATCGGCTGAAGCTGCAGGGGCCTTTGCTTTCTTGAGAGTCGAACGGAGTGCGGAACGCTGGGCGCGGTTGCGGAGGTTCGCGGCGCGCGACTTCCGCATGTTCTTTTCGCCGGAGGCGATATTTGGCACAGGTAAAACCGTTAATTGCTTGAGTTTAGCTCGCCCTTTCGTGGGCCTATCGGTAACCTTGAAAGCTATAGAAACACAAAGCTCAGGTCAAGAAAGCATCCCCCGCTACCCAGTCACGTGCTTCCGCCTGGTTGACAAGGCCAATCCTTGGGACCTTTACCCAACCAATGTTGCCCAATGGGTTCCTTTTGCTCGGGAAACTGCTAAGCGTAGAATCGGTACTCAACGGGAGCCAAGTGTCCCGGTAGGCGTGATCAATAGAGGCTGTCGCTCTTGGATCAAAGCACCCTTGAATTAGCCCGCTACTACCACCTCCAGCACGATTGGAGCGAGGCCTATACTGCGTTTAAGAAGGTTGACGAGCAGAATCCTCTTGGTGCTGACGACCTCGAACTCTATGCAACCTGTGCTTGTTTCGTAGGACTGGATGATACTTACCTCAGCATCCTGGAGCGCGCTCACAATTCCCATCTGAGGTCGGGACAAGACACTCGAGCCGCGAGATGTGCCTTCTGGCTCGGCTATCGCCTGTCGATGCGCGGCGAAACGAGTCACGCAAACGGATGGCTCGCGCGAACAGAGCGTCTCATTCGCGATGACGATCCTGACTGCGCTGAGCGAGGGTACCTGGAAACGGTGCTCGTAGCAAAGTCCCTAAAAGCCGGCGACATCCATGCAGCAGAAGGCGCCGCAAATCGAGCCCTCGAAATCGGCTATCAGAGAAGTGACCCCGACTTGACTGCTGCCGCGCGGGTGGAGCTTGGAAAGATCCGCTTGCATCAAGGCCGTGTCGCCGAGGGTCTGGCGCTAATAGATGAAACCATGGTCAGTGTGACAGCCGGCGAGCTGACGCCTCTAATGACCGGAGTCCTCTATTGCGCCATGATCGCGCTGTGCCACGCGATTGGCGCTCTTGAGCGAATGCGTGAGTGGTCAACAGCAATGACGCGTTGGTGCGATGAACAGCCGGATGCGATCGCGTTTGCGGGAATCTGCAGGGTTCATCGAGCGGAGGTGATGGTGCTGGGAGGTGAGTGGAGCGAGGCGATCGAAGTGGCGCAGCATGCGTGGGTAATTTCTCGCGATACAGATCAGCAAAGCGCTGCTGCAGCGCTTTATCAACAGGGGGAGATTCATCGACTTAGGGGATCGTTCGCAGAAGCGGAGGAGGCGTATCGCGGGGCGAGTCAGCTTGGTTTGGACCCCCAACCGGGGTTGGCACTGCTCCGCCTCGCGCAGGGCCGAGCCAAGGCTGCTGCTACAGCGATCCGGAGAATCCTACAAACTACAGAAAGCCCAGGAAAGCGGCTGGGCCTTC
The DNA here is from genome assembly GCA_964649855.1 of uncultured Gemmatimonadaceae bacterium. GTDB lineage: Bacteria > Gemmatimonadota > Gemmatimonadetes > Gemmatimonadales > Gemmatimonadaceae > CAZYTS01. Next base: position 3,433 of record CAZYTS010000269.1, read on the forward strand.
TGCCGTCATACGTAGAGATCATGTTGGCTACAGGCGACCTGGATGACGCTCATGCAGGTTGTCTCGAGTTGGATGAGATCGCCACTTCACTGGGTACGGGAATGTCTCACGCGCATCGATTCCACGCTCGTGGGGCAACGGAGCTGTCCGTGGGAAACCTAAAGGCTGCTTTGAACTCGCTGCGCCAAGCCTTTGAAATATGGCAGAACATTGGCGTACCGCACGCTTCAGCTCGGGCGCGAATGCTGATGGCGATGGCCTGCCGCGGGCTTGGAGACGAAGACGGAGCCGGGCTTGAATTCGACGCTGCCCACGCAGCATTCACCCGGCTTGGTGCGGCGCCAGACCTCGCTACAATTGCGTCGTTGAGGGATGCGGGAAAGCTACGCTCTACGCATCGTCTGACGCCACGAGAAGTCCAGGTTCTTAGACACGTATCCGCAGGCAAAACCAATGCAGCGATCGCCAGCGAGCTGAGTCTTAGCGAACGGACGGTGGAGAGACACGTCAGCAACATCTTCTGCAAGCTCGATGTGTCGACGCGAACTGCCGCGACCGCATGGGCCTAC
>CAZYTS010000270.1:0-3999 GCA_964649855.1 uncultured Gemmatimonadaceae bacterium
ATCGGGGTCGAGGTCAACGAGGCGCAGTTGCAAATGACCGCGCACTCCAGCCGAGTCGGTGAGCACGCGTGTTGGTCTCTGGCCCCTGGGATCTATCTCCCAGATGTCATAGCGATCATAGATGAGCACCTGCTGGTCATCACGAGTCCACCCAGCAATACCCCATGCTGGTGCGGTGCTTGGGCTGTCGTGGGTCTCCTGATCAAAGCGAACGCCTGCCAGAGCTCCCGTAAGCGATGCCGTGGTGCCGTTGGCAATGTCGTAGACGTTCCACTGCTTGTTGTCAAAGTAGGTGACGTAGCGTCCAGCCGGAGAAAGCTGCGCGCCGAACTCCAGTTTGCGCGCCACCGGTGTCGTCCTTCCGCTGGCGATGTCGGTCACGTAGACGTCGCTGCCACCGTCTCCCCACATGGATTCCACGGCGTAGGGGACGTTCGTAACTGTCAGAGCCACGCTTCCGTCGTCACTCACTGTGACGTTAGGCATGGTGTCGTTGGCAAGGCGCAGCGCCTTTCTAGAGTCAAACTTGTATATGGCGAGCCAGGAGCGTGACCTGTCGCGGTTGAGCTCCCGTTGCTGCTGCGGCTGAAGGCGATCGTCCTTCCAGTGCCAGAGATCCAACACAGCCTTGTCCGCGAGTGAATCGGCGGGGATCGTGTCCGCTGGAGGAGCTGTGACGCTGAAAATGAGGGCGTTTCCATTTCGCGTGAACTCCGTTCGCCCGCGGTCACTCGGACTAAGTCCGTCCACGCTTCCAGCGGCAACGATCTGCGTTGGCTCCCCAGCTCCTATGCTGGCGTGATACAGAACAAACCTGGGTTTGGTCGCCCCAAACTCCGCACGATTCGTTACAAAGGCCAGTTGAGTTCCCGCCTCATCAACTATCAATTGCCGGTAGTCTCCTTGCCCCTTGAGGAGAGTCGTGGTCTGACCCGACGCAAGATCCCGAACGTACACTCCGTCATTTCCGGAGATTCGCGATGTGACGGCGTAAGCGACAAATCGTGCGCTATCGTCGACTACGTAGCTGCTCACGTCGGCCACCTGCGTTTCTTTACCGTCACTGAGGTCGCGAATCACGAGTGGTGAACCGTATTGACGGCGCGGACCACGCGCGCGCGTGCTGTCACCTCCGCGCTCGGACGCCGCCGACGCGCTGTCGCGAGCTGGCTCCGTCAGATAGACCACGTAGCGACCCGACTTCTCGGGCAACCTGAAGGAACGAACACGTTCAATCGTTGTCACCCGTCCGTCGCGCAGTGACATGATCCCGAGAGAGGCACGCGGCTGCTCCGACGCCGGCCGCTTTTGAGCTCGAGCCTCGTCAAACTCCCGCTTGGGAGCGTAGGCGAGAAAGATCACGTGACGAGAGTCCGCCGTTATCTGGGCAGGAGAGGCCGAAAAGGGCGAATCCGCCTGCACGCTCGTAATGGGACGCCCGGTCCAGCCGCGAGGCGATCGAAACTCGGTTCCGGCCCCCTCAGTCGCTCGCGCCACAACCTCTCCGTCGCCCACTACCGGAGTGAGCGTGTAGACGGCCCAGCGACCATCAGGAGACAGCGTGGGCGCCTGAATTTGGCGCCAGATGTCATAGGTGTCCTGCGTGAGAGGCTTTTTGGATTGCGCGCTACCCAGGACGGGCAATAACACGCTCAGAGCGAAGAAGGCGCGACTTGAGAGCTTCATTTTCCCTTACTCCTGGATCGGTATTCGTGCTCGAGGACTGGAACGCCCACGCGGATGTCCCCAGTTTTCGCATCAGCCTGACAAACGCATGGCGGGCGTATCACGTTGCCAGGAGGCGGTTTGCTGCTGAAACGATTCTACCACGATGGGTTGGCACAGGCGAGCTACATGCTGGGCTGCCAGGAGACAGGCGAAGCCCTCGTCGTCGACGCCAACCGAGACTCAGAACCCTATATCAAAGCGGCGCGGCAAAACGGTCTCAGGATTACACACGTCACCGAGACGCATATTCATGCCGACTATCTCTCCGGCTCGCGCGAACTGGCGCGTGCTACGGGGGCTAAGCTCTACCTGTCAGCTGAAGGAGGGCGAGACTGGCAGTACGCGTTTGCAAAGGCCGACGATGCGCAACTTCTGCACAACGGCGACAAACTGGTTGTCGGCAACGTCAGGGTGGACGTGGTACACACCCCCGGCCACACACCTGAGCATCTGGTCTTTGTAGTGACCGACCTCAAGGCGTCCCCTCACCCGGTTGGTGTCTTCACCGGCGACTTCATCTTTGTAGGCGACGTCGGCAGACCCGACCTTTTGGAGCGTGCGGCCAATATCGAGGGCACGATGCGCCAGAGTGCGTCGCAACTTTTTGATTCGTTGCGTTCCTTTGTCACGTCATATCCCGACCACCTGCAGATCTGGCCGGGACACGGAGCTGGCTCCGCCTGTGGAAAGGCGTTAGGCGCCGTTCCACAATCCACTCTTGGCTACGAAAAACTCTCCAACTGGGCATTGCAGATAACGGATCGCGACGCGTTTGTTGCCGAGGTGCTGGCCGGTCAGCCCGACCCCCCAACCTACTTTGCAGCAATGAAGCGGCTGAACCGCGAGGGGCCTGCTATCATGGATCCGTCCCTGGAACTAACCAGGCTTGGGTACGTGGCGCTGGAAGCGGCGCGGCACGGCGGCGAGTCCAGCCGCCTCATTGATGTGCGACCGGCAGCAGCCTTTGCCGAGAGCTTTATCCCGGGATCGATAAGCATTCCCATGAACAGGTCGTTCCTTTCCTACGCGGGCTGGCTGGTCGATGTGGACGACGACGTCTTTCTTGTTACAGGCACCGACGACGACCAGGCGGCTGAACAGGCAGCTCGGGAGCTTTCGTTCATTGGCGTGGATCGCATCAGAGGATGGTTTGGCGCTGAAGTAGTAAGAGAGGCACATTCCCGCGGTCATACCGAGACTCTTGCGCGAGTAACTCCCAAAGAAGTTTCCCTTCTTGGCTCCGATAGCTCCGTACAGGTCGTCGACGTCCGCAACAATGATGAGTGGGAAGCCGGGCACATGCAATTTGCCCACCACATTCCCCTGGGAAAACTGGAAAAGCGCATCAGCGAGTTAGACCCGTCGCGACCCGTTATTGTCTCATGTCAGTCTGGTTCTCGTTCGCCCATTGGAGTCAGTGTGCTCCGCGCCCACGGATTTACTGACCTGCGCGACATGCGCGGAGGCTATAACGCATGGCAGTCTGCCGGTCTGGCTGATGAGTACGCAGCCAGCGGGAGTTCGGATGGCTGATAGGAACTTGCCAGCGCCAGCTCCGAGACCCGCCTCGCCACTGTCGCGCCTGGTTAGGCGGTTCGTTGGTTACTTCCTGCGAGGCCTGGTCTTTCTCGCCCCCGTTGTAATTACGCTCTACATCTGTGTAGCTGTAGTACGGGCCGTGGATGGTTGGCTTGGACTGCCAATTCCGGGCTCCGGCTTTGTTGCCAGCATCCTTTTGGTCACCCTCTTTGGATTCTTTGCTTCAGGCTTTATCGCCCGCGGCATAGTGGTGTGGCTCGACGACGTGATGGAACGCCTCCCCGTCGTAAGGCTGCTCTACTCTTCGATTAGAGACTTCATCAATGCTTTCGTTGGCGACAAGCGGCGTTTCGACAAGCCGGTGGTTGTTCGCCTCTTTGAGAACAGCTCGGCTCACGCGCTTGGATTCGTGACTCAGGAATCGCTGGATTCCATGGGAATGGCGAACTGGATAAGCGTGTACATGCCGCACTCCTACAACTTCTCCGGACAGATGTACGTTTTTCCGCGAGAGGCCGTGAGTCCGCTCGACGCCAGCAGTTCTGACGTCATGGCGTTCATAGTCTCAGGCGGAGTAACCGGTGTTCCCGTGGTTCGGGAGCGAGCAGGAAAGTAGTCGATACCGCCGATCCTTAGCCTCCCGGATATGAGATTCGAGCAGACCGTCAGACCGTGGCACATGGCTTTCGCCCTGTGCCTTGCAATTCCCAGCCAGAGTCTCGCGGCACAAGG
>CAZYTS010000271.1:0-3924 GCA_964649855.1 uncultured Gemmatimonadaceae bacterium
TGTAAGTGTCCGCCGCAAGCGGTCTTTTTGTCGCCGATTCCGCGTTTCTGCGGGTGTGCCCTTGCTTCTTCGGGACTCTGGTGCGAGGTATTTCTCTTGTACAGCACTCCTTGGTCCACGGTGAGATTCAGGAGGGTGAAACGTGGCGAGTAATCGAACGAGATCGGCGAATGCCGCGGCTATGGGACTGGTGTTGTTCACCTGCTTACAGTTGGCGGGGTGCGATCGGTTAAATGGCCCTCAAATTGTAAGTTGCTTTCCTTCTGGGGAGTTTGGTCCGGATGGGTGCGCTATTGTAAGGGGAATCGCGCACAATGCTACCGGTGGCGCATTGGGAGGATTTCTCGTAAAGATCGACTCGGCGAACCCGCAGGGGTATTCGTACTACTCTAACGAGACTATGACTGCGGCGGACGGTAGCTTTGACTTGCTGGTCACGAGACTGCCTCCGCTGTTGAATGTTCCGCCGGACAACGATGTTGTGACGGTGGACATAAAGGCAAAATCAACAATGTCTACTGATGGGTGGTCCGATCCTCAGGGTCGGGCTCAGATTTCTCTGCGCTTTGTTGCTCTGGATGCCGAAATTGAGCCGATCGACGTGGTTGTTCAGTTTGCGATTCCGTGACAGAGGCTAGCGTTGCGAGCTCTAATCGTATTCGCATGCTTGGCCTCGCACCTGGGAGCGCAAGCCTCCCGCGATAGTGCTGGAGTACGGATTGTCAAAGTTGACGGCGCTGCGTTGAACAGGCCCGCGTCGCTGCAGATCGCTACCGAGCCCTCTCTGTTGCTCGGGCAGGGTTACAGCCAGATGGAGGAGTTCAACGAGGTCGTCGACGTCCTGCGGTTGGCCAGTGGCAACTTTGTAGTCGTCAATCGAGGGACCAACGAGTTGCGCTTCTTCGATCCGCAGGGTCGCTACTTGCATTCGTCCGGGCGGACGGGACGGGGACCTGGCGAGTATTTGAGTATTTCAGCTGTGGCGCTTTTGCCGAGCGACACAATTCTAGTGCAGGACTGGAGCACTTCGAGGATTAACGTGATCGATAGTAGTGGCAAGTATGTGCGCTCGTTCAGGTTGGAGCCTGCGCCGGGGCGTCTGCGCGCAGCGCTCATTGGCATCTTTATTGACGGAACGCTTCTCGGAACCGGATCGGACTATCCGCAGGATGCGGATCCGCCGCCTGGGCCGTACACACTCTGGCAGACAGTTTTCTCTTTCAGGTCTACGGGTGAGCCGTTGAAGGAGCTCTCCAAGATTAGGGAGCGCCAACTGGTCTACTTCGAGGCCGGAAGAGAGTTCAACGGAAGCATCAGACTCATGCAACCGTTAGGGATGATTGGAAGCGTCAGGGTCAGCGGGAATAGGTACCTGACGGGTGATGGGAATGACTTCGAAGTTCGCGAGTACGAAAGTGACGGAATGCCAGTTCGCATATTGCGTGTTGATCTTCCGCGTCAGCGTGTTACAGCCGCCGACCGTGCTGCTGAAAAGGAACGATTCGAGGTTGCGTACAAGGGCACGTTGCTTTCGTCACGTCTGGATGAGCTTTGGCCGCGTGCGCCAATGCCGGTGTACCTTCCAGCGTTTCAGACCCTTGAAGTTGACGCCACTGGTCGTCTCTGGGTCAAAGCGTATCCTGCTGCAGTATCGGAGTCTGCTGTCTGGTACTTGCTTGATGCCGAGCGGCGCCCTTTGGGTGTTGTGAGGTTGCCAGCGCGGTTTGACCCAAAACGGATCTATGCCGATGGAGTACTGGGCGTGCTCCGTGACGAGGACGACGTCGAGCAGGTTGCATTCTACCGCTTCAGATAGTGCTGGCTCAATGTCAAGGAGAATATCAGTTCTAGCATTCTGCGGATTCCTGTTGTTGGTTACTGTTGCGAGGGCCCAGTCCCAGCAAGGTATACGCAGCGGTGAGATTGAGCTGCGTCTTGCTCAGCTCAATCCCACGTCCGGACTATTTGCCTTGTATTGGAATCGCGGGGCTCGCGAGTTGTTCGTCGATAGCGTTCCCATGGTAGAGCCGATGGATGTCGAGAGTGTCCAGGTGAGTCGGCACAGAGGCAGAGTCGTTTTCGATATCATCCTCAAACCGCAGGGAGACCAGAGAGTTGCGCTTCGGACGGCCGACTATACGGATCGGTATATCGCATTCCTTGTCGAGGGGCAGCTCGTGGATGCTTTCGAACTTAAGGGAAGGGTAGGCGGAACGTTGACACGTTGGCATGCCTTAAGTGTCGAGGAAAGCGCGTTGCCTCCCGGTAGCGTAGAGCGTATCGAGCGGCGTTACGGCAAGGATACGCGCTACAAGTAGTTGATCGACTCAAGCTTTCCTTCATGATAGTCCAGATGACTTCCTCTCTTAATTGACAGAGAGTCAAGTCCGGTACATGTTGGACGAGAAGGCTGAGAGGTCATGGTTTGACGTTTCAGCCTCATGACTCCTGAGTGGGAGGCCAAGTGAGACGGGATCATGTGGCATGTTTCGCCTTGTGTTTGTTGTTCTTTGCCGGCTCAGACCTTTCGGCGCAAGTGCCAAACGCTACGGTGCGTGGCGCTGTTACTACCGACAGTGGTCGGAGAGCACTCGAAGGCGTCGAGGTTCTGATTGAAGAACGTAGCCTCGTTGTGCGTTCCGGCTCAGATGGGAGATATAGGCTTCAGGTTCCGGACACCGGCGTCGTTGTGCTCCTCGTCCGGCATCCCGGTTACAGTCCCATGCGCGACACGGTTCGACTGCAGCGCTCAGTGGAGGTGGAGCGCAATTTCGTGCTTGTCGCGGTTCCCACTGTGTTGGCGGGCGTCGAAGTGCGTGAGAAGGGTGGAGTGGGCAACGTCGCGCTGCGGGATTTTGAGCGCCGAAGAAAGGGAAGCGGCAAGTTCCTGGTTCAGGCCGATATAGAACGAAGTGGCGCTCAATCGCTCGAGTCGCTCGTTCGATCCCACATTGGTGGTTTTTCGCTCGCGCGAATACCCAACCGCGGATTGGCGCTGGTAGGGCGTCGCGGAAATGAACTCACCCTCAGTCCAGCCACTCGGCCGTCTTTCGATCGAACTCCCGATCGCTGCTATGCGCAGATATTTGTAAACGGTCAGCGCGTATACGCGTACCAGTCTCCACCAAGCGCTCCGCCCACCCTTGACGAGTTCGATGTAACCAAGATTCTGGCTGTGGAGTTTTATCGGGGTGCTGCAGAGACTCCAACCGAGTTCAGCGGGCCGAGTGCGGCCTGCGGTACCATGGCGATCTGGACCCATGTACCGCCGAATCCTGGTCAGTAAGCGTTCGGCTGGCTGAAGAGACAGGGAGTGGGGGGGCGTTGGAGGCATCTCGCATCATTTAGTCGGGCGTGGCCGACACTAGGCCCAGCTCGCGCTCGCTTCGCGAGCTTGGCCGGGGAGGCGACATAAACCGCACCCCAAAGCTCTTCGCCTTCCCGGACGAGCGAACGTAGTGAGCGAGGTCCGGGACCCAGCGTCGGTTTGCTGGGATCACTTGGTGTCGGTAGTCTTTAGTGAGTTAGTGAAGGGGATCACCGCCCAAATGGCCTTTCGGTCATGAGCTGCAGCTCCACATTGGTGCGCCCTTTTGCTCGGTACGCAGATGCGCCGAGGTCGATCCCCCCAACTGTTGCCTAATGCTCGAACAACACCGGCCTGAAAGGCAGGCGCATAAGTCCGCTTGGACAACTCGCTCTCAACAGAGCAAGGTGTGTCGCGCGCATCACAACTGGATCCGAGTGAAGGAAAGAGCAGCGCTCGAATGCCGACACCGGTTCGTACGGCGATCTGCCTCTCCCTACCAAGAAAGAGCGGGCGCTCTGCCGTTGCGTACGCCACCGCTCCCCAGCGCGACGAGGTTTCGGCACAGAACGGGCTGCACGGTTCCTCAGGTGAAACCCTGAATCCGGTGAACAACG
>CAZYTS010000272.1:0-1716 GCA_964649855.1 uncultured Gemmatimonadaceae bacterium
GGACAGAAATGATTCCAGCGGTGTAACGCCTGGTGAGCCTTTCCAGCTCGCCCACACTCATCTTGAGTGGGTCGCAGATAACGCCGCCCTTGGCACCACCAAATGGGACGTTGACGACTGCGCACTTCCAGGTCATCCACGCAGCAAGTGCGGTCACTTCGTCGAGTGAAACGTGCATGTCAAAGCGGATACCACCCTTGGCCGGACCACGCGACGTATTGTACAGCACCCTGATTCCCGTAAACACCTCGATCTCGCCGTTGTCGAGCATTACCGGGCAAGCCACTATCAGCTGCTTTTCAGGTTTGCGAAGCACCTTGTAGAGACCAGGCTCGAGGTCAAGCAATTCCGCTGCTCGGTCAAAACGCGACATCATCGCCTCGAAGGGATTTTCCTCATTTAGGAAACGATCTTTATCGGGCTGGACTATTGCGTTTGTGGGAAGTCGGAGTTCGGTGGGCATTGTATCCTTCAGTTCAGGGCCGGACGCTAGCCGGCTGTGGTCGAGAGGAATATTGTGTGCGGGCTGCGAGAAGTCCGTCGAGAGCTGCGGTCAAATGGCTCTCGCCTTTAACGACCTCAACGCGCTGTGAAAGATACATCAGAGCCGGGGCTTTGTCTGGCCACTTGCGAGCGAGCTTGACGGCATCCTTGAGAGTACACAAAGCCAGTCCCACTTCACTCGCGCGTTCGGCTAGCGCGCGCGCTTCAGCGTCACTGTAATCGTGATGATCGCGGAAAAATGCGGGTACCACGATGGCGCCGTGTGCCTCTACCTGGCGCCGCAACGCAACTGGGTCGCCGATTCCCGCAATTAGAAGGACTCTCTTGCCCGAGAGCGCTCCCAGCGCGGTCTTTTTACCGGTTTTAGCGTCGGTCGGCTCAGAGGGTAGCAAGCGAGCGATTGCATAAGGCCCCTTGTAGAGCGGTGCGAGACGTTTTGCCAGACCTTGGGCCGTTTCGAGACTGGCGGCTTTGCATGTAAAGACGACCAAAGACGCCCGGCGCAGCGAATTGGGAGGCTCGCGCAGGGGACCGGCAGGGAGGCACCGGCCAGACCAGGGGGCGTCGGCACTGATCAGCACAACGTCCACGACCCGCCTCACGCGCCGGTGCTGGAAGGCATCGTCAAGGACAACCAGATCGCTGTTGGCAGCAGCCTTTGCGATCGAATTCAGGCGGTCCTTTCCAGCAAAGACACTCACCCCTGGGGCAAGCTGAGCATGCACAAGCTCCTCGTCACCGCCATAGCCACGGAGCACAATGCACGGCTGGGCTCCTCTTTTGAGAAGCTCAGCGACTACGAACGCGGCAATGGGCGTTTTTCCCGTACCTCCAACGGAAAGGTTGCCGATAGAGATTGCGGGAATGGCGGGTGGAGTGGCGCGCAGTACGCCCACGTCAAAGAGGGTGTTGCGTGCTCGCGCAATCGCGCGGTAGGCGAGCTCGAGCGGAGCCAGAGCAAATCTCGCGAGGCGTGCCAATAGTCCAGTTCCGTACCAGATCCTCGCGCTGTCCACGGGTCAACCGTTGTCGGGCATACAAACGCGCAGCAACGCCTCATCGACGAGAGGCACGACAGCTTCGCCGTCACTGGCGCGGTTACCGGCTGGTTGTATCGGATCGGCGTAGCGGATGGTGATGGTGGCAAAGGGTTTTGGCACTACAAACCTGTCCCAGCTCCTAAAGATCCATGCCCTGGAAACGAGAGCACCA
>CAZYTS010000272.1:1726-3839 GCA_964649855.1 uncultured Gemmatimonadaceae bacterium
CGGGTAGTATAAGACATTCGGCCTTTGCTGCTGCTACCGCCACTCCGGGTGACGACACTCTGCGCGGGCCCCGGGGACCGTCTGTTGTGAATGCCACATCCCGTCCCTGCCTCAGGTGAGCAACTGCTTCCATGAGCGCACGCGCACCGCCGCGACTGGTGGATCCTCGTATGGGAGTAAAACCTAACGAGGTTACGATCCGGGCAATTATTTCTCCGTCTGCGTGGCTCGAAATGAGTGCTGAGACTCCAAACTTCCTGTGGCACCAGGTAAGAGGGAGAAGCTCACCGTGCCATAGGGCCAGGGCAAGCGCTTTACCACCAGAGTGGAGTTCGTACCATCTCGCTTCATTCTCGAACCTGATCTTCCACGTGAGACCCAGGGCCCGTACCAGCACGGTGCCAATCACCGACGCGACGGCAATCCTGAAGCGTCTGGATTTTTGGGAGCTGTGCGGGCGTTCGCTTGTCATTCCAGGAGTTCGTTGGCAATCGCCGCTACACGTTCGGAAGCGCCCGGTTCGCCTAGCTTCCGGCGGACCTCGGCCAGACCTTTAAGCTGCTCTTCTCGCGCCTCGGAGCCTGGCTGCAAGAGCTCTGTAATTGCCGCAGCAACTACCGGTGGCTTGAGGTCATCCTGCACAAACTCTCTGGCTACTTCCCTACCCGCCACGACATTCACGAGTCCGATTCGAGGAATCTTTACGGCTCGTTTTGCCAGCGCGTAGGTCCATGCGCTGGTACGATATGCCACGGCCATGGGACAGCCAGCAACAGCTGCTTCGAGCGTTGTTGTTCCACTTTTGCAGAGCGCAGCGTCGGCCGCGCGCAGCACGGGCAGCGACGCGTCTCTCACCATCGGGAATGGACAGCGGGCGGGGTCTACCTGCACCGTTTGCGCGACCGAGACGAGTACGCGCAATCTCAACACGCTCGAAGATACCAGTCTGGCCACAGCTACAAAGTCGTCGAGATGTCTGGCAATCTCCTGCTGCCTGCTCCCGGGAAAGAGTACAAGCAATTTTTCATTAGGCTCGATGCCAAAGCTAGCGCGTGCGCTTTCTCTGTCTGGTAATCCCTCGGCGCGGTCGAGCAGCGGATGACCCACAAAGGTGGCGTCTATCCCGTGTGACCGGAGCAGTTCTTCCTCAAAGGGCAAAATGACAGCAGCCTTGGTGATCAGCTGAGCCAGCTTGGGCAGGCGTCCTGCTCCCCAGGCCCACACCTGGGGCGTGATGTAGTAGAGAACCGGTACGCCGTAGCGTCGCGCAGCAGCAGCGACCTTCATGTTAAAACCGGGATAGTCGATCGTTACCACGAGGGAGATATCCCCACTCGCAAGCCGGCGCTCCAACTGCCGCAGCAGCTGGTAGTGGTGAGGGATCTTGCGGATAACTTCGACAAACCCCATGACGGCCATCTTGTCCGCGTCCTCCAGCAACTCGACGCCTGCAGCCGCCATGTTGTGTCCGCCCATCCCAACGAGATGAACGTCCTCGCGCATGGCCTTGAGTGCCCGGGCAAATCCGGCGCCGTGAAGATCACCGGATGCCTCTCCGGCGATCACCAGAACATTACGCACGCGGCAACTCCAGCCCACCCGCCAGCGATGGTATGCTGCTCTCGATCGCCTTGACGATTTCGAGCGCTACTGCAAGAGCGTCGCGGCCGTCTTTCCCGCTTACTGCAACCGGCGCTTTGCCACGAACGGCGTCAACGAAACTCTGGAATTCCAGGCGCAGAGGTTCTCCCTCCGGTGCGTCAAGCGATAGACGCTCCACGAATGCTGCAATCTCCTGCGGAGACCGGGCCAGTTCTGCCAGGTCAATGCCTTCCTTGATCCTGTAGAACTCACCATTACCCGCCGACAGGTCAAGAGATAAATAGCCGCTAGGCTGAAATATCCTCAACTTGCGGGTGCGCTCGCGCGAGACCCTGCTCGCAGTAATGTTAGCTACGGCTCCGGAGCTGAATACGAGCCTTGCGTTGGCAATGTCTACAAAGGGGGTTAGTACAGGAATTCCAACCGCCGCGACCTCGTTGACAGGACTCCTCACCAGCGTCAGCAGGAGGTCGATGTCATGGATCATCAGGTCCAGCACCACGGCAACGTC
>CAZYTS010000273.1:0-3788 GCA_964649855.1 uncultured Gemmatimonadaceae bacterium
TACCCCACCGGAAAAGTAGTACCATGGATAGTTCACACTCTGAATCGCCGCCGCATTCAGGTCAAAGACCACTTCGCCTTCGATGCTGAACTGCAACCTTCCGTCCGCCATGGTCAGCCAGCCCATTGCCGAGTGGCGCGTTATCCCAATCAATAGCCACGCGGTTGAGGCGTAGGATGCTCGTGTCATTTAGGTGGAGTGCGAGTGAGACGCCTGATACGCTTGTGTCATTGTCGTCTCATACTCACGCGCACTTGCCCCGTCCTTCGGTTCATTCTCCTGCCTGCCAGGGTGACGCCGGGCCGCGTCCTCGAGACCACCCTCCGCGGGAGCGGTCACTGTGTGATTATTCGGGATGGAACTGGGCGTCTACACATTCGCCGAAAACTCCCCCGATCCGGTCACGGGCGAGTCGATCACGGCACAGGAACGGATGCAGAACCTGCTCGAAGAGATCGAGCTGGCCGACCAGGTCGGGCTCGATGTCTTTGGCGTCGGCGAGCACCACCGACCGGACTTCATAGTCTCGGCACCAGCAATTGTGCTGGCTGCGGCTGCGAGAAGCACTAAACGGATTCGTCTCACGAGTGCGGTGACTGTCCTGAGTTCGGATGATCCGGTAAGAGTCTTCCAGGACTTTGCCACGCTCGATCTTATTTCCAATGGTCGCGCCGAGATCATGGCCGGCCGCGGTTCGTTCGTCGAGTCGTTTCCGCTCTTTGGTTACAGCCTCGATGACTATGACGAGCTGTTTGCCGAGAAGCTCGAACTGCTGCTCAAACTTCGCGAGAGCGAGCGCGTTACATGGCAAGGAACGCATCGCGCCCCTATCCGCGAACTAGGCGTCTATCCTCGTCCAGTCCAGAATCCAATACCTGTCTGGATTGCCGTGGGCGGTACGCCGCAGTCGGTGGTTCGCGCGGCAAGCCTCGGACTTCCATTGGCGCTCGGCATAATAGGGGGGGAACCTGTACGTTTCGCGCCGTTTGCCCGCCTCTATCGCGATATCGCGATGCGCGCTGGTCATGATCCTGGGACGCTCAAGCTCAGTATCAATGCGCACGGATATGTTGCCGAGTCAGACAAACAAGCCGCAGATGAATATTATCCTGCCCACGCGGCAGTCATGACACGAATTGGCCGTGAGCGGGGCTGGCCTCCGGCTACCCGTGCTCAATTTGATGCGCTGACTGGCCCCGAAGGTGCCTACGTTGTGGGCGATCCTGAGACCGTCGCTGAAAAGATCATCAGGCAGCACGACATCTTTGGTCAGGACAGGTATCTGCTGCAATTCAGTGTTGGGTCCATGCCGCACAGCCAGATCATGCGCTCGATCGAGCTGTTCGGGACACGCGTGGCCCCCATTGTCAGGAACGCTCTCAAAGGGGAATCCTGACCAAACGGTTCGTCCCTGAGGCCTGGAATCGTCAGGTGGTTCCAGGTCTGAGGGGGACGAAGCCTGCCACGTGTCCGTTGTAAAGGAGGACACGAACATGGCCTTTATAAAGTCAATTTTGTCTGGAGCCTTGCCAGGGTTGATACTGGCCTGTGGTGACGGCGAGAGTCCTGTCGGGGTTCCAGCCCCTGGCGCTCCTGCCCGGATCGTTCTCGAAGAGTCCAGCTACGAAGGTGGCCAAGGAATGCGCTCAACGCTGGTCGTCGACTCGGCGTCGTCGACCTTTAGTGTTGCGACTTGCACTGAAAGCGCTGGAGAGACATGCGTAGCCACTACCGTTACGTGGAGTGGAGATACTCCTGTTGGTGTCCGTGACGGATTGTTCGCGCTTCAGGACACGAAGGAGTTCAGGGGTCTGCGACATGAATACCGTCGAGCCGGCACGGTGAATCCGCCGGATCCTTATACTGCCAAACTCACGATCACGGCCAACGAGAGAAGGCGGACGATAGAATGGGAGAACGGCGCCAAGGTTCCCGGCGTATTGGTGCACTACACGTGCTATGTGCAGTCCGCCACCGGCGAGATAGTTGTCTGCCCGCTGCCTGAGTGACCGGCCGTCAGCCGGTTGCCTGTTGGAAACTCAGCACTGCCAGGGGTTCGACTAAAGTGGCACGCCCTGCACGCTTCATGTTGATGCCCAGGAAGTCACAATCGAGCTATAGGTCAGGCTACGCGCCGTCGCCTCCTCCACAACCAGTCTGCGAGGACATAGGGTGCAAGTCCCAGGAACGTTCCGATCACCGGTGACAACGCCGAAGGAGTAATGTTTCGGCTGACGAACCGCATGGCCGAAATGAAGGGGTAACCAATGGCCGTAACAACCGGCGAGAGTGGTGTTCGCACGGACGCCGGTATCAGGGTCGAATGCCAGAGTGCGCCAATGGCGATGGTTACAACAGCCAGCACAACAAAGGGGTGACGCTTGAGGAGTCGCATTTGAAGGACTTTGGTTCAGGTCGACGCTGTGCGCACCACAGCGCAATTGTGGATGTGCTGCATCTGCCATCCACAACTTATGACCTAGCGTCTTTGGGTGGTATCAGCGCCAAACCGTGACCAGATAAAGATTGCTGCGCACGCGTTGCCCATAGCCACGGAGGGCAACTCCGTTGGACCGCGATACACTTCTATCGCCTCGATCTCGCTGAGCCGTAGCGAACCAAGGGTCTCTCCAGCCTGTTGCGATGAGATACGCATTCCATCCAGGAACAGTGCAGTTGTGGCGCTCGAGTCACCGCCCCGTCCGAATGCGATCGATTCCAGGCTGCCGGAGCGTCTGAGCTGAGATGCGCTACAGCGAGCAAAGTTGACAGAGACATCCCCATTCAATTCCACGCGGACTCGGGCTCCTGGCACTTTCCTCAGGATTCCTGCTACTCGGCCACTCGTCAATTCTTCGAGGTCCTCGCGTGTAAAAAAGCGCCCGACACCACGTGACCGCCTGAGATAGAACTCGTGCAGCCGGGACGAGCTCCCGTATCTCGCGGGCACGACGCCCTCATCGACGACTGCAACCGGGTCCAATGGCTGAGCTATCGCCTTAAGATGCACGACGACGTTTGTATCTCGTACCTCATCTGAGAGCGTGAGCTCCAGAGTGGCGGGCTCGTATCCAACGCGTCGCGCTGTTAGGTGCCAGACCCCCGACGTCACGTTGGCAAAGGCAAACACGCCTGCGGAATCACTCGTTGTTCGGAAAGAACGCTCCGCCTCGCCAGTGGATTGGATGACTACCTCCGCGCCTGCTACCACGCCGGCTGCCGAGATAGTGCGGCCTGTAATCCGCGCTATGGAATTGGAAGCCCGAGCATCTAGTGCGCACAACAGTGTGAGGATGCACGAACATAGCATGGTTTGGCGTGAGGGAAACATAGTTGTCAGAATCAGGTTCGCATGCCGCAAGTACGAACAGGGCACTCGGAGTGTAACCAGGTTCTCCGCTACACTCCGAGCCAAAGTGGACTTCAGATTCTGATGATCGCAGCGTCGCTTCTAATCCGATCCGCTGTTTCCGAGAGATAACTCCGTGCAACCACGTTCGCTTTGCAGTCTCTGGTATACGTCCTTCCAAGTTCCCAGAAAGGCACGCTTGTTGATGGTGCAGCGCCCGGTGCGGGTGATGCCGACCGGAGCACAGGCAAGTGATTGAAGACATTGGACGCGTTGACGTCGACTGCCCGTCTGACGGTGCCGTCGGCGAGTAGATCGCTCGCTACTAACGTAGGATTGCAAAAGCCCCCAAATGCTCTACAGTACCCACCGTCACTATCTTCGCAATGAATGTACCCGACAGAAGTGGGCGAGACTTGTGTGCAAGTCAAGTACGATC
>CAZYTS010000274.1:0-3769 GCA_964649855.1 uncultured Gemmatimonadaceae bacterium
GCACTGTCATAGCTGCCACGCTCATGAGCGCTGGAATCGCCTTCATAATCATTGGCGGTATTGGTGTCGCGCGCCTGCCCGATGCATTTCAACGGATGCACGCCTCAACCAAGGCAGGCGGTATCGGAACGACGCTCGTTATTATCGGCGTGCTTGTGGGTCAACAGGTCGACCGGCCGATGACGGCGTTGCTTACAATTGTCTGCATGCTCCTTACTCTATCTGTCGCCTCGCAGCTCCTGGCGCGGGCAGCTTACGTGGCCGGGGCAGCAGTGGAGCAGCTCGAGGGTCGAGACGCGCTCGAAGGAATTCTGGAGCGCAGGCAAGAGAATCCCCCGGAGAACGGGTAATTTTAGAAGTTCTCGAATCCGCGAGGCCTCTCTAAGCCCTTGCAAGGTTCTCGAAATCCCGAAGCGTTGAGCCGTCGCGGCCCCGAAGCGTTTCGAAGCCCGGAATGTCGAACCGTCGAAACGCCGAACAGACCGGTCCGGTTCTGCGTTCTTTGTGAGTGCGTTCCAATCCGCACCTAAGGCGGGCGCTGGTGTAAGAGTCGCTGCCCGTTGGCAGCACTCACGGTTTCGGCCGGCCAGGGCAGAGCAGAAGCGTGTCACCCTCTATTTTTCGTGCAAGGGTTTGCTCCTGCACCAGACAACACTCATTGAGCGTTTGATGCCACACTTGATTACACGTTCCACCACTCTGCGGGCATCTTTGAGCAGCAGAGAGAAAAGATTTCTGCCCGTCGCCGCGGTTATTGCGTTGTTGTCATTGGGTTGTTCGCCGGGAGAAGGGGCGTCGACAGACTCGACGGCAGTGGCGCCAACAGTTCTCTCTCCCCAGGACATTGCGACAGCGCAGATAGCCGACGTAGCGACGGGTATCTCAGTGACAGGCTCGCTGGAGCCGGCACAAAAGGCGACGATTATGGCACAGGTCGGGGGTGCCCTTACAGGGATGAGTGTAGATCGAGGATCACGAGTTCAGCGTGGTCAGCGGGTCGCCACAATAGAGGCCGCGGGAGTCCGCAGCCAGGCTGCCGGTGCCGAGGCTGCCATTGCGGCTGCCGAAGCACAGCTCGCAGTGGCCAGAACTCAGCGAGACGGCCAGAAACGCCTTTATGAAGCTGGGGCCATCTCGCGAGTCCAATACGAAAATGCAGAAGCCACCTTTGCTGCGGCAGAAGCTCAGCTGGCTGCCGCCAAAGCTCAGGCAGCAGCTGCAATTGAGGCTGCGGGATACACAGCTGTCACCTCGCCACTCACCGGGATCGTAAGCGATCGACCCACCGAGCCAGGTGAAGCAGTTTCGCCCGGTGACCCAATCATGACTGTAGTCAACACAACAGTCCTTGAACTTACAGGGCGGATTCCTGTAGATGACGCCGGTCGAGTGCGCATTGGACAGGACGTAGCATTCAGGCTCAGCGCCTTTCCCGGCCGCGAGTTCGCCGGCAAAGTGGCCCGCAAGGATCCCGCCGCTGATCCGTCAACCCGTCAGGTCGGTATACACATAAGCCTGCCCAACCCTAAAGGCGAAATCACTGCGGGACAATATGCACGAGGCCAGGTGCAGGGTGACCGGCTGCGTGGCGCGGTTACCGTGCCGATTACTGCAGCCATGACATCAGGCGACAGCGCCTTTCTTTTTGTAGTTGAAAATGGCGTGCTTTCGCGACGCTCGGTTACGCTCGGTCCTCGCGATGACGCGGCTGGACTCGTGGCGGTGCTCACGGGTCTTGCGGCGGGTGAACGGCTGCTGGCCCGACCGGTACCGTCGCTTGCCGCAGGCCAGAGAGTAGTGGTGGCGTCAGACGAAGGACCTGCTGCTCAAGGGACCAGCCCCACTGACAACAGTCAGGCACCGGATAGCTCTGCGGCTGCGCGCAAGGAGAAGTAGCGATGGCTAGCGACAGAGAACACCTCACGGAAGATGAAGCCCAGGAAAAGGGTGGTAGCGGACTCAGTGCCGTAGCCATTAGCCGGCCCATCTTCACGACAATGATGATGCTGGGGCTGATCGTACTCGGCCTCTTTAGCTATCGACGTTTGGCCATCGATCTCTTCCCCTCGGTGGACATACCGGTTGTAGTGGTTCAAACCACGTATACCGGTGCCAGCGCCGAAACTGTTGAACGTGAAGTGACCGAGCGGATGGAACAGGCATTCAATCCCATTGAAGGCGTAGACCGTATAACGTCGCAGTCGCTCGAAGGGGTTTCACTCGTGGTCATTGAATTTGACCTCGAGCGCAATTCGGATGTGGCGTCTCAGGACGTGCGCGCCAAGATCGAAACAATACGACGCGACCTTCCTGTCGCAATCGATCCGCCAATAGTTCAGAAGTTTGATCCGTCGGCCATGCCGATCATTTCGCTGGCGATTTCATCTGATGTTACACCGCTTCCTCAGCTCACATCCATAGCAGACGAAGAATTACGCCGTGCTCTGGAAACAGTGCGCGGGGTTGGCGAGGTGCGTCTGGCGGGGGGACTGGAGCGCGAGATCCGGGTTTATCTGGAACCGGCCAAGCTGCAGTCGTTAGGCGTGTCTGTCAGCGAAATAACAGCTGCTTTGCAGTCGCAGAACCTGGATGCCCCTGCGGGTCGCCTCGAACGCGGCTCCACAGAAACGCTTGTGCGCGTTACTGGTCGCATCACAGATCCAATGCAGTTCAATGACGTGATAGTGGCCAACAGGAATGGTACACAGATACGTCTTCGCGACCTTGCTCTGGTTGAGGAGGGAACTGAAGAAGAACGATCGCTCGCACTGGTAAACGGGAGGCGAGCCGTCTCGCTCGACATTCTCAAGATTTCGGGAGCCAACACTGTAGACGTTGCCGACGGTGTCAACGAGGCAATAGAAGAGATACGCGGCCAGCTTCCCGCCGGCACCGAACTCCAGGTGGTGCGCGACAATTCCGTCATCATTCGCCAGTCGGTCGAAGACGTCGTACACGAACTCGTGCTCGGCGCAATTCTGACGGTCATCATCGTCATGCTCTTCCTCAACGACTGGAAGGCGACTCTAATCACGTCGTTCACACTGCCGGTATCTGTCATCTCTGCTTTTGTGCTTATGGGCGCGCTGGGCTTTACGCTCAACGTTCTTACGCTGATGGCTTTGTCGCTCTCCATCGGTATCCTGATCGATGATGCGATCGTTGTGATCGAGAATATTGTGCGTCATCGCGAAGCGGGTGAGAGCTATCGCGAAGCCGCGTTCAGGGGTACGCGGGAGATTCAACTGGCGGTGATGGCAACAACATTGTCGATTGTCGCCGTCTTTGTGCCGGTTGCGTTCATGGGCGGAATCATAGGGCGCTTCTTTTTTGAGTTTGGCCTGACGGTAGCCTGGGCAGTACTCGTTTCGTTGTTCGTTTCGTTCTCCCTTACGCCAATGCTTTCGGCGTCGTGGGGCGTAGACCCACACGTTTCAGGACACCACACTGGCAATTTTCTAACTCGCGGCATCGCTCGCTTCAACGAGTGGTTTGACTCCCTAGCCGAAGGCTATCGCGGTGTAATCGACTGGGCCCTCAGGCATCGCAAGTCAACAATCGGAATTGCCTTCGCCTCGTTCATTGGGGCATTCCTCCTGTTCCCCTTCATTGGGGGAGGATTTATGCCCGAATCCGACGATTCGGAGTTCATCGTTCAGTTTGAGACTCCAGAAGGCTCGAGCCTGGACTACACGCGACAAAAGGCATTGCAGCTCGACGCGGCGTTGAGGGATGCTGCTGGAGTCGCGTACACCTACACGACGATTGG
>CAZYTS010000275.1:0-3756 GCA_964649855.1 uncultured Gemmatimonadaceae bacterium
GCCTTTGCCGCGCTCAAGGGCAAACCTTTCCCGGCATACGCCATTCCGCTCAAGGCGGGGATGTCGATCGGAATGATGCTCATTTCGGTCGAATTGCTGTTGATGCTTCTCATCCTCCTGTTCATACCGGGTGAATACGCCGGCTCGTGCTTCATTGGCTTTGCGATCGGTGAGTCGCTTGGAGCTGCCGCCCTCAGAATTGCAGGTGGTATCTTCACGAAGATCGCGGACATAGGCGCAGACCTCATGAAGATCGTCTTCAAAATCAAAGAAGACGACGCCCGAAATCCTGGTGTTATCGCGGATTGCACCGGCGACAACGCTGGCGACTCAGTGGGCCCATCGGCCGATGGTTTCGAGACATATGGTGTTACCGGAGTCGCGCTCATCTCCTTCATTCTTCTCGCTGTCTCTGATCCAGGTGTGCAGGTACAACTGCTCGTGTGGATCTTCATGATGCGCGTGTTCATGATCATTGCTTCTGGTCTCTCGTACTACATCAACGAAGCGATGGCCAGATCGCAGTATGGCGACGTCAACAAGATGAACTTCGAGGCACCGCTCACGCGTCTCGTGTGGCTAACCTCGATCGTATCGGTGATCATAACGTTTGTTGCGTCAAAGCTCTTGATCGGCGACCTGGGAGCAGACGGGACGCTCTGGTGGAAGCTTTCTCTCATCATCACGTGCGGTACGCTTGCGGGCGCAATCATTCCCGAGTTCGTAAAAGTCTTTACTTCAGTCGAGTCGCGTCACACCAAGGAAGTCGTGACTTCGTCGCGCGAAGGAGGGCCCTCGCTCAACATTCTATCGGGGCTCGTTGCCGGTAACTTCTCGGCGTACTGGCTCGGTATGACCATCGTTGTTCTGATGGGGATCTCGTACCTGGTCTCGATCCAGGGTCTGGGCGAGTTGATGCTTGCTCCGGCGGTTTTCTCCTTTGGTCTCGTGGCGTTCGGGTTCCTGGGTATGGGACCGGTAACCATAGCCGTTGACTCCTACGGTCCCGTGACTGACAACGCGCAGAGTGTGTACGAGCTCTCGCAGATCGAGGACGTTCCGGGGATCCAAGACGAGCTGCAGAAGGACTTTGGCTTTGCGCCGAGGTTTACTGAGGCCAAGGAACACCTGGAAGAGAACGACGGAGCAGGGAACACGTTCAAGGCGACAGCCAAACCGGTGCTCATCGGTACGGCAGTTGTGGGTGCTACCACAATGATCTTCTCGATTGTGGTTCTGCTCACCCAGGGACTTCAGCCCGAGTTTCTGCCGAACCTCTCGCTGATGCACCCGCCCTTCCTGCTCGGCCTCGTCACTGGTGGCGCGGTGATCTATTGGTTCACGGGCGCTTCGATTCAGGCGGTTACCACCGGCGCATATCGTGCGGTCGAATTCATCAAGCAAAACATCAAGCTCGAAGGCGTGACGAAAGCTTCTGTGGAAGATTCCAAGAAAGTCGTGGAGATCTGCACGCTTTACGCACAGAAGGGGATGTTCAACATCTTCCTGGCGACCTTCTTTGCAACGCTCGCTTTCGCATTCGTCGAGCCCTACTTCTTTATTGGCTATCTGATTTCGATCGCCCTGTTTGGTCTCTATCAGGCGGTCTTTATGGCCAATGCAGGTGGTGCGTGGGATAATGCAAAGAAGATCGTGGAGACGGAGCTAAAGGCGAAAGGCACGGATCTTCATGCCGCCACGGTCGTTGGAGACACGGTGGGTGATCCCTTCAAGGACACCTCTTCTGTAGCTCTCAACCCGGTGATCAAGTTCACGACGCTCTTTGGGCTTCTCGCCGTGGAGTTGGCGGTAAGCCTTACGGGGCGACAGGGATCGGCACTTACGCACATTCTCGCGGCGGTATTTCTCGTGGTTTCGATGTATTTCGTATACCGTTCCTTCTACGGAATGCGAATCCAGAGTACGTCCGAAGCGCGCGTCTGAGACGCGGGATGAGATAGCGGGCAAATCGGGTAGTTGGGTGTCCAGTGGACAATCCGACTACCCGATTGTCTTTTCCAGAACCAGGGTGACCGCGCACGGTGGCTACCTTGTCACTCTACACAGCATCAGATGAGCCAATCGATATTTGCTCGAAAATCCGCTGCGGACATCGAAGCCGACGTGTCGCATGGTACGCAGCTCAAGCGTACTCTGAACAAGTGGCACCTTACTGCCCTGGGAGTAGGCGCCACGATTGGAGCGGGCATTTTTGCCACTACAGGGACAGCGATAGTGGGAGACGCTCTGCGTCCAGGCGCGGGCCCCGCAATCGTATTCTCCTTCCTCCTCACGGCTCTTGCGTGCGGCTTTGCGGCTCTCTGCTATGCTGAGTTTGCGGCCATGGTGCCGATTTCCGGCTCCGCCTACACGTACTCCTATGCAGCACTCGGCGAGATTGTAGCCTGGATCATCGGCTGGGACCTCATTATCGAGTACGCAGTTGGTAACATAGGTGTGGCCATCGGATGGTCCGGACATTTTCGTGAGCTCCTGACGCATCTGGGGCTGCATATACCAGCGTGGCTGGGTACTGATTACCGCAGCGCCTACGAGGCCTTCAATGCAGTGGCTGCCGGTGCTACAGATGCGCCAACTCAATTCCTGGCGTCTGCCTGGACGAGTGCACCGCACCTTTTTGGACTCCCGGTGATCATAAACCTTCCGGCGGCACTGGTTGTTTTTGTTATGACGGTGGTGCTGATAATCGGGATCAAAGAATCGGCGACCTTTAACAACTGGATGGTCGTTCTCAAGATTCTCGTGATTCTCTTCTTTATCGCGGTCGGAGTCTTTCTCATAAAGCCATCCAACTGGACGACCATAAACGGCGGTTTTGCCCCAAACGGGTTCAAGGGAATCTCAGCGGCCGCGGCGATCATCTTTTTTGCGTACATAGGTTTTGATGCGGTTTCAACGGCAGCGGAGGAGACCAAGAATCCGGCCAAGGACATGCCGTTTGGTATTATCGCCTCGCTCGTGATCTGTACGGTGCTCTACATCGCGCTTTCGGCGGTACTCACAGGGATGGCGCCATGGACGGGTCTGGGCACACCTGAGCCCATGATCACGGCTCTGCAACTTGCCGACGGTCCGCCAATGCTGCTGAACGCATCCAGATTCATAATTGCGTTAGGTGCAGTTATTGCCATGGGCAGCGTGCTCCTGGTCTTCCAGATGGGCCAGCCGAGGATTTTTTATTCGATGGCGCGCGACGGCCTCCTTCCCAAGTTTTTTGCAAAGGTGCACCCGCGTTTCCGTACTCCGTGGGTGGGCACCATTATTACCGGAACATTTGTCGCGACATTTGCAGCATTTGCGAATATCGCTGAGGTGGTCGATCTCACCAACATCGGGACCCTCTTTGCCTTTGTTCTCGTTTCGATTGGCGTGATCGTGCTTCGTTACAAGGAGCCCAACAGGCACCGGCCGTTCAGGGTGCCGGGCGCGCCATTTACTCCTTTGATATCGGTCGCTGCGTGCCTGTACCTGATGATGCAGTTGCCATGGATCACATGGGTCCGTTTTGCGATCTGGCTCGCAATCGGCATTGTTTTCTATTTTGCTTTTGGTCATCGCCATTCTGTGCTTAGGACAGGAAAGCTTGTAGATGTGGAGGAGTTGAAGTAGACTGCTGATACGGGACACACTGCCTCAGATGCACTTCACGGCACGCCTTTCGCGGGAGCGGGGCGTGTCGTGGGGAGGCGGGATCGTGCAGCGTGCAGCGCGTAACGTAGATTGTTGTTATGACCC
>CAZYTS010000276.1:0-3673 GCA_964649855.1 uncultured Gemmatimonadaceae bacterium
AGGGCTGTGGCTCTGGCCACGCGAGAGGTAAAGATCCTGGAGGCTCAGGGAGATTCCATTTATCACGACGGAATGGGAGCTCTGTTTGCGGGCCAGCCCGATCCACTCGACGTGATGAAGTGGAAGGAAATCTACGATACGATCGAGGAGACTCTGGACCGTTGCCAGACAGTGGCAATCGTCCTTGAGAGTATCTCCCTCAAAAATTCATAGAGGGGGCGACTTCAAGTGGTCACCTATGTGATCGTAATCGTAGCGATTGCGTTCGTCTTTGATTTCATCAACGGGTTTCATGATTCGGCGAATTCGATTGCCACCGTAGTAGGCACTCGTGTGCTGTCGCCGCTTACCGCAGTCGTCTGGGCGGCTTTTTTCAACTTTGTGGCGGCGTTTACCGTTGGCACGGCCGTGGCAAAGACCATTGGGAGTGGGATGATCGAGGTGTCGGCCGTGACGCCTAACGTGATTCTTGCCGGTTTGCTTGGCGCGATAATCTGGAATCTCATTACGTGGTGGTACGGCCTTCCAAGCAGTTCGTCGCACGCACTGCTGGGGGGTTACGCTGGGGCTGCTGTGGCGCGCGCTGGATTTGCCGCGATCATACCTGCGGGCTGGATAAAGACCATTGCCTTTATCTTTCTATCGCCAATCATTGGAATGGTGGCGGGGTTCGTGCTCATGACGGCGATCTATTGGGCCTTTCGCAACGTTTCGCCGCGCCGTGTGGACGGGATGTTTCGCAAGATTCAGCTCTTGAGCGCCGCGCTCTTTTCACTTTCGCACGGTGCGAATGATGCTCAGAAGACGATGGGGATCATTGCGGGACTCCTGGTTTCCGCCCAGGCTGCGTTCGTTGATGCACAGGGTTGGCACAAGCTGTTCTATCTTCCCACCGCCGACCATATACCGCTCTGGATCGAGATGGGCGCCTACACGGCGATTGCGTTAGGAACTCTCTTTGGCGGCTGGCGCATTGTCCACACCATGGGGAGCAGGATCACTCGCCTCAGGCCCGTTGGTGGTTCCGCGGCCGAAACCGCAGGAGCCTTTACGATTCTGCTCGCGACTCGCTTTGGGATACCAGTGAGCACTACGCACACGATCACTGGGGCCATTATGGGAGTGGGGGCGACCACGCGCCTGTCGGCGGTACGCTGGGGGGTGGCCGGACGGATTGTCTGGGCCTGGATAATGACCATCCCCGCTGCGGCGACCATTTCTGCACTCTGTCTCTTGGCGCTACAGGCGGCATTCGGCTAGGGCTGGTTCGTCTCGTCACCCCTTGCTTGACTTGGCACCAGGGGTTCGCGATTAAGGAGACGTTTGGCGCTCTTCCAACCACGTCCCCAGCAAGGCACGAGATGAGAGTGCGCGTTGTGCGTTCGGCTATTGTTTTGGCGTGTTCTGTTCTGTCAGCCGTCTGGGCAACCAAGGGAATCGCCCAATCTACGGTGCGCGGTCGGGTCGTGGCCAGCGACAGCACGAATGCTCCCATTGCGGGGGTGCAGCTGAGTTTTCCGCGACTGGGCATAGGCTTGGTTACCGACAGCGTTGGTCGGTTTGTCGCGCGTCTGGAGTCTCAGGGTACCTACGCATTGGTAGCGAGAGCGGTTGGTTTTAGGCCCGAGACCATCTTTGTACAGGCTGATGTCGATGCTGTAGAGCTAAGCGATGTCAGGCTCGTCAAGCTGCCACAGGTACTGGGTGAGGTTCTCGTAGAGGGTGAGAGCGAATCGATAGTATCGCGTATGAGCGGCTTCGAAGATCGGCGCAAGATGGGGATAGGCACATTCATCGATCGGGCCACGCTCGACAAGTTCAGCCACATGCGCACGGGCAACCTTCTGCGGTCAAGGGTTCCTGGGCTTTTTGTTGTGCAGGGACCAGCTGGGAGGGCCTGGGCAACTAGTACGCGATCTGTCTCTGGACCCGGTGGTGCGCTAAAGGCAGGACGGTGCTACCTGGATGTCTATCTCAATGGCGCAATGGTTTACAACTCCAAAAGCCAGATGCCGCTGTTTGATCTCAATTCGGTCATGCCCGAGCAGCTCGAGTCGGTCGAGGTGTACGTCGGAACCTCACAGATACCGGCGCAGTTCAACAAGACCGGTGGTGGCTGTGGAGTCATGGTTATCTGGATGCGCTGACCTTACTTGCGCTCCCTTCGCCGCTCTGGAGCTGATCTCCCGGCCGCCAAAGGTTCTCGGTACCGTTCGTCACATTTTTGCTTGACTTTCGACCCGTCACCAGTAATTAAGGGAGCATAGGCGTCGCCCTCCGACTTCCAAAGGCCAGGCCAGAATGAGAGTGCCAATCCTGCATTCAATGCTTGCTCTTTCGGCGTTTGGAGTGTCGACC
Source organism: uncultured Gemmatimonadaceae bacterium (assembly GCA_964649855.1). Classification (GTDB taxonomy): domain Bacteria; phylum Gemmatimonadota; class Gemmatimonadetes; order Gemmatimonadales; family Gemmatimonadaceae; genus CAZYTS01. The sequence goes on from CAZYTS010000276.1 coordinate 2,359, forward strand.
GTTTGGGTGGCGGAAGGCAAAGCCCAGACTACGGTGCGTGGACGTGTTGTGGCAAACGACAGCACCAGGGCGCCAGTTGCGGGAGCACAGCTGAACTTTCCCAGGCTCGGCGTCGGGTTGGTTACCGATAGCGTAGGGCGTTTTATCGTGCGCCTGGATTCTCAGGGCACCTATGCTTTGGTAGCGCGCGCTGTAGGCTTTAAGCCCGAGACCACGATCGTTCAGGCAGACGTCGACGCAATCGAGATCAGTGACATCCGGCTCGTGAGGTTGCCGCAGGTACTTGGTGAGGTATTGGTCGAAGGCGAGAGCGAATCCATTGTTTCGCGAATCAGCGGCTTTGAGGAGCGTCGCAAAGTAGGCATCGGGACGTTCATCGATCGCGCCATGCTCGACAAACTCAACAACATGCGCACCGCGAATATCCTGGCAACGAGGGTGCCAGGGCTCTATGTGCTGCACGGTCGTGCTGGAAAGTCGTGGGCCATAAGCAGTCGAGCTCCATTTGGTTCGGGCGGTGCATTCGGAAAATCGGGAGTCGTCGCGCTCGACCCTATGGATGCCAGAGCTGGTGCCAAGCCCAATCAGTGCTACCTCGATGTCTATCTCAACGGCGCCATGGTCTACAACTCAAAAGCGAGCCAGATGCCGCTCTTCGATCTGAACTCGATATCACCCGACCAGATCGAGTCGATTGAAGTCTACACCGGTGCTTCACAGATCCCGGCGCAATTCAACAAGACCGGCGCGGGCTGCGGCGTCATGGTCATCTGGATGCGCTGATTCGGCATTAGCTTCTGCCGCGGAAGTACGCGGAAACTGCCTCGGCGTTCCGGGGTCCGGAGAGGTTCCTGACAATTCTCTCTTTCGTAGTTCCCCATCGCCACTCAAAGCGCGCTCGGTTCAACTCCGCGTTCATCCGCGGCCCAAAAGGAGAAAAAGACACTAGGCTCCTGCCTTCGCAGGAGCGGCGGAGGTGTGCCTTCGCAGGAGCCGCGCTCCTCAAAGCATCGACTTCCCGGGCGAGTGAGCGTAGCGAACGAAGGCATGTCCCGGACTGGCGACCGTGGGAGCCAGATCCGGGACCCGGGACCCAGCGTCGTTCGCAAACCCAAAACCAAAATGCCGCGGAAGTACGCGGAAGTACGCGGAAACTGCCCTCGGCGTTCCGGGGTCCGGAGTGGTTCCTGACAATTCTCTATCTCGGTAGTTCCCCGCCGCCACTCAAAGCGCGCCCGGTTCAACAGCGTTCATCCGCGGCCAAAAGGAGAAAAAGACACTAGGCTCCTGCCTTCGCAGGAGCGGCGGAGGTGTG
>CAZYTS010000277.1:0-2147 GCA_964649855.1 uncultured Gemmatimonadaceae bacterium
GACATTGCCAGGAGTCGCGTGATCAAGGGAGCAAGGATCCAGCTGAGCACCCAGAGTACAAGCCCAACCAGAATAAGTGGATTTCCTCCCTTCTTTCCACCTTTGAACCTCGCACCGCGTGTGCCTCCGTGGCGCATCATACGAAACATTCCGTCTCCTACAATCACCACTGCACCCACCAGTGCAGCGAGGAGAGTCATCAGGCGAACGTCCAGGTTTTTCACATGACCCATCTCATGCGCTATCACTGCCTGGAGTTCGTCTCGCGAGAGCGAGGTCAAAAGGCCGCGCGTCACGGCTATATGAGCACTCTGCTCATCGTGTCCGGTAGCAAAGGCATTCGGATCGTCGTCCGGGACTATCCAGACCCTGGGCCGCGGCAGGCCGCTGGCGACCGACATCTCTTCGACCACGTTCACCAGTCGAAGCTCGTCGTCGTCCGCCGGCTGCAAAACTTCTACAGCGCCGCTGGACCAGAGCACGCTCCTGGGCCCGGACTTCCACGACCAGATTGCCATCCCGCCCCCCAGCGTCGTGAGCGCTATACCAAACCACGGAATGGTATGGTGATAGCTCTCAGGATCGGCGCCCGAGGTTGAAGCGTAAGCGAGCCAGTCCGCTCCAAAGCCCAGCCAGGCAAAAAACAGCACGAACGAAACCACGAGCCAACGGGAGCGCGATCGATTGCGCTCCTGCTGGCTGAACAGATCCATGGATTCACCGGGCTCGGTCATAGCTGCACCTCCGTGAGGGCACTGCCGCCTCCCATTGGAGGCGGTGGAAACGCAACCCTAACGACGCCTAAAGCTCTACCTTGGGCACCGCGCGCTCGGCGGCATCCTCTATCTCCCAGAGCTCAACAGGCGAAGCACCGGCAAACCCCGCGATAAAGACCGTGGGAATCTGTCGCTGCTTGGTGTTGTACTGAGTTGCAACGTCATTGTAGTGCTGACGCGCAAATGCTATGCGATTTTCAGTGGAGGTCAGTTCTTCCTGGAGTTGAGCAACGTTGCCCGTCGCCTTGAGGTCAGGATACGCCTCGACCACGGCAAGGAGGCGAGACAACGCACCAGTGAGCTGAGCTTCTGCTGCTGCCGTTGCGGCAACACCGGCGCCCGAACGCTCAACTTCTATGGCGCGATTACGGGCATTCACAACAGCTTCGAGCGTCTCGCGCTCAAAGTTCATGGCACCTTTAACGGTGTTGACCAGATTGGGGATCAGATCGTGACGACGTTTGAGCTGCACATCGATCTGTTTCCAGCCGTTGACCACCTGATTCTTGAGTGCAATCAGTGTGTTGTAGGAAAGCGCGAACCACAACACCAGCAGAACCACGACCGCAAGCAGTACGAGCATCATTGCCAGCTCCGCGTTGTACGGTGGAAGTCCCAGAAACGGCAGTGGGACGCTCGATCAGATCGGCGCCCCACACTACTTACGTCATCCCGCACTCTTTGTGTCAGGAGCGCGACTCTTTCCGCTTCTTCATCACGTCCATCAGCCAGGTCGCGGGGATGAGGAACAGCGGCGTGAGCATGTGGCCCAGCAAAAGGTTTACCCAGGTGAGCGCCAGGAAAAAGAAGCCCAGGCCCAGTCCAACCCAGAGTGTTCCCAATGGTCCGTGTGTTTCCACGATAGTCTCGAGTAGGAGATTCTGTTGCGGCAAGATACCGAGTTGCCGCGCCTCAAGGAAGTCTGGCTGTGGCGCGAATGCGCTAACGCCGCGACGTTACCGTAAATTTTCTGGCAGATGGCCATCGACCTCCTACCAGACGCAGTCAGTAGAATCGCCGAGTTGACCAGCAAGTACCCCAGGGTAGTGCTTGCCGTCTCGGGAGGGTTGGACTCGGTCTGTTTGACTCACCTGGTGCACAGGCACGCCAGGGTCGATTGCAGAGTACGCGTTGCTGTTTTTGATCACATGTCAGGGCCCCACAGTGGCAGGTCCGTCGAATTCGTGACGGGGTTAGCCAAAGAACTCGGACTCCAGGCTCATGTGGGTCGCGCTGGAACGCCCTCGCGGAGCGAGGCAGAATGGCGCGAAGGCCGATGGAGATTCCTGCGCAGTGTTGCCAGAGAGTACGACTCCATTGTTGTAACGGCGCATACGCGCGACGATCACCTCGAGACTGTAGTGATGCGGA
>CAZYTS010000277.1:2247-3665 GCA_964649855.1 uncultured Gemmatimonadaceae bacterium
ATTGTTGTAACGGCGCATACGCGCGACGATCACCTCGAGACTGTAGTGATGCGGATTATGCGCGGTGGAGGAGCCCGCGGCCTGGCGGGATTGCTGGCTAAATCTCGGGATGTTGCCCGACCGTTGATTCAGACTACGCGAGCACAACTCGCTAACTATGCAAAACGTGAATCGCTGACGTGGGTCGAGGATCCGACTAATCTTTCCCTCGCATTCTTCAGGAATCGCGTGAGACTGGAGATTCTGCCAGCTCTGGTCAAAGTCGATCCCTCGTTTGCCGACGAAATGCTTTCGCTTTCGGCACGAGCAGCTGAGTTGCGGAGCGATCTGGAGAGTCTCGTTGCGCCGTGGGTCAGGCGCGTTGGAGCGACGCTTCTGGTCAGCAGGGAGGTCCTCACTGTTGGGGACGCGAGGGTGCGCGCAGAACTCTGGCCTGCGCTGCTTGGCCCGAATCAGGTAATCCTGGATCGTCGCGGAATCGACCGGCTCGCGCGGCTCGACTTGGGTACAAGGCGTGGTACCCGAGTGCCGCTGTCCGGAAATTGGGAGGCCACGGTGCTAAAGGAGGGGATTCGCGTTATGCGGCCGGTGCTGCCGACTCCAACTGGCGTCTGGATGCTCCCTGAAAGTGGCGAAGTCACCCTGGGCAATTGGCGATTTGCCGTGGTCCCTGTCGCGCGCGACGGGGGTCCAGAGGATGAGTGGAGCGCCCTGCTCCCTGCGGGTGTGCCTCTGACGGTGCGGGCCTGGCAGCGAGGGGATCGAATGGCCAGCGTCACGCCGGGGCCAGAAGGTGAGTCGGCGGCCCCACGACGCGTAAAGCGCTTTTTTGCCGACCAGAAGGTGCCAGCAAATGACCGCGAGGGGTGGCCAGTGGTCCTCTCAAATGACGAGATTATATGGATCCCTGGAATTCGCCGCGCGAAGGCGGCATCCGTTCGGTCCGGTCGGCCGCTTCGTCTTGTAGTTTGTGAACGTATTGAGCACTGATCCGCGACTGCCAGGTACCAACGTCAAGCGCATCGTGTTCTCGCCTGAGGTAATTCAGGCGCGGGTGCGGGAACTCGGCAGGGCGATAACCGACTCATATCCTCAGGGGGAGGGAGAGGGGAAGGGACAGCTCGTGGTACTTGGATTGCTGAAGGGGAGCTTCATCTTTTTGAGCGATCTGGTGCGCGAGATCGAACGGCCGTTGCAGGTGGACTTCCTCGTCGTGTCGTCGTACGGAAAGGAGACGGTTTCGAGTGGCAATGTGAGGATGGTCTATGATCCGGAGACAGAATTGGAGGGCAAGCACATTCTGCTGGTGGAGGACGTTGTGGACTCGGGGCGAACCCTGAGCCGGGTTATGGACGTACTACAGGAGCGTAGGCCGGCCTCGCGTGAGGTTTGTGCCCTTTTGGACAAGCACATTTCGA
>CAZYTS010000278.1:0-3657 GCA_964649855.1 uncultured Gemmatimonadaceae bacterium
GTTATGCGGATGCTTCGCTTCACGCACACGGTCGGCTTCGAGTCCGAGTTCGAGAAGCGGGGCGTTGGTGTAGAAATCGAGGATATCGCGGTTCATTTCCCGGCGGGGATCGAATTGCCCTTCAAGCTAGAGGGTTGCGTGCCCTTACGGGATTGGGTGGGCCTCCGACGGGTGCCAATCCCAGCCTTGCCGGCCCGCGGACTGGGGCGACACGACGCAACTGCGACAAGTCAGCGATCCCGGTTGGCTTCTCGAAAACCGTTTCCACGACCCTCCTCGCCCCGTAGCCGGCCCCTGACCTCCTTTGCTGCAAGCGAGGGCTCTCAGATCGACTTGGTCATTCGGATCAGCGGAACCGGTGCTCCGCCCCGTGAATCAGATATCTCTTCCAGCGCCCGGTAACCGCATGCGATGTAGAGGTCCCTTCCTGCGAGCGTTGACATAAGCTCGACTTCCCGAAAACCTTCTTGCATCGCAGCTTCTTCGCATAAAGACAGAATGAGGCGTCCGACACCCTTGCGAACGTGCTGAGGATGAGTGTACATGGCCCTCACCCTCGCTGCCTCGCGCAAAGGGTCCAGCAGCTTTGCGCTCCTACCTGGCGTTTGGTCGCCCCCGTACAGCGTTGCACGCCTGCTCCAGCCACCGCAGCCCGCCAACTGATTGCCTGTGTGCACCACGAAGTACGTACCGTCCTCGATGAGCTGAGTATCGATACCCATAATCACCCGGCTCGACGCGATCTGCTCCTGGTCGAGATAGGGCTTCTGCAGTTCTCCTATGGCCAGATCGATCAACCCTCTCAGTGCATCTGCGTCTGACAGCGTTGCAAGTCTGTGATGGAGATCGGAGTTTGCCATTGTCCATGTTGCATCTTGTTTCGCTACCGAACAGGTCGATGTCGCTGAGACGTCGCAGCGACAATGGCACGCGCTACCGACGAGGGTAGCCCGGCGTAATTGTCACCCTTTTGGCCTGCTCCACGTGCCTTTGCTCATGCACCACCAGAATGCTTATCGCGTGGTCAATGCTGTACGTAATAAAACTTCCGAGAGGCGACGTTATGATCGAAGTCGATAGATCGATGTCGGCAGCGGCCAGCGCCTGGAACTCCTGGATCAATTCGCATTGTTGCTGTGCAAAGCGCTCGGTGATACCGGTGTCGATTTCTCCCATCGCCGGTTGAGACCTGCCGGACGTTTTGGTCTTGCGTTTGTAGTCCGGGCTCAGGGCCTTGATGAGAAAGCGGCCGAAGACGCCGCTCAGCGGCGAGTGTTTCTCCCAGAAGGTGGGGTTCCGTCCCTGCCTCACGCCCGCAAGGATCGGAAAATACAGGCGGTTGGTGACGATAAGATGATCCAGGCATTGCGCCACGCTCCAACGCGTGGCATCCGGCTTCCAGTTCAACTGCCCAGCCGAAAGGTCCGCAAAGGTGGAACGCACATCAGCAGTCACTTTTTCGAGTTCACCGATTGCTTCGGCAATGTGAGTGCTCATGCGCGTTCCGTAAGAAGAATTGAGTCCCGGTATCGAGAGCGTTGACGCGAAAGTTGCTTTATCCCGTCAGCTTCCGCCAGCTTGTGAGCGGGGATTGAGCAGCGTTGGTCGGTCGTTCGCCTGCGCCAGGTCCCAGCTCAACTGATATACGAGTCGTGCAATGCGTTCCATCTTTGGGTAGTTGATTCGTGCAGCGATATCTGATGTCAGATGGTAGTCGGGATGGAGGCCTGTGTGAAACCAGATTGCGGGAACGCCATTCTGGAGAAAAGGCCAGCTGTCGCTCCGGCGCAAGAGCTGAGATGCATTATTGTCATAGTTCTTTTTGAGGGTGAGCCCAAAGCGCGAATTGGCGTGTTCGACGGATTGAGTCAGAGTGCTGCGACTCCAGCCCAGGAGAGTCACCGTGTTCTCGTTGGATTCACTGCTTTGAACCGGGAGCCCACGAAAACGGTTTCCACCGTCTTCTGGCACCTCCTCGTTTCGGCCGATCATATCGATGTTGATCATTGCGGCCGTATTGGCCAGTGGAACTACAGGTGATTCCGTGTAGCCCCACGCACCCATCAGCGGACCGCGCTCCTCAGAGTTGAAAGCTGCAAAAAGAATCGAACGCCTCGGCAGGTCGCCTTCCTCGGCGGCTGTGGCATATGCCTCCGCTATCGCGAGTAAGGCAACCACTCCTGAGCCATTGTCGTCCGCACCATGATAGATCGTGTCCCCCACCGCACCGTTAAGGTCGGGATGAGCATTGATCAGAATCCACTCGTCCTTGAGAAGAGGGTCGCTGCCTTCGAGAGCGGCGACGACGTTGCGGTCGGGAATCGCGTGGCGCTCAACCGAGGTTGTGACGCTAACGCTGACTCCAGGAATGGGGATCGGCGACGAGCCGCCCTCAGACTCCGACGCTTGAGCCAGCTCCGCCAGAGTCCTCCCGGTACTCCGCAGCATGTCATCAGCCATCTCAACCCTGATCTGACCGACCGGTATCGTGAGTTTGTCTGCCCACGCAGCGAGTGTATACGGAGGAAGACGTCGAGGCTCAGTGGGCCAGTAGTTCCTTGAAGACGCCTGAAAATCCGCGGACGCGTTGTGGTTCTGAACGTCAGTTACAAAGAGCACTGCAATGGCACCGGCTGACTGGGCTGCCAATGCCTTCTTTAACGGATTGGTATACTCGGAGGTGACGATGCCATCAAAGGCGCTTGTGCTGTCGCGTTCGCCCGGCTCGTGATCGAGAACCAGAAGCACCTTACCCTTCACGTCACCTGCGAGATCGTTGTAGCCGAGAGGCTCGGCGACGATACCGAAGTGCGCAAAGACCACTTCGCCGGATGCAGTCCCTGAGGCGCTGTAGCGATGTGGGTAGAATCCCGCCGGGAATGCGTATGGTGTAGTCGATCCGCCGCGCGCTACGATGACCTGATTGATACCGGGGCCTAACGAGCCCAGCGAGAGGTTGTAGTGGTGAAAGTATGTGTCGTCGGCTCCCATCGCCTTGAGACCGAGCCGCTGGAAGCGCGCCTTGATCCATTCGAGAGCAAGGGCGTTCTCCGGAGTATTCGTCAGGCGACCGCGCATTCCGTCGCCGGCAAGGAACTCGAGGTCGGCGCGCATTCTATCGACTGTAATTGCATCGCTGAACGGAGCGGACTGGTCGCTACAGCCCAGGAGCCCCGCAAGCATGAGCGGCAGGATGCTAAAAGAGCGACTTCTCTTGTCTTTCATTGACAAACTCCCGGCAGACACCTGCCGTATCAACGCGGTGTTCTTTGAGCGTCCCTCGCGGCGTTTTGATGCGCCCGGTGGCAACGTGGCGCATGAATGTGATGCGCGGGGTCGCGCGCGCCATTGCGGGCGCATTTGAGGTGAGTTCACCCGCCGTTTCCGGCCCTGGAGACTTCACAAGGTACACGCGTCAGAGCGCGTAAGTCGATGATTGGACTGATGATAGCTGTGGCTACCGTTCAGGCAATATCTCCCTCCAGCGCTTTCCAGCCCTGCGGCCCTCTCCAATGTCGCTGAACTTCTCCAGCGCTCCCAAAAGCGCTGCAGGATTCCCCGATTCCGCGAGCATTCGATCCACAGCCACCTCCGCCCCATTTGGTTTTACAAACGAAAGCCTGAACTCATCTCCTTGAGATCTGATCTTTACCCCAC
>CAZYTS010000279.1:0-3607 GCA_964649855.1 uncultured Gemmatimonadaceae bacterium
TGCGCCTAGGAAATCCAGGTGCCTAACGCGCCCGTAAGCATCGTGAGGGCAAAGACAAAAGCGCACAGCACTCCCAGCACCGCAGCCACTGCCTTGCCCAAACGCACCACCACGCGCTGAGATCCGTCCCTATCGGCGATTGCCCACAGGGAAAAGCAGATCAGCGTCGCGGCCGGAAGAGAAAAGCGCCACCACGTGGGCGCCAGGATGAGAATTGCCGCACCCACCACAAGACTCAGCGCGCAGACTACGACCAGCTGCGTATCGCTGGCACGCTGAGCAACGGAGTGAAGCACCTGCGGCAGCGTTTGCTCCTGCACCTCAGCGTGACCCTGATGCGGCGAACTCAAAACCGTGCCCTCAGCCCGGCACTGATCGTGCGGCCTGGCACGATCGTCACGTTGTCAGGTTCTCCCAACTGCTGCCCCAGAAGATTCTCCCCCGTGAAAACGAGACCGAACTGCGCCGTGATGTCACGCGTAAAATGCGCACGCAGCCGAGTCACGCCGTTATAGTTGCGCCAGTATGAGCGCAACTCTGTGTCGCTGTCATCTGATGCAGCGGAGTTGTTGAGTCTTGCTATCGCTAGCCAGTCGTAATTCATCCAGTCGGCGGCTCGCGATAGCGTCCACGACGTTGACCACGAACGCGCCACCCACGACGTTGTAAAACTCATGGTGCGCGAGGGAACCTGGAGCACCCGGTCGCCAGCTCTGAGATCGCCGGTATATCCAGAGGCCACCTTGTCTACCCGGCTCTGTAGCAGCGTATATGTGCCATCGAGCTGCAATCGCCCGCTTGTAACTCCAGCGTGCAACTCCCAGCCCTTGTTGTCGATAGCTCCAACGTTCTGCAGTTCGTAGCTCATGCCGTAACTACTGGTGGCACCGGTGTCACTCCACGACATCACACCGACTGGCTGGATCAGTCCCGTGGCGCGCTGCGTAAAGTACGTCGCACGAGCACGGAACCACGAACCGAGCCAAAGATCGGCCCCGGTCTCCACACCCGATTGCTGCTCCGGCTCCAGCCTCAAAACACTGGGCATCTGCGTCGACCAGTCAGATCCTATGCGCGAAAGTCGCGGTGGTCTGATGGCTTTGCCATACGCGCTCCGAACCTTGAGCACAGCGGGACCTGCTGAGTATGTGTAGGATATTCCCAGCGCCGGCAGCGCCGACACTTCGGTGAGAGCAGTGTACCCCGAGTGTCGCTCCATCCGCAGGCCGCCGCTCACCACCAGGTTTCCGCCGAGTGCCACGTCGCTGTGCGCCATCACTCCGCCGCTGCTCCGCCACGACGAAGGCTGCGTTCCGATCCCACCGGGTAGCGGCCACGAGTAAAGTCCCTGCGTGCCATCGCGAAGGAACGACTGGTCAACTGCCACTGTCACCAGCGCCCTGATACCATCGCTCGGTACAAACTCTGAATTGCCGCTGACCCTGAAAGTCATGCGATCTGCGCCACCCGAGGCAGCAAGGAGCGCCGAGTCGTTGGCTGTGCGCAGCTGACCCTGGAGCGCGAGCTGGTCCAGCCTGTAGCCATCTATACCCGCCACAAAAGAGTAAAGCCAACGCTCACCCTGTCGCGAAGCGTTGGCTCCAAGTGTGTACTGGCTCGCCGACTGCATGCCAGCCGCTGCGCTCGAAGTGCCTAGAAGCGTTGGACGAGTAGAAGCAGATGTGGTGCCACTGCTCGCGGGAATGGCTGTAGCCGACTCAAACGACAGGAGAGACGAAGCCGCAGCGCTCGCGCGCTGGTTGAAATAGCGACCGGTCAATTGAAAGCGGCTGCGTTCATTCACCATGTTGGCTCCCGCGCTCATCATCATCTGCTGACTGAAGGCTCCGGGAATCCACGCCCCCAGCCTCGACGTGGCCACACCAAGGCTCGCAGAGCGTACCGGCGACCCCGTCCGCAGGTTGAGAGAATGGCTCTGTGCCAGCGCGCTCATGGCGCCGTAGTCTGTCTCGGACAGCCCTGCCGAACTGCGGAGTTCCACGTGCGGACCACCAAACGACGGCGCGTCGTGGCGCGTGGTGATGTTGATGACACCACTGATGGCGTCTGAGCCATACATCGCCGCTCCCTGCGGGCCCTTGATTACTTCGATCCGGTCGATGTTGTCTGGACCAAGCGAAGAAAGCAGGAGCGGATTTGCGACTTCTATACCGTCTATGTAGACCTTGGGATAGCTCAACCCAAAGGAACTGGCCCCGCGAGAACTCCCAAAGTTCGAGGGCAAACCGTTAGGTAGCGGCGTCCACATCCAAAGGCCCGGCGCCGCCGCCCCAATGGCCTGCTGCAACGTCGCCGCTCCCGAAGCCTCGATTTTTTCGCGCGTGATCACGTCGCTGCTGAACGACCGCATATCCTCTTCAATTGCGTCCACACTACCGGTCACAACAACCGCCTCCAACTCGGCGGGCCGGACAATCTCGCCAAACGACGGACGCGTCGACGTTTTCACCGGCGCCAGCACGACCCTGTCCGGACCAGCCACTATTGGCCCCAGTCCGGTACCCATCAGCCAGGCGGCGAGTACATCACCAAGTGGGGCGGACTCAAAGCTGGCACAAACGCTCTTGTTGCTGGGCAGTAGCTCAGACGAATAAGTGAGGCGCACGTTGGCCGCCTCCGAGATCCGACTAAGCGCGTCAGTGAGAGGAAGGTCCTGCGACCGCTGTTGGAGTGTGACGACGCGGTCGAGCGGCTCGTGGTACGATCTTGCTGCTGAGGGGGCCAGACACGACGATTGCGCCCCCAGCAATGCCGGAGACGCAGCAAGCACAAGTCCTGCTATCAGCAGTTGGCCGTAGCCAGCTCTCACCATACAAAGGAATCCTGGCCGCTACCCCTACCTCCCCCGAGAACGTACTACCAAAGTGTCGCCTCGTCGATCGACCACCGCCCCGAGCGCCAGTGAAAGCTCCCTTACGATCTGATCCAGCGGTTCGCCCCTGAACTCGGCAGTCAGATGACGGGACGCCATGACCGAATCGGCAGCTTGAAGTTCCACCCCATACCAGCGGCTCAGTTCCGACGATACGTCGCTGAGAGAAGCGTCTCTAAAGACAAGTCGACCGGTCGTCCAGGCCGACTCGTTTTCGTCTACTACTCCCCGCTTTGCAATGAACCCTTCGCCCGGCGCCATGGTGGCCAGATCACCCTCGTGCAGCAGCACCCCTTCGTCGGTTGAACTCCCCTCGCGCTGCACTAGTACCGCTCCCTCCTGAACAGCTATCCGTAGCGAGCCGTCAACATCGTTTCTGACTGTAAAAACCGTGCCGATATCCCTGATAGTCGCTCCACCAGACTTTACGGAAAACGGCCTGGAGTCATCGTGGACGACGTCAAAGAATGCCGCGCCCCGCAATTCAACCTCACGCTCGGAATCCCCATAGCCAAATGGGACGATCAGTTCGCTCTGGGGTGCCAATACTACTCGGGTGCCATCCAACAGCCTTAGCGAGTCAGCCTGCCCCAGCACGGTCCGATAGTGCTGAGCTACCGCCGGTGCTGACTGTGGGTCGAACCGCGCGGTGGATCGGAGCCAGAGGAGGCTCCCGGCAAGGATAACCGTGACCGCTGCAGCCATCGAAATCCA
>CAZYTS010000280.1:0-3597 GCA_964649855.1 uncultured Gemmatimonadaceae bacterium
TCGGCCCAGAGTGCTGCGAAGTAGGTGGCAAATCCTTCGGAGAGCCACACGTGGGACCACTCTCGTGTTGTTACTGCATCGCCAAACCACTGGTGCGCTATCTCGTGTGCGATGAGTCCTTCGGACATCGAACGGCGCCGGTAGGCCGCGTCCGAATAAAAGATGGCTGAGGCGTTTTCCATTCCTCCGTAGCGAGTCGATGACTGTACGTGAGCCAGTTTGCTGTAGGGGAAAGGCCCAACCAGCCGGGCAAAAAGTTCGGTCATCTGCCCGGCTTTAGCAAACGGTCCCGGCATGTAAGGTCTGACGTCCGGGGTAGTCCATACCGATTGCCGCACGCATCCCGGCAACTCACTCATGGAGCAGGTTGTTTCGCCAAGTTCGTACACAGCGAACGGGGCAACACCGATCACCATCACCGCGGTATACAGGGGCTGCACTGTTCGCCAGCGTGTTGCCAGCATCGAGGAGCTTGCCCCGGTAAGGGGAGTCTCCTCCTGCAATTCGCCATTTGCTATAACGCGATGGGTGCGCGGTGCGCGCACGACCCATTCGACGGTAGCCTTGTCGCTCGGGTGGTCGACGGTGGCGAGCCATTGGCGTGCGCGGTCAGGGAAGTTGTCGCCAAAGGCCGTCCAGTATCCGGCGCTATCCTGGCGGATGATGAGTCCGTCGCGCGGGGCGCCGTGGTACGACACGTTTACCTGCATGGTGTCACCATTGCCGGCAGGCAGGTTGACACGCACAAGCGATCTCGTGTGGGTATACTGAGAACGGCGCCCATTTACAGTGACGCTGTCTACCTTTAGCGAATCCGTGAGGTCGAGTTCGACCCATTCGACGCTCGCTGTTTTGAGCATCGTAACGTTCGATTGGAATCGCAGTGTGTCAGGGTAGCCGCGTTGGGGGAAAGCGACGCTGAACTGGTAGTGCAGCACGTCGATCCCCGGGCGTCGGGATCCTGTGAGACTCGTCTGGGCCCCGGCGCTCGTCGCCAGGAGCGAAATTCCCAACCCGGCAGCAAGCGCGCGGCGCATCTCAGCGGCTCACTCGATAGATGGTGCCGCGCTGATCGTCGGAGATCAGCACAGAGCCGTCTTTGTAGACAAGAACGTCGACAGGCCGGCCCCAGCGTTTACCCTGAGCATCCTGCCAACCCACGACAAAATCTTCTATGCCGACAGGTTTTCCGTTCTGTACGCGGATGCGGACTATTTTCGCACCGGTGGGGATGTCGCGGTTCCAGGAGCCGTGAAAAGCGACCAGCGCATCGCCGCGGTACTCGCTGGGGAACGTTGTGGCCTTGTCGAGGAATGTGATTCCCAGAGGCGCGGAGTGCGCCTGCATTTCAAGTGCGGGGGGCACAGTTTCGTTGCAGCGACCCCAGTTATTGAAGCCGTCGTCTGGAGTGACGACGCGGTTTCCGTAGCAGTATGGCCAGCCGTAATGCGCGCCGTCTCTCAGGATATTGATCTCTTCGGGAGGGAGGTTCTGATGGTCGGGTCTCAGGTTATCGCGCTCGTGCTGCGTGACCCAGATCTCCCTGGTTTCCGGATGCACGGCCAGTCCTACTGCGTTTCGGAGTCCGCTCGAAAAGACCCGGCCGTTCTTTCCGTCTGCGTCGTAGCGCATTACCGCAGCCCGATCAGGAGTCTTTTCTACACAAAGATTGCAGCTTGACCCAATGGAGATATACATGCCGCCATCAGCTCCAAAGATCACCGTTCGGGTCCAGTGACCGCCGCCGGAACTGTACTCGGCAAGTCGTTCGGGCTGACCAATCGCCTTACCCGAAGCGTCGAGCCTGACTCTCACGACTGCACCTGTGTTTGCGATGTAGAGCCAGCCGTCGTGGAAGGCTAGTCCGTGCGGTCGCTCCAGCCCGCTTATTGCAACGGTCTGAGTTTCGGCCCTGCCGTCGCCGTCAGCGTCGACCAGGCGCGTCACCTGTCCCTCACGTGGTTGGCTGGCGTAGACTGCACCGTCGGGCCCCAACGCCATAAAGCGTACCCGGGGCACCGACGCAAACTCGGTAACCTTGAATCCTGACGGTACCCAGAGCTGTCCCTCAAAGGTGCTCTGCGTCAGCTGAGGCTGACGCTCGGCCTGTTGGGCTGGCGCATTGCAGGCCGCTGCTGTCAGGATGAGAAAAGTGGCGATTCTACGCACGGTTTGTTCCGGCTGAATGTTCAACAACCTCAGATATTTAACTACGAACTCTGTTGCGGCCCTCTGCTTTGGCACGATAGAGTGCCTGATCGGCGGCAGCAAAGAAGTCCTCAACTGACTCGAGCCCCGGCGACGGAAAGGCCGCGACCCCAATGCTCGCCGTAAGCCTCAGTGTACCCCGCGAACCCCGGGAAAACTCGTGTGCCTCGATGACTTCGCGCAATCGCTCGGCAAAGCGGGCTGCGCCAGGCGCACCGGTTTCGGGGAGCACAACTACAAACTCCTCACCACCATAGCGGGCCACCACGTCGACCGCACGAACCGCCTGTTGCAGGAGGTCCGCCATCTCAATCAGTACATCATCGCCTACGAGATGCCCGTAGTTGTCGTTGATATCCTTGAAATGATCGAGATCGATGAGGAGCAGCGAGACTTCGGACTCGTACCGTTTTACGCGACCCATTTCAGCTTCGAGCCGATCGATCAGGGCTCGCCGGTTGAGAACCTTGGTAAGAGGATCAGTGTGTGCTAGCTGCTCCAGCCGACGGTTGTCGGCCATGGTCATTTCGAGCACCTGGGCTCGCTGCACTGCTGCCACTGCAGCTTTGACCACCGTATCGGCGAACTCTACGTCTTCCTGCGTCAGCGGTGGCTCGTTGATGCTGCGCCGCAGAAAGAAGACGCCCGCCTGGGTTGGTTCGAGCGCAAAGGGCAAGGCGATGATCGACTGGGTGGTGACCCTCGTTCCTTCGCGTTTCCAGCGTTCACGTACGGCAGCATAGAGCGGGCTGGTACGAACGTCTTCGACGAGCACCGGCCTTCCACTCTCCAGCGCAGCGCGGATTTCGGGGTAGCGATCGAGCTCGAGTTCAAAGCCTCGCTCACCACCCAGCTCAAAGGCAGTGGCCACCACGCGCGGGCGTTCTCCCTCACGTGCCAGAATAACGGAGCAGTCGGTGAGTTCGAGGGCGCGCGCGACGCGTCTGGCAAGGAGGTGGTAGATCTCGTCCGCCGACAGGTCGTTGGTGACATCGTGGAGTATGTCGACGAGCTTGCGCCTGCTTTCGGCTTCCACCCTGGCCTTCTCCAGTTCACGCTCGATGTCATGCAGTGTGTCGTTTGCGGATCTCAGGATAGACCGCATACGGAGCTGCGCCTGGATACGCGCCAGGAGTTCCTTGACCCTGAATGGTTTCTTTACAAAGTCAGCGGCGCCAAGACCCAGAGTACGGACTGCCGCCTCTTCTGGCGGCAGACTGGAGACCATAACGACAGGTATGTCGCGCCAGCGCTCATCGCTCTTGATCCGTTCGAGAATCTGATAGCCGTCGGCGTCCGGGAACATTACGTCGAGCAGAACGAGGTCGGGCGGACGCTCTTCCAGAAGCTCGAGGACGCGGCTGCCCTCGCGGGCAGCCGAGACTTCGT
>CAZYTS010000281.1:0-3573 GCA_964649855.1 uncultured Gemmatimonadaceae bacterium
CCCCCTACGACTACGGCCCGCCTGGCCTGTC
Source organism: uncultured Gemmatimonadaceae bacterium (assembly GCA_964649855.1). Classification (GTDB taxonomy): domain Bacteria; phylum Gemmatimonadota; class Gemmatimonadetes; order Gemmatimonadales; family Gemmatimonadaceae; genus CAZYTS01. The sequence goes on from CAZYTS010000281.1 coordinate 32, forward strand.
GGGCTTCAATCCAGTCGCGAATCTGCTGGCTGTCGGGAATCGTTCGGAGGGTGAAGATTCCAGGCAAATCAATACCGGGCAACGACGGCCGAATCGGTGCGGCGCCAGGCGAGAGAACCAGAGCGTCGTAGGACTCTTCGTAGACGCGTCCGGTAGCCAGCTCTCGAACCTGAACACGCTGGGCATCGCGGTGAATGCCGATCACCTCATGCTCGATCCGCACGTCGATATTGAACCGAGTGCGGAACAACTCCGGTGTGGCAACCAGTAGCTTCTTCTCCTCGCGAATGACATTCCCTACATAGTACGGGAGGCCGCAGTTGGCAAATGAGACGTGCGGCCCGCGATCAAACACAATGATCTCCGCGCTCTCGTCGAGCCGTCGGGCGCGAGCCGCGCAGGAGGCGCCTCCGGCGACGCCGCCAACCACCAGGATCCGTTTATGGCCTTTTGTCATTGTGTTTCACCACGCAGGAAAGACTCACCACCAAAATGCCAACATAACAACTTTGCTATACTAGATGCAAGTTACATCTATCTATATGGACACGAACAAGATCGAGGCTGGCGCCCGCCTCATCCTCGAGGGACTCGGCGTCGACCTCGCGGACAGCAATTTCGCCCAGACCCCGCACCGCGTGGCAAAAGTCTACCAGGAGTTGTTTCAGCCGCCGCCGACTCAATGGCCGGTCTTCGATGAGGACTACACCGACATGGTGATCGTCCGCGGCCACACGTTCTGGACCCTCTGTCCCCATCACCTGTTGCCGGTACGGCTCGTGGCATCGGTTGGCTACATTCCGCGGGGGAAAGTCATCGGCGCGAGCAAGTTGCTTCGCATGATCCACGGCTGCAACCACGCACCCATGACGCAAGAAGCCCTCACTGCCGCCATCATCGGCCACATCCGCCAAGTCACCGGTGGCACATCGGAGGGCGAGGCGGTGCTCTTGGAAGGCCGCCATGGCTGCTTCGAGATCCGGGGAGTGCGTTCCGATGCTTCGATGATCACCTGCAAGTTCAGCGGTCAGTTTGAGTGCGAGGCGGAGTTGCGGCGGCGCTTCATGGACCTGGCGCGGACCGGCGGCAATGGCAGGTGACGCGCACACTTTCAGTTGTCTTCCCCGGTCTTGCCGGAAGGAAATCCATCGACGCTCACCGCCACTTCGATCCCTCGCCGGACGCTCTGCGTGACGAGGCAGTAATCTTCGAACAGGTCCAGACAACGAAGTGCCTTTTGCTCGTCCGATTCGGCTATGGCCGGGTCGATGCGCACGTCAACCTTGACGATACGCAGTCGGCCGCGCTCATTCCGCGCAATCTGCGCCCGCACTTCGGTTCGAATCGGGCCGATTTCTATCTTCGCCTTGCGAGCGCAAAACAGCAGGCTTGCGCCTAGGCAATTGCCAATCGCCACCGAAAGAACGCGAGCGGCATTGGGACCCGTGTCGCGACCGAGTGGGGCCGGTTCGTCCAGTTGCCAATCGGGAAACTGCGGCTTGTCAAATCGGACTTTGAATTCGTAGCCGTGCATCTGCTCGACGTAGACGGTCAACTCTTCCACAGGGTTGGGCTCGGTTGTGGCGCTCATGTAGTCTACCTTTCACTGCAGGAGGGCGGCGTTGAAGCCGCGGCATCAGTTTTCCTGACACAAAAGATGCAAAAGTCGCAAGCTGGTGACACTTCGACCGTCCGAGGTGTCACCAGTCCGGAGTCCTTGCATCCTTCACAACGAGAGGAGCCAGCTTTGGCGGTCCGTATGGACTCCAGCAAACAGGTGCCATCGATGGGGCTCAACGTACTGGCGGTCAGCTATCGGGGTGGAGACTTGCTGTCCGCACAAGCGGTCTTTGCCGAGGACCGCAGGGTTCGAGCGCTTGAGTGTGCTCACACTTTTGCGGATGCTGCCAGGTTTCTCTCGGACCATCCCGGTGCGGTGGTTTTCTACGACGAGAGCGCCCCTAAAGGCACTGAAACAAACCTGATTTCGAGATTGGTCTCAGAAGCCAATCCCTCAGCGCTCATCACCTTCGAGCGAGGCAACCTTACTTCCGCATGCGTCAACGTCCAGATATACAGAGAGCATGAGGTGCTGCGTGAACTGTTTTTGGACGGAAATGTGCTGGGTACAATTCAAGCGGCGTGGCGTTACTGCAAGGAACTCTCCGAAATGCCGAGAAGGTCATACCGCCTGCTGGTCATGTAGGCGCCGCCGGGCCGCATACCTTTCTGGGTGCGGGTTGTCCGCGCCTGGGTCGAGGCGTCAGCCTCAGCCCCATCTGCGCGGTTGCCAACACCGGCGAAATCGCGACAGAAAAGCCGGCGACCTCGATTTGGCTGCGTGCCACGCCTCATATGGACGTACTCGCCGTACAAACTACGCTACCCTCTGCTCCAATCGTCACGATTGCGGAGAACTTGCATCTTGGACATTGGAGTTGCCATGTCAACAATTGAATTCGACGTAATCCTGTGCCCCGTAGACTTCAGCGACATTTCGGCAAACGCGCTCCGTCAGGCATCCGTGCTGGCGGAGTGCATGGATAGCAGGCTCACGGTGGCATATGCAAGTTCGTTTGAGGCGCCGCCTTACTTCACGGAAACGGAAATCGAAGCACTCAAGAGACAATCGCGTGAGTCGATACAGCATGCGGAACGAAGTCTCGGCGCCTTCGTAGAATCAACGCTGTCGGAAGCGGGGCGCAAAGCGGAAGTCAGAGTCGTAGAGGGATCTCCCATTGAGGCTATTCCAAAGCTGGCCCAGGCGGCTAGCGCCGGCTTGATCGTCATGGGCACGCACGGTAGAAGCGGGATCAATCGGTGGATGCTCGGTTCGGTAGCAGAACGAGTGATTCGCGAAAGCAGCACCCCGGTGCTCACGACGCGCGCAGCACCGCGGGGAAAATTGCGTCACATTCTCGTCCCTGTCAACGACACCGCGATTTCCCGGCTCGCACTTACGACGGCCGTGCGACTCGCTCAGCGCTGCGACGCCACCGTCACGGTGCTGAACGTCACAGAGCAAAGTGGCGACTACGGGATTGTCAACCTCTGCGAGTGGATACCGACCGAAGCGAGGAAGCAATGCAACATGCGGGAAGCTGTCAGAGATGGCGACCCCTCACAAGAGATCCTCGCGCTTGCGTCCGAGATATCTTACGACCTAGCCGTCCTTGGTGCCCCAGCCAGACGGTTCTTCGACGGCATGGTCCTTAGCAGGACAGCGTTGCGGGTTATCCGTCACGCCACATTCCCGGTTCTGTCTCTGGGTAGCCCGCGAGATTCTCGATAAGCCGAGTTGCTGCCAGAGTCTCTATTCGATCAGTCTGCCGCGCGAGTCGCGCAACGCGACCCGCTGGTCGCCTTTGCGAATTTCTGTTGCTACGAGGAGGTCGGCCTCCATACCGTTCACCATGTAGCCGGTTATCGAGACTGCATCGCCCTCGCGGAGTACGAGCTGCTTCTGCTTCAAAAGACCTACCGGAGCAAGACGGACAAGAGTGGTTCCCCCGCCGCTAAGGATACGCGCTTCGACCATGCCG
>CAZYTS010000282.1:0-3568 GCA_964649855.1 uncultured Gemmatimonadaceae bacterium
ATTTCCAGCCGGTTCAGATTCGCTCCCCAAGTGTTGCGATGCGGATTCAGTCGCGCATCTATGGAACGGCGGAGCTGGCGACTTCGGATCGCGATCCGTCGCGGGCGCGGGCGCGACTGCGCTTCAATGTGCAGACGGGTGGCAGTTCCTTCACTGTCCAATGGGCCCTGGTCCAGGGTCGCTGCGGCGCCGGGTCACTCCCGGTACTCCCGGTGGAGAACTTTCCACTTATGGAAGTGGGGAGCAACGGACGCGCGCAGCTCGACGAAGAGATTCCCCTGGAGCTCCCCAACAGCGGGGAGTATCACGTGAATGTCTATCTCGGTGGAACGCAGCTCGACAACGTCATTACCTGCGCCAATCTGCGTAAAGCCGGCTGAAGTCTGTTTCAACGTCGCCCCAAGGGCCAAAAAAACAAAGGAGGCGCGCTCCGATCGAGCGCGCCTCTTTTTTTTACTGACTACTTCGGATCTCCTTCGCTTCGACTAGCGTCTCGAAGCTCTGCGTCCCGCGAGGCGGTGTGCTGAGATTTTCGACACTACCCTGTCGTTTCTCTTTATCATGCCGTCCAGAACATTCTGATCCGCATTGTTAGCTCCGCCGAAGGTGTAGATTGGCAGAGACAGCACTTCGAGCTCCTTGGCAGGTACAGGAAGGTGCCTTGCCGTACCCGTCTGGAACTTGTCGAACCGGCGTCCGTCAAAATACTCGAGGCCGTTTGTGTTCATGAGTTCGATCACCCTTTCGTAGTAGAGGGCGTCGAGCAGTGCAGTTGCTCCATCAGCCCCACTTACCGGCGGGAGATTGCCGCGTCCCACGCGTGTGAGGTTGATGAGATCCGCCGCGCGCTGCAAGTCTCCGTTTGTCCTGATCAGAGCCTCGGCCATCAGGAGATCGTTCTCACTTGCGAGCATGTAGGGCGCAGGCCCTTCGCCGCTGGTAGCCGAGGTGCGCGCGTGGTATACCCATCGCTTATGTGAATACGGGCTCTGCATCCAGATACCGCGTGCAGGGTCACCGATAACCGCATTGTGGAAGTTGAAGTCGGACTCCAGCCGGGCGTCTGCCGAAGTTGCCTTTGGCGGAATCGTCCCGTTGAACTTAGTGGGCTGGCTCGGGTCCATCATGTTGATGACACGCATGTCGACACGGAGCCAGGTGTTCTCGTTCCCGTAGAACAGGAGGAACGAGCACCAAACGTTGCAGTCGTCTCCAACTACCGAAATGTCGGAGCGAGTAAGTCCCGACCCGCTGAGTCCCTTCTCGGCATATGATAGGACCCTTGACCAGTTGGCCGCTGCGTTCTCGGCACCGGTGCGCGGGGTGTAGGCGATAGTACGCGCAGCCATGGTATTTGCAAACTGGGCGAGAAGACCCGAGTTGAGCGCTCCAGCTTCAAGCGGCAAAACCGCGGGTTCGTACGTCTCGCTCTTACCGTTGAGGTCAGAGATGAGTTCGTCCCACTTGGTTAGAGCGGCGTCTGCAACCTCAGAGTAGGGCTGAAACTCCGGAGGTGTTGCAGCCACGTCTGTGTTCTCGTCGACCACAAAAGCCTTGTCAAAAAACAAGGCAAGGTTCGTGAAAGTAGCAGCCTGAGAGAACTTTGCCAACGCGGCATACTTGGCTGTTTCTGCCGCGTTGGTAATCACGACGCCACCCGAAATCGCGCGCAGAACGTCATTTGCCGCGCCGAGTGTTCCGTAGTTGTTCTCCCATGGTGATTCAGTGACGTCCCGGTCACCGCCAGCGGAGTTGTTCACATACTCGGCGCGTGGCTCGAGGTTGTTGAACCTCATGCCAAAGTTACCGAAGTTTGCGGTTAACACGTCCGCGGTTACCGCTGTCATCATGTAGGGGTATACGTCAGTGCTCGTGATGTACCACGAGTTTATCGTGGATACCGCGATATTCTTTACGTCTTCTGCTGACGCCAACGCTCGCTCGATATCAGGAGCGTTGGGGTTTTCGACATCGAGATCGGCACAGGCGCTGAGTGCGGCCACGGCAGCAATCCCGAAGGCGAACCTGGTATAGTTCCTGGTATGCATCAGTAATTGGCTCCGTGGTTAGAACTGAATCTCGACCTGACCGGTGATCGTTCGGAAGTTCGGATAACGGAAACCATCGATGCGGAAATTGAAATCTCCGCCCGAGGTGACTTCCGGATCGAAGCCCGAGTAATCCGTCCAGGTGTACACATTGCGTCCGATCAGGGCGACCTTGAGCCCACGCGCAAAGCGTGTGAGACCGAGTGAACGCATGGTGTTCTGACCAAACGTGTAGGCCACCGACAATTCGCGGAGACGCACATACGAGCCGTCTTCGACAAAGTGGTCGTTTGCCACGAGACCGTTGTAGAGACCTGCGGAATAGAAAGCCAACGGACGACGATCGGCCTGTGGACGTCCTGACTGGTCCATCGAACCGTGGCGTTCGTCCTGATACATCCACTGCTTGGTGAAGTTGTAGATGTCTCCACCCTGTACGCCGTCAAAGAGGGCGTAAACTGAGAAGCTCTTGTAACGGACGTTGTTGGCGAAGCCAAAGGAGAAATCAGGGTTTACATCGCCAATTACGTGCTGCGTTGCGCCGTCGGGGCTCACATATGCAATAGGAGCTTCCTGAGCTGTGCCGAGCACGGCCTTGCGGACTACGTAACCGTCTGAGTTGACGGTGTAGTCGTCCAGGTTGATACCGGAGTTGGCCGGGTTGTCCCGGAGCTGCTCGGGATTCCTGACCCATTGCGTCCCGTAGATGATACCGAGCTTTTCTCCTTCCTTGTAATAGAATACGTCCTGACCCTGGCCACCCGCGTTCCGGCGGAATGGCGCCGAGTCCATTCGCGAGATCTTCTGCGTGGTGTTGTCGCCGGTAAGGCTGAACGAATAGCCAAAATCGTCCGAGTCAAACACTCGCGTGTTGAGTGAGACTTCCCACGTCTTTGCCTCGACATCGGCGGCGTTACGAACCTGCTCTGTAAAGCCACCCGACTGTGCAAGTGACAGCGGAACTGCCAGGAAGGCACCCACTGTAGTACGACGTGCGTTGACGATTTCGAGATCAAAGCGATCCCCAAACTGCACGTTGATTCCGTATTCGTTCTCGGTCTGGATCGCCGGCTTCAGGTCTCTGTTGCCCAACTGCGCCTTGGAGATCTGCCCACCGGTTAGGTCGTACGTCTCGTACTGGTCTTCGAAGTCAGGGCGGAGACCGGCGGTACCGCGGGCTGCACGGATCTTGAGCTCCTGGATTCCCGGAATTCGGAAGTCTTCGGAGATTCTCCAGGCACCGGCAATACGATAGAAGTCTTGCCACCTCTGGTTAGGCCCAAAGAGCGAGGAGCCGTCACGACGGTACCCAGCATCGATGATGTAACGGTCCTTGATGTCAATGGATTGCGAGACCGAGTAGTTGAGGGTACGCTGCCTCTCCATGCCGGAGTTGATCGTTGTATTTGCTGGATCGCCAGCCGCAAGATCCGGCACGTCGGTCACATTGAGCCGCGTCGTGTTGGCGGTGTACCCAACATTGTCCAGATTCTCGACCAGGTAAGAAAGGCGAGTGGTGG
>CAZYTS010000283.1:0-3557 GCA_964649855.1 uncultured Gemmatimonadaceae bacterium
TCATCGTATCTCCGTCGCTGATGCCAAGCCCGTCGCCTCCCTCAACAAGAAAGTCGAGCAGCACGAGCCGGTAGGTGGCCCGGTCATCGAGCTCGCTTCCATCACTCATTGTGGCCTTTACGATCCTGCTTCCACGAGCGAGTGAAGTATCTACCTCGATCCTCATCCCGCTCAGGTGAAAATCCATTCCCCGCGCATTTACGACGCCCTCAAGGTAGGCCCTCAGACTTCTCCCCCCAAGCGTAAGGCGCATGAGAGTATTCTCAAATGGGGCGATTTCAAAAATGCCCCCCACGGTTACCGGCCCGGCAGCAAGCGGAGCTCGTACTCCGCCGCGATTCATCACCGCAACGTCACCCTTGCCAACAACCCGCTGAGCATCGGCAATGAGGTTGCCGAGAGTACCGTTGATTCCCTGCCGCATTGTTTCTGCACTCTGCGCCACCACTGCCGAAAAGCGTTCTGCGATTTGAGCCGTTACGCGTGCCACGTCCTGTGCCACGGAAGGTTCAGCGGGAGAAGAATCCGGTCTCACATTCCTTATGGAGAACCGCGCTGCCTGATCGGCAACGCCTAACGGGATATCGATGATACCCACCGCAGTACCGCGTGAGTAGGCCTGCGTGATCGGCGTTCGTCCAACCATTGTGGCAAGGCCTCGGTGCGTATGGCCCGCCACGATCGCGTCGATGTGTTCTGTGAGACGGCTTGCAACGCTGATCATTTCACCTCGACAGATGGCTGCCGATGAGTCTCGTGCCGACGGCGAACTATTGCAGAATCCTCCAGCGTGCGCCACGACTACTACAACATCAGCGCCACGCTGCCTCAGCGCACGAGCGCGCGCGTCGATGATCGAAACGGGATCCACAAACTGCAGACCACGCACAATGCTGGGCCGAGCCGCATCGGGAGTGTCGAGTGTGATAACTCCAATGACGCCGACTTTCACGTTACCCGCGGTGAGCAGCGTGTCATTTGGAAGCCACTCTACGTCCCTGCCAGTGCTGTCGAGAACATTGGCAGCGAGTACGGGATACCGCGTCTGCCGCAGCAGTGACTTGAGGGTATCGATACCCCAGTCGAACTCATGGTTGCCTAACGCCGCCGCTGCCATTCCGAACCTGTTGAAGATTTCCAGTACGGGACGGCCGCGGGCCAGGTTGGACGCAGGAGTGCCCTGGAACTGATCACCACCGTCGAGCCAGATGCTACTACACGTCGGAAGCGAACACTCTGCACGCGCGGCCTGAATCGCTCCTATGAGATAGGCAGCACCGCCACGAAGGACTCCGTCTCCGGTAACTTCACGCGGTTCGAGCGCACCATGAAAGTCATTGGTTCCAATTATGCGCAACCAACGACCGCTTGATAGGTGAGGAGACGAAGCCCACGTAGTAGTGGGCGCGTCAAACCGCATGGCACGCATGGAAGCGTACGCTGGACCTACCGCAGTAGCAGGTTCGAGGCGCCAGTTTGTGGTATGATACTCTTCAGGCTCCAGGACGCCGCGACGGCGCACCTCGGCGATGAGGAGGTCGCGGATTTCTTCCTGCCGGTCATAGACGAGGGGTGCGTCGCGCAACATCGCAAAGCCGCCCCCTCCGCTCTGCCGGTAGTTGCTGAGGGCCATGGTAAAGGTGTCGCTGTCGGCCACTGCTCGACCCTTTACCGAGAGAGAGCTGACACGCTGGCCAAGAGGACGCGAGATATCCAATACGTACTCCGCACCTGCAACTATATCGAAGTTGTATCCTGGAACGGCGGGATCAACCAATGACTCCGCAGCCTCGCTGGAGCCCGTTGTTCTGAAGTATCTGCTGCTGTAGTCGAGATAGGATCGCAGCTGCGCTCCAGAAATGCGCACCGCACGAAGCGTGTTGTCATACGGATACAGCCGCGCCACTTCGGCAACGGTGATTGCGCCGGTGTCGAGTGACGCGTTGAGGTCAAATGCAGCGGTTGATGCAAGGTCGGCCCCCGAAGCCTTGCGCTCCACTTCCAGAATGAAATCGATGAGGGGAGTGTCCAGAACGCGAGCAGAATCAGCGCGCCAGGCCACAGAAGTGGTTCCGATCGGCTGGCTCACCCAACTGTTTGCTGCATCGTGTTTTGCCACAACTGCTTTTACAACGGCGGGGTGCTCGTCGTGTCCAACTGACCGAACTATCGAACCCTTCCTGGATATGACATTCCAGCGAGAACCACGCTTTTCGAGCGTAATCGTTGCGGCTGATACAGAAGTCGCCCAGTTCCTGGGCTGCACAAGCATGACTCCGTTAATGGAGGTATCGGCAACCTCGCGGTGTGAGTGACCAAAGACTACGAGGTCGACTCCAGGCACCGAGCGCGCTACCTCGGCAGCCACGTTCTCGCTGGGGAGTCGGGTGCTGGCCGTGTCATAGCTCGTAGCCTCCGAAAGTCCGGAATGCATTACCACCACGACAACGTTTGCGCCTCGCCGACGTACTGCCGCGACTTCTGAACGGACCGCCGGGACGATTGCGCCGATCGTAAGCCTGCCGCGCAGGTTATCTCGATCCCAGATCATGGAGCCCGGCGTTGTGGCGCCGACAATCCCGATACGAATACCCGCGCGTTCCACGATGCGCGACTTTGAAAAAATGGGCCGCTCTCTACCCTGCATTCTCACATTAGTTGCGAGAAAAGGGAACGTGGCGTCGCGAAGCGCCCGTCTGAGATGCGGCAATCCGTAGTTGAACTCATGATTCCCCACCGCTGCAGCATCGTAGCGCATCACGTTCATAGCGGCGATAACCGGATGAATGCCGCCAGTATCCACACGTGCAGCTACGTAGGTGAGCGGGTTGCCCTGGAGCAGATCACCCGCGTCGACCAATACAACGCGACCCGGATTGGCAGTCCTCAACGAATCCACGATCGTTGCTGCTCGCGACAGCCCGCGCACAGGGTCAGGAGCCAGCGTGAAATAGTCCCACGCACGAATCCTGCCGTGCACGTCGGTGGTGGAGGCCACCACAATCTCGACGCGTTGCCGCTCCTGCGACGCACCACTATTGCCGTCAGCGGATTGAGACCGGGCCCGAGGTGCCGCCACAGCGCAAATCAGACCGGCTATCGCTAAGTTCAGGTATGCCCTCGCCATGGTCCAAAAGCTACAAGGTGGAGCAACACCCAAGGGATGGCACTCTGGCCCAAGGGTGGAAGGGAGCTTTTCGGTGCCTGCCGGGCCCGGGATGCGTTGAAGGCGTGAGCCGTTGCGCGCAGGGGCTATTTGATACCAAACCGTGACCGCCCCCTCGCTTCCGTTCTCGACCATAACTGTCGAGACTCCATAGCAAAACAACTTTGACAACGAGGGACCGCTTTGAGCGGACCATTTGGATCAAGCTTACCGAGCCATATCTCAGACAATTCAGGGAGAAGTCCCGTGACCGGAACCCAGGGTTCGGGTGACCGCATCCTGGTTGTCGACGACGAACCCGATATTGTAGCACTGGTCGCCTTTCACCTGGTAAAGGCAGGGTACCGAGTGTCTACCGCGAGTACTGGACCAGACGCCGTTGCACAGGCTC
>CAZYTS010000284.1:0-1199 GCA_964649855.1 uncultured Gemmatimonadaceae bacterium
AGTGATTTCATAAGTGAGCCTCGTGAAACCCTCCGCCGCCATCCCGGGATCCATGAGCATCCGCCACGTCACCACCAGCTTTTTGGGCGGGTCCGACTCCAGCACCTCACCATCAACTGCAATATCCGGCACCTCATAGCCCTGAGCCTTGGCACCCTGCTTCATCTCTTCACTCGTGTAGGTGACAAAGCGCCCTTTGGGCTTTAGTTCATAAATTCCTCGGCCACCGTAGCCGTAGCGCGAATTCCACTCCGGGTCAGTTATCGCATCCCAGATCTTTTGCGGTGCAGCCTTGATATAGACTCGGTATACCTGAGTCGACGGTGCCTGCTTCGTCGTGGTCATCATCCTGCTTTCTCCAGTTGGTTTTTGAGATCGGCAAGCGCCGAGACCTGGCGCTCGGTGTATTTGTCGATCCACCTGTCGTGGATCAGCCGAATCGGCACGGGATTCAGGAAGTGCAACTTCTCACGTCCCGACCGGCGAGTGACCACGAGACCCGCATCCTCCAGAATCCGGAGATGCTTCATCACCCCAAAGCGCGTCATTTCCAGCTCCGACTCAAGCTCTGTCAGCGTGCGGCCGTCACGCTTGAAAAGCTCGTCAAGCAGGAAGCGCCGCGTAGGGTCTCCCAGAGCCTTGAACACTCGGTCGTCGTCAGCCATGGATGTAAATATGTGACCTTTTGGTCACCTGTCAACCGACAACGTGTGCGCAGACGGTGTGGAGGGGTCTTCCCAACTTCCCCGCCTCCCAGCCTCCCAACCTCTTCGCCCCTCTCGTGCATCTCGCCATCTTACGGCCCTGACGCTCAACGCCCCGGAGATCTCATGAAGCGAACTGTCGTCCTCCTAGCAGCCACTGCCCTGGTCGTCGCTCACACTCCCGACGCCCAGGCCCAGACCACACACAGATCGGCACTTCACGACTACCGCGTGGTAACGGTCGCCGAGGGACTGGTGAACCCGTGGTCAATGGCGTTTCTGCCTGGCGGCGACATCCTGATCACCGAGCGTCCAGGCCGACTCCGAATCGTACGAAATGGGCGACTGCTCGAAACGCCGGTTGCTGGCGTTCCAACAGTAGTGGCACGCGGCCAGGGTGGACTGCTCGATGTAGTTCCACATCCCGGCTTTATCTCCAATCGCCTCCTCTACATCAGCTTCTCAAAGCCTACCTTTGGAGACTCGGCCACCACG
>CAZYTS010000284.1:1209-3540 GCA_964649855.1 uncultured Gemmatimonadaceae bacterium
CACGGGCGTCATTCGCGCGCGTTTTGAGAATGACCGACTGACTAACGTCGAAGAGATCTTCACTGCTCAAACCAGAGGTGGTCCTGCACACTTTGGTTCTCGGCTCGCATTTGACCGTGAAGGCTACCTGTTTATTACAGTTGGTGATCGAGCAGTATCGCCGTCAGGCAATCTCGAAGCTCACCCGGCACAGGATCTAACCAACCACCACGGAACGGTCATCCGCCTGCACGACGACGGACGAGTACCGGCAGACAACCCGTTTACCGACAGGGCCGGAGCAAGGCCGGAGGTCTGGAGCTATGGTCATCGCAACATGCAGGGCCTGTTTGTTCATCCCGAGACAGGCGATGTGTGGCTCACGGAGCATGGTCCTCAGGGCGGCGATGAACTCAATCTGGTAAAGAAGGGTGCTAACTACGGCTGGCCTGTAGTCGGCTTTGGAGTGAACTATCGTACCGGCTCCGCAATCCATTCAGGCACGCACAAAGAGGGTATGACGCAGCCTTCCCTTATATGGGTGCCATCAATAGGTGCGTCCGGACTCATGTACTACACCGGCGACAAATTTCCCGAGTGGAAAGGCAGCATCTTTGCGGGCGGTCTCGTGGGTGAGCAGCTGGCGCGCGTCACGCTCGACGGAGAACGACCGGAGCTCGCCGAGGTTTTGGCACGGCACATGGGCCGCATCCGCGACGTGAGGCAGGGTCTGGACGGCTACATCTACCTCGCAATCGATAACAGGCAGGGCGGCCCTACACCCATCGTGCGCCTGGAGCCGGTGGGACGGTAGGAGCAGGGCGAGGAAAGCGAAGAGGGCAAGGAGCGCAAGAGAAGTACGCTGGGTCCGCGCCGTCTTCGCCATCCTCGCCGTCCTCGCCATCTTCGACATCCTCGCCCTCACGAGCGCCTAGAACACAAACGCTGCAAAGCCGAAGCGCAGTCCGTAGTCCAGCTGCTTCTGCTTGACATCACCGGGGCCCACGGGCAGGTCAATGCTGGAACGCTGCAGGAAGACCTCGCTCGTTAATCCTACCTGCCGGCTCACCATCCAAGTCACGCCGGCAACACCGGAAACTGAGAACACGTCGGCATCCTCGTCATTACCACTGTCGGAGCTACCAAAGCCGAAGCCGGCACCGATGTAAGGCAGCGCGGTGGCGCGAGCATCGCCAAAGTAGAGTCTGGCTGCAGGTCCAAGGAGCCAACTGCTCGAGTCGTTGTCATCGACACTGGCGCGCGAGTATGACAACTCGCCACCAACCGCCAGGTTCGGAATCACGAAGTACAGAATATTTGGGTTCAACGAAAAGCGAGTCACCTCGGTCTCAATATCTGAGACCTCTACCTCGCTTCTCCCGAAACTGGCGGAACCACTGACCAGAATGCTTCCTCTGTCAGTCGGACCTCTCTGTGCCGCGAGAGGCGCTGCAACAAGAGACAACACCATAACCAGTCCTATCCTTCGCATTATCTCATCTCCTGAAAGGGACAAAGTGCAATGCAGGCATGCGGTTGCACTTTAGTTAGACAACACGAGCGCGCATTGGAGACACGGCTCACTCACAAGAACCCCCGCGCTTGTGACCCGTTCCCATCAGTAGCATCGCAGCGACCTCAGCTGCCACAGTTGTCGTAAGCATCGCGGGTTGACAACTCAGCGTGCTGGACCACAAATATCCGGCTATACATAGCAAGCTAGGTATATGCCGAAGCCGGGGAACGACAAACTGCAGGGGACTCTCGACCTGCTCGTGTTGCGAACACTCGCGAGCGCCGGACCGCTGCACGGTTACGCGATCACGTCGCATATAAGGCGAGCTTCGGCCGAGTCGCTGCGGGTGGAAGAAGGGTCGCTCTACCCTGCACTGCACAGAATGGAGCAGGCGGGCTGGCTGCGCGCGAGCTGGGGACTAACGGAACGCAAGCGTGAGGCGCGTTTTTACGACATCACAGCTAAAGGCAAACAGCAGTTGGAGGTGGAACGCAAGAACTGGGCGCAACTCACGGCGGGAGTCAACCGCGTCCTCAAATACGCCTGAGGCACACCATGAGCCTGTTACGACGATTCCTTAATCTCACGCGCTCCAGGAGACTTTCCCGCGACATCGAGCGTGAGATCGCGTTTCACATCAACGAGCATACGGACGAGCTGATTGCGTCCGGCGTCTCACCCAACGAAGCACGCGCCGAAGCGCGGCGGCGCTTTGGCAACTCCACGGTACTTGGAGAGCGAACGCGTGATGCAGACATCGTTACCTGGCTCGACTCCTTTGCCGCCGACGTTCGTTATGGGCTTAGAACGCTGCGACGTTCTCCCGTGTTTGCTAC
>CAZYTS010000285.1:0-3537 GCA_964649855.1 uncultured Gemmatimonadaceae bacterium
CCCAATATTCACAATCGCAGACCAGAGACCGCCGGCCAGCAGCAAAAGCGTTACGGGGCGCGTGAATATTCCTTTGCGTGGATTGCGCGGCTTGCGCTCCATCAGATCCTCTTCAGCGGGATCGACAGCAAGTGCAATGGCAGGCAGTCCGTCGGTTGCCAGATTCACATAGAGGATCTGCACAGCGGTCAATGGCATCGGCAGTCCCGCCAACGCTGCCCCAGTCATCAGTAGAATCTCGCCCACGTTGGAGGAGAGCAGATACATCAGATACTTCTTGATATTCGAGAAGACGATGCGCCCTTCTTCTACGGCTGCCACAATCGATGCAAAGTTGTCGTCGAGAAGAGTGATGGCAGCGGCCTCCTTGCTCACATCGGTTCCAGTAATCCCCATTGCAATCCCAACATCTGCCTTCTTGAGCGCCGGGGCATCGTTCACACCGTCGCCTGTCATTGCCACAACAGCCTGCCGCTTCTGCCAGGCATCTATCACGCGCAGTTTGTCGGCCGGGGACACCCGCGCAAATACACTGATCTTGTCTACTTCACGCTCCAAGGCTGCATCACTGAGTTTGCCGAGTTCGTCGCCAGATACCACGCGGCCGCTGTCGAGGAGGCCGAGCTCCCGGGCTATCGCCCTCGCAGTGCCTGGATGATCACCTGTGATCATTACCGGTGTGATTCCAGCTCGCCGGCTAATCTCGATTGCATTCCGCGCTTCGGCACGCGGTGGATCCATCATTCCTATCAGACCGAGTAACGTCATATCCTGCTCGGCACTTTCCAGCTCCGCCGGAGCCTTGCGCGCGATGGCGAGCACGCGCAGACCTTCATCAGCCATCGACTTTTCGGCTTGAGCCACGCGGTCCCTGACTTCCTGAGTCAGTGAAGCTTCGCCATTAGTGCTCAGCCAGTGTGAGCAGCTCGCCACGATTACATCAGCACTGCCTTTGGAATAGGCGACAGCGGAACCAGAGACCGAGTGAAGCGTCGTCATCTTGCGCCGCTCCGAACTGAAAGGGATCTCTCCGGTTCGCGGGAACTCCTCAGCGAGTGATTCCTGCTCCAGGCCAACCTTGGCGGCGAGCACTATGAACGCGCCTTCTGTAGGATCGCCCTCGATGCGCCAGTTTGAGTCCTCCTCCAGCAACTTTGCATCAGAAGACAAGGCACCTGCGCGGATGACCTCCATCACCGCATCGTTTGGATCAATGTTCGCTTCGTTCTCTTTGAGCTCGCCTTCGGGGTTGTAACCCGCGCCTGTAACCGTAATCCTCCTGCCGCCCACAAAGAGCGTGCGGATGGTCATCTCGTTCTTGGTGAGCGTGCCGGTCTTGTCAGAGCAGATGACCGAGGTGCTGCCAAGCGTTTCGACAACGGGAAGGCGCCTTACCAGAACGTTACGCCTTACCATGCGCCTAACGCCCAGTGCGAGTGAGATGGTAACGACGGCTGGGAGCGCTTCTGGTACCACGGCCACCGCCAGCGCAATCCCGAGGATGACCATGTCGAGAAAGGGCTGGCCGCGCAACACGCCGATTGCAGCTATGATAGTGACAAGGACCAGCGCCGCTCTACCCAAAGTGCGACCCAACCTGTCAAGGTTCTCCTGCAGGGGAGTCCGGCCGGAGTCCACTCTCTGAACCATTCCGGAGATCTGCCCGAACTCCGTAGCCATTCCTGTTGCAACGACTACGGCCCGGCCATGACCGTGAGTCACTACCGTGCCGGCGTACACCATGTTGACTCTGTCACCCACTGCGAGTGAATCACTCGTCAGGCGCTCCGTGTTCTTAGTCGTCAACGTCGATTCACCAGTGAGAGCAGACTCGTCGAGCGCGACGTCGGTTGCCTCTGTCACGCGGCCGTCGGCTGGGACTCTGTCTCCGGCACGCAACTCTACCAGGTCACCCGGCACCACTTCGCGCGCTGCAATCGTTGACTCCTCCTCATCACGAATCACGTGCGCCGTTGGCGCAGCCATCTCCCTGAGCGCCTCCAACGCTCGCTCGGCGCGAAACTCCTGGACAAAGCCGAGTAGCGCAGCGAGGACGACTATTACGGCAATGACTGAGGCTTCTAGCGCGTGCCCCAGGAGCGCGGAGAGGACCGTTGCGACCAGGAGAATCAGTATCAGCACGCTCTTGAACTGGTCGGCGATGGCGCGCCATATAGAGGGCGCCGCAACAGTATCCAGCTCGTTAGGTCCATGCTCGGTGAGACGGCGCGCAGCTTCGCCTGCGCTCAGTCCCGACGCGGACGAACCGAGCGCGTCTATAACCGCCTGAGCGGATTGCGTGTGCCAGACGCGCTCACCACTTGCAGCAGGTGAACCGGTCTTGTTGTGACCGTTGCGAATCTCAAGAGGAGCAGAGCTCAACTGCGGGTTTCCATGGCAGACTATTGAACTACACGAACCGGCCTCCGCTCGTTCGAATCAAGCCAGGTCAGCAGTATGCCAATGAAATCAAGCGATACCACCTGCCGCGAGGTGTAGGGTCACCCTGCGGAGCGCGTAGGGTAAGGGACTACAGAAGGGCCCGTCACCTGCGGCGGTGAGCTGCAAAAGGGGTGAGGGCCGACTGGCCGCTCACCCCTTGTACTACCTAAAGGAGATTTGTAAGAAACCGCAGCTTCTACTCCTTTGGATCGAGGATCTTGGCGATTCTGTCACGGGCGTCTTCGAGGTGCGCGCGCGTGATGCTATCGCCGGCCTTGCCCACCGCGGTGCGCAGGTCGTTGTCGAGGGCCTTGATCTCTGCCCTGAAAACGGCCTGAATATCGCTCGTTGCCCGAGCCGGGCCAAAGTTGGCTGCAAACTGGGCAGGTAGTCCGGCCGGGAGATTCGGTGGCGTCGGGTTGATCTTGGCTCCCATAGCCGCAATGAGCGAGCGCTGCAGTTCGCGGCGATAGGTATCGATCGTAACCCGGTTATTACCTAACTCTGAGAAGATGCCGCGCCGCACATCGCGCACGAATTCGTTGATCGGGTAGGCATCGTTCTTTTCGACCGTCGCAAACTCCACCAGCCGTTCGAGCTTACGGTCGTTGAAGAGCGAGTTGAGGACGCGGTTCTGTGCCTGGTTGATGCGGCGCACAGCTCCTTCGACCTCTATGAGTCGAAGGATGTCCGGACGGAGGAAGTACTCAGGCGTTGCAAAGGCGTTCTCATTGAGGAACTGTACGGCTCCTTCCTGTCGTGCGCGCGGTAGCGGGATGTAGCGCGGTCCCTGCTGGCCGGCGTATTTCTCCTGCGCAGTCGTCGAGCCTATCATGTTGGCAACGTGCGTAAGCTCCGTGGCCCACTGATTGACGAGTCGCCCGTAGAGGAGATTGAGGTCATCGTAGTCCTGACCTTCTCTCACGGCAGCAGGAATCAAAAGAGGTACTATCTGCTTGATACTTCTGATTCCCCAACCGGTTGCCTTAACAGCGTCTGCATCACCCACGGCTTCGTTATGGTCTCCCGGATCCGCACCGCGCGAATCCGACATGTTGAAGCGGTACCAGGGCACTGTATCCTGTTCACGTGACC
>CAZYTS010000286.1:0-3531 GCA_964649855.1 uncultured Gemmatimonadaceae bacterium
GAAGCGCTAAAGTTGTTTCCGCGTACTTCCGCGCTTTTCCGCGTACTTCCGCGGCAATGATCCTTTTTTGGCCGCGGATGAACGCGGAGTTGAACCGAGTGCACTCTGAACTGGCGGCGGGGAATAACCGAACGAAGCTGTCACCTGGAGCAACCTGGACCTCAAGGAGCGCAATGCAGTTACCGGGTTATTCCCCGTACGTCCGCGGCTGATTCTTTGGTGAAGGTTCCACGCTGTTCTGACGTGTGGTAGCGGCAATATGTTGCTCACACGATCCGAACAATACATTTGCCTACGAGCGCTGGACCCCATTGGCCCATTCTCAAACTCTTCCCATGGGTAAGAAATGACGCGACCCGATCGACTTCCGCCCGTCACCCTCCTCTCAGACCTGGTAGATGAACAGCGTAAGGTGCGGCCCACCACGCGCCGAGAGTTTCTCGAACGTTCAACGGCTCTGGGCCTGGTGATAGGCGGGACCGCACTTGCGGCATGTGCCCCTGGCAGCGTTGGCACCGACAGTACGGCCACGCAGGGTGCGGACGGCGTGACCGTCCCCCAGGGCCTGCCTAACGCCAACAGCAAGCTCGACACTGCGCTGCACGATGGCACCCACTCCGGGACATCGGCAACGACTGCCGCAACCGCGCCCACAGACACCCCCTTTCACCGCTTTGCGCCAGAGCTGCCACCACTCAACGAAGAACGCACACTCCGTCTCAACTGGCGCGCACAGGAAGTTCCTCTGCGCATTTCCAGCGATACCGTGGTCGCGGCATGGACGTTTGAAGGAGACATTCCGGGTCCAATTGTGCATTGCAGGGTCGGCGACACCGTGGAGTTCACGCTGACCAACGAGGGGATCATTCCGCATTCAATGGACTTCCACGCGGCCCAGATCGACCCCAAGGTTGCGTTTCGGTCCGTGACTCGCGGTCAGACGGTAAGCTTTACTTTTAAACCCAAGTGGGCTGGTGCCTTCATGTATCACTGCGGCACTGCACCAGTACTCATGCACATCGGGTCAGGTATGTACGGCGCAATCATCGTGTCGCCGCGCGAACCGTTGCCGCCGGCTCACGACTTTGTGCTGGTACAGAGCGAGTTCTACCTTGCTGATGCCATCCGCGGCATACGAGCGTTTGACTATACCAAGATGCTCTCGACGCTGCCTGATTTCGTGACATTCAACGGGCGGCCGAACCAGTATGTGGATGCTCCTCTGCACGTAAAAAAGGGAGAACGGGTGCGCTTCTGGCTGGTGAACTGCGGCCCAACTCATCCCTGCTCATTCCACGTGGTAGGCGAGCAGTTCGACACCGTTTACCTGGGAGCCCCTCCACTTTCACCACTGCGCGGAGTGCAAACGTGGGCCGCGCCGGCAGGAGGTGGCATGTGCTTTGAACTGGTGTGCGACGTTGCCGGGGAGTTCCCGTTCGTCAATCACGGCTTTGGCCACGGTCAAAAGGGCGCGATCGGCTTTCTGGTTGTAGATGAATAGGGCTGCGCGACAGTTGCAGGAGTGGCTCGGGCCGCGCAGCGTGCAGCCTTGAACCCCTTAAACGGGTTTGCCGGTCGACGGATAGAAGCGCTCGCCCTTGCGCGCCATCTGCACCAGAAGTTCGACTGGTGAGAAACGACCGGTAAAGCGGAATTCGAGCTCTTCCAGTTGCTCCACAATCTCCTTGGCACCCGTTGCATCGACGTACCTGAAGGGTCCACCGCGGAAAGCGGGAAATCCAATTCCAAAGACGGCGCCAACGTCGCCGTCTCTTGGACTTCGGATAACACCGTCTTCGAGACAATGCACCGCTTCGTTTACCAGCGCAAGCACAAGCCGCCGCTGGATCTCCGCGGCAGCCACTTCAAAGCGATGCTCACCGGTCGGCAGCAGGCCGTAGACACTCGAATCCACCTCGCCCCGCGAGCCGGTGGCATCGTAGGTGTAGAAGCCGCTCTTGCCCTTGCGGCCCAGTCGCCCCGCCTCGACCACAGCGCGGAGCGATTTGGACGGAGCCATACGTTCCCCAAACGCTTCATGAAAAATGGTGCCGGATTTTCCAGCTACGTCCAACCCTACTTCGTCAAGCAGTGTTATCGGACCGACTGGAAAGCCGAACTGCACCATCGCGGCATCAATACTATCTATGCCTACGCCAACGTCGAGAAGCCTCCCCGCTTCGTTGATGTAGGGCGCGAGGATGCGATTGACGTAGAACCCCGGACCGTCGTTCACCACAATCACCGTCTTGCCCATCCGCTTCCCGAGCGCAACGGCTCCCGCGATAACGTCAGGCGCAGTCTGCGGAGCAACAATCACTTCGAGCAGCGGCATTTTTTGCACCGGAGAAAAGAAGTGCATCCCCAGCACCCTATCGGGCCGGCGTGATACCTCGGCGATCCTCGCAATTGGGATGGTGCTCGTATTGGACGCGACTATCGCGTGGTACGGCAGCACCTGCTCAACCTCGCGTATCACCTGATGCTTTACTGTGAGGTCCTCAAACACTGCCTCTATAACACAATCGACATCAGCAAAACCTGTGTAGTCAGAAGTACCTCCTATGAGGAGCATCTGATCATCGAGTTGCTGTTTGGTGACTTGCTTCTTTTCGTAGCGCTCGTTGAGTATCCGCCATGCAGACTTGAGGCCGCGGCCTACACGGCCGACGTCCGCATCCTTTAGCCTCACCGTCACACCGCTTTGCGCTGCAATTGCAGCAATCCCTGATCCCATGAATCCCGCCCCAAGAACTCCCAGCTTCTCCACGTCCGCCGTCAACTGAGGAACAGGGGATACTCCAGGATCACGCTTGAGCGCGTTGGACGCAAAGAAGAGAAATGTCAGCTCCCTTGACACATCAGACGTTGCCATCTGCCCAAATAGGCGTGCCTCTTCGGCAAAGCCTCGCTCTCTACTGTGATATCCCGCAGCTATAGCATCTATCGCGGCCAGCGGCGCGGGATAGTGGCCCCCGGTCTTCTCCAGCGTCTTTTCGCGAGCGCGCTTGAGCACCACCGAGCGACCGACGGGATTCTCGTCCAGGAAAAAGTCGCGCGCCCCATGCTGACGAGCGGGTGGATTGCGCTTTATGGCACCAGACCCAAGATCGCGAGCCCGCTCAAGCGCAACCTTCAGGAGAATCGACGGGTGCACGACTTCGTGGACGAGCCCTATCTGTGCGGCTTTACGAGGCCGCACGTTCTTTCCGGTGAGGATAATGTCCAGAGCCGTTTCCAATCCAACTATTGCTGGCAGGCGCTGCGTACCACCGGCACCGGGAATCAGCCCAAGTTGCACCTCCGGCAATGACAGCAACGTCTTAGGATGATCAGTTACAATGCGGAAAGCGCAGGCAAGAGCCATTTCGAGTCCACCACCGGCACAACTTCCATGTATTGCTGCTACAACCGGAATGCGGGCGCGCTCGATTCGATCCAGCAAAACGTGCCCTTCACGCGAAGCGGCTTCGGCCTGTGCCGCTGAATTCCACTGCAAAAACTCTTCGATATCGGCACCCGCGATGAAGT
>CAZYTS010000287.1:0-3499 GCA_964649855.1 uncultured Gemmatimonadaceae bacterium
GTGCCGTGGCTGCAGGCGGCCTTTGGGACCTTTGCTTTTTCGTGGTCTGACTGGCTGCTTGTGGGATTGCTGGCCTTCAGTGTTGTTCCTGTGATCGAGCTGGTTAAGTGGCTTGAGCGGCGTGGGAACTTCCGCTAACCCGGCGAGCACGCGGGTTTCCCATTAACCGCGACCCCGGCGAGCACGCGGGTTTCCCATTTAACCGCTAACCCGGCGAAGGACGCGGGTTTCCCATTTAACCGCGACCCCGGCGAAGGCCGGGGTCCAGTGTCCTTAGCTCTTTAAAGAAGACGACACTTTGTCGGCTATAGAAGAGCCGCGACCCCGGTGAAGGCCGGGGTCCAGTGTCTCTTGAATGTGGCTATCAGGATTGCGACCTCATCACCGAGATGTACGGCGAGTAGCAGCATCGAGAGTACTTGCACCACCAGCCCCCACTCGAAGCATCGCGACTCCTACAAGCGCCGTCCTTCCCATAGACTTGACAAGTGAATCCAGCGGCCCCATAGTCTCGCAATGGGAACACGTGACCGCGACACCGGCGACCTCCTCCAGGGCACACTCGCCATTCTCATCCTCAAAGCCCTGCTTACCGGACCAGCGCACGGCTTTGGCATCGCCCGCTGGATCGAATCCACAACAGACGACGTCCTGAGAATCGAAGAAGGCTCGCTCTACCCCGCCCTGAGACGTTGCGAAGACTCGGGCTGGGTCACTAGCGAGTGGGGCGTCTCCGACAACAACCGCCGCGCGCGCTTCTACTCCATTACCAAGAAGGGCCGCACGCACCTCCAGACCGAAGCCGCTACCTGGCTCCGCTATGCCTCCGCCGTAAGACGCGTTCTCCGCACCAACCCGTCGATTGCATGAGTGAGCGACGTTGGCGCAGGTGGTTGCGCATTGGATCTAACGTGGAAAAGGAAGTCGATGACGAACTCCAGTTCCACCTCGACATGCTCAAACACGAGTACGAACGACGAGGACTCGACCCTGACGACGCGGCCAGTGCGGCTACGGCGCGCTTTGGAGATGAAGGTCAGATAAGAGAAACGTTGCGGGACCACGATGAGCGCCGGGAGCGGCGCTATAACAGGAGAGAAGGAATGCACGACTTTATTCAGGACCTTCGTTACGCGGTACGAAGTTTTGCGCGCACTCCCGGCTTTACCCTCGTGGCCGTTCTCACGCTCGCGTTAGGCATCGGCGCCACCACTGCCATCTATTCCGTGATCAATGGCGTGCTCCTGCGTCCGCTCCCATATCCCGCATCTGATCGTCTCGTAAACGTCTGGATGGACAATCGTCGCATGCAAATGCGCGAAGACATCCATTCCTACGCCAACCTCCAGGACCTCAGGACGCGCAATCGTAGCTTTGAGGAGATTGCTGCCTTTGCCCGTGCCGGCGGCAACCTCACCAGCGGCTGCCCTGAGAGCGAGTGCGAACCTCGGCGCGTTGACGTTATCCAGGCCAAGGCTGAACTCTGGTCGGTGCTGCGCGTTCCTCCCGCATTGGGCAGAACCTTCACTACCGAAGAAGAGACCGAAGGCCAGGACGGCGTCGCGGTCCTCTCCAACGCCATATGGACGCAGTACTTTGGCGCCGACAGCACCATCATTGGACGGCAGATTCGTCTTAGCGGGCGTGAGCGCACAGTGATTGGCGTAATGCCCGCCGACTTCCGCTTCCCAAACGCCGACACGCATCTATGGATCCCGCTCTCGGTCTCACCTCAGGCGACACAGAACAGGAGCGGATTCTTTCTCAGGGCCGTTGGACGACTGCTTCCGGGTGTAACACTCGAATCTGCGCGCAATGATCTGGGAGACGTAGCCCGCCAGCTCGAAGAAGAGTTCCCCGTAAATCGGGACCTTGGCACCTATCTCGTGGCCATGGAGGATCAGATTGTTGGTCCTACCATGCGGACAGCACTTTGGGTGATGCTTGCGGCAGTTGGAGCGGTTTTGCTCATAGCATGCGCGAACGTGGCCAACCTCATGCTCTCACGGGCCGCGGTACGCGAGCGGGAGATCGGCGTGCGGCTCGCACTCGGCGCGGGGCGCACCAGGCTGGTGCGACAGCTCCTCACCGAGAGCATCGCGCTCGCTGCCGTCG
Organism: uncultured Gemmatimonadaceae bacterium; assembly: GCA_964649855.1. Lineage (GTDB taxonomy): Bacteria > Gemmatimonadota > Gemmatimonadetes > Gemmatimonadales > Gemmatimonadaceae > CAZYTS01. The sequence continues at coordinate 2,116 of CAZYTS010000287.1, forward strand.
GCGCACTCGCTGGACTTGGCCTCGCGTGGGCTATGCTCAAGCTACTCAAAGTGTCTGCGCCCGCGGACTTGCCACGGGTGGATGGTGTTGCTCTCGACGGCAGTGTGCTGATTGTGGCTGTCGTGCTAACGGTGGTGACTGGTCTCGTATTCGGGCTCGTTCCCGCGCTTCAGGCGTCGCGGCAGAACACTACAAGTTCATTGCGAGAGGGTGGGCGCGGTTCGAGCAGCTCACGCTCGGCGCAGCGTTTGCGCCGCGTTCTCGCAGGGGCTCAGGTAGCGCTTGTAGTGGTGCTCCTTACTTCTTCCGGCCTTTTGGTACGGTCGTTCATTGCATTGCAGCGCACTGATCTCGGCTTCACTCCTGAGAACCTGTTGATCGCCGAGGTGTCGCTCGGAGGTACCAGATATCAGGAGGGAGCTGCGCGCGTGTTGTTCTTTGAGCAGGTGATGGAGCGATTGCGGGCGAATCCTGAGGTCGTGAGCGTTGGTGCCATTCGCGACGTGTTTCTTGCGCCACTGCCCAACTCTGCCGGGTTTACCATCGAAGGGCGTGAGCGGACTCCTGATATCGCCAATATGGAGGTGCCTCTCGATCCGGTAACGCCGGATTACTTCCAGACGATGGGGATCCCCCTTATCCAGGGTCGCGTGTTCGACGCTACTGACCGGGATACTTCGGCGAGACCAGTGATCATCAACCAGACGATGGCGCGGACTTACTGGCCGGCCGGAGATGCGTTAGGCAAGCGTTTCAGGTATGGCGGCGAGAACAGCAATGCGCCCTGGCTCACGATAGTTGGAGTCGTTGGAGACATGCGGCGTACGGGTTACGACGCTCCTGTGCGCAATGAAACGTTCCTGCCACATTCTCTGGTTGCGGCCGGGAGCATGGAAGTAGTTGTCCGTACGCGGCAGAATCCGCTCAATGTGGTGCAGGCGTTGAGAGACGCGGTACGCGCGGTGGATCCCGAGCAGCCTGTGCACAGCATTTCGTCAATGGAGTCGAGGTTGGGCGAGATGGTGTCGCAGCGGCGCTTTGCCATGGTGTTGCTCGTTACCTTTGCCGCGCTCGCACTCGTGCTCGGCCTTGTAGGTGTTTATGGGGTGACTTCGTACCTGGTGACGCAGCGTTTGAACGAGATGGGTGTTCGCATAGCACTGGGCGCGCCGAGCGGCCGGGTGGTGAGCATGGTGGTCCGTCAGGGGATGGTGGTGGCGGTAGTTGGGCTCGTGGTGGGTCTGGCCGCGGCGGTAGGCACGACACGCCTGCTGGGCTCGCTTCTCTATGGTGTGAGTCCGCTCGATGTGCTGACGTTTGTGGCTACAGCTGCTGCTCTTTTGGGGGCGACATTGCTGGCCAATTGGATTCCGGCACGTCGTGC
>CAZYTS010000288.1:0-546 GCA_964649855.1 uncultured Gemmatimonadaceae bacterium
GTCGTTGTTCCCCGTGTTGAACGAGGTGTTCGCTCCGTAAAGGGTCTGGAGTGCAGCGATGTCGAGAACCAGCGGAGTGATGCCGTATAAGCGGTCGTGGAGCGGATAACTCGCGTACGACATCTGGGTGAACGCTGTCGAGTCGAATTCCGGTTCCACCAATACTTCATTTGGGTCATCTGCCTCGTGCGGATGCTTGAGCCCAAGTGCATGGAGGATCTCGTGGACCAGAGTCGCGTAGCCGTACTGGCCTAGATTCAGTTGCTCGTTTTCCGCGTAGGTTAGGTCCACAAACACGTCATTCAGCCCGCGCGCGAGATCCGGCTGGTTGAACCCAGCATAGAGGCGCTTTTTGTCATTGCCTACGGGCGCCTGAAGGTTCCCGAAACGGATGTCGGCACGCTCGCCGGGCTCGGCCAGCCGAAACGTCGGCCCGCCCGTGACCTGAGAGATCAGCGCAAAGATCTCCTGAACCGCGGCACGCTGCCGATCGCTGAAGGAATTAAAGGCCCCTGGAGTTGTGGCGTTCGCGTAAAGAGGATTTGA
>CAZYTS010000288.1:556-3399 GCA_964649855.1 uncultured Gemmatimonadaceae bacterium
AAGACTCCCGTATTCCGCAAGCGGAAAGCTGTCGAGGAACGAGTAAGTCACGTAGTCTCTCTGCGCATAATTCTGGAAGGGAGACGCACGTCGCTCAATCAAGGCCGCGCTATCTTGCGGAGTCAGATCGTCGCTCATCTTCGGTTCCTTTCCGTGTGACTGGACTACGAGTCTGCCGGATGACCGTCACCGACCGCCAGGCTTGGTCTTAGCAAGAGCCTCGCGCTCGACTCGGCGCTCGACGAGCTGCTCGATCTCGTGCAGCTTCTCTAGAGGTTCGTTCACGACGGCGAGACCACGAAAGGACACCAGACGAAACACGCGATCCTCCGGCTGGAGATATCCTTCAGCTACTTTGCCGGCCCTCGCGGCGCGCAGAAACCAGACGCGCGGTGTGCCCACGTGGTAGTCGTCACCAGGGTGCGGATACCATGACATTCCTAGATTTCCAGGAAGGGGGTTCCTCGGAGTCCAACCGCGCGGGTATAGAACTCGCAACACCTCGATGTCCTCGTACTTGCCAATTCCAGGTTTCAACTCAGCGACGTCCTCGCCTATGTAAGCACCGCGTTCTAGCTGGCCAGCGGGGGGGGTGTCGAAACGGAAGAATCGAAAGCGCACAATTCGCGCCACAACAATGTATTCAGCGGCATTTACCTTCTCTTCGAGGGTGAGAGGCTCCAGTGCGGGCTTGTACGCATGAGCGCTGACGGCTCCGACGATCAGAGCCAAGGTGGCGGTAAACCGCGTAATTAACCTAATTGTGAGCACGATAGCAGTCCCCCAGGTACGATCAACACTCCAATCATCGTCGTCGCGAAAGACCAGACCGAGTTCGCGGTTCGCGAGAAGTCTCGTCGCGTTTGATGAGCATGCGGCTTCACAGACGTTGCTCGAGTTCGGTACTCCCGACGTCGATTAGGTGCTCTTGACCCATAACCACTGTCATTGGGCTTCGGAAGCTACCCAGGATCTCTCCATTGATCGCATGGCCCTCCACCGCTTGTTCGCGGGCGTTAAGGACAGTCTGGTTCCCCGCAGATAAGTCGGCAATGAGCGCGTCCAGTGGGGCAAGCGCATCGCCGGAGAAGCCACGCGTCTGGAGCGACGACCTCAATGAGCCAAGAACGACAACATTGAGAGTGTTCTTGAACGGAGCAGTGGCGAACGTGACTGCCTTCTGCTCGAAGATGACTGCGAGCAGCGACGCAATGCCGCCACCCAGGGAATGTCCCGTGAAGCTGATCGTCGCCCCGGAATTCTGCGGCGTGGCCTTCACGCGCAGGTAAAGCTCCGCGGCATCGAGGAGTTGCGGCGCCAGGGCGACACCGGAGGCCGCCTTGAGATTATTCATCCAGTCCACCAGGCCGTCGTCGCTGAGCGCCCTAGAATTCGTGCCGGCGAAAGAGATGACGATCTCGTTGCCCTTGCGAAACACGTCTGCCGTGAAACCGTTGGAATTCTGTCCAATATGATCTAAGGGGTTCCACTCCGAAGGCATGACCGGCCTGTTCCTCCCGACTCGCAATTCGGCGTATGGCTGGTCGGCAAGCAGGGCGTACTGGATCAGTTCTTCGTTCGTCAGAGGCATGGCGATAGGTCTTTCATGTCTTCGGGGAAGAACGCTCGTTCAAGATTCACCGTTACTGAGCGTGGTCGGTACGCAACATTGCTGTTTCAGTCTCTCGGAATGACACGAAACTCCTCAAAGAGCCCCGAGGCAGAATCGAGCTTGGCCTTCTCTTGCAACGTGACCAATGAATCCAGAACCGGCCGCCTCTCGGCCGAGTAGTCGTAAGTGTTAGCCAGAAGATTGGGACGTAGCGCCGGAGGAAGCTCAGAAAGTTTGATCCGTTCCCACTCGATACCTCGCAGCCGAAAAGCAACGTGGCTCTTCCCAGGTTGGATTCGGTACTCCCTGTCCGCTCGCGTCGTGATCGCCACACCGACGAAATAGACGGCGCCGTCGCCAACGTCCAGCGCGAGCGGCGCGAGCGTGCCCTCCCACTTAGCCGCCTCAGCACCGGCCGCGGGCAGGCGGACGGTGAACCCAGCGCGTCGGAGAATCCATCCGGGCTTCTGAAAAGGCTCCGCGACAAGTTCCTGTTGCTCCCACCGCTCGATCCGAATCACCTCGCCGGTTGACAGTCGCACTTCCTCGGTCCACGAGACGCGCCGGGTATCGCCCAGCGCCGCGCATCCGGTGACGGCGAAGCCCAAGAGCAACACCAACAGGTGCGCCGCGAGGACCGCAGGCCGTAGCTTGATGGCGGCGAGCGCCGAACCCGTGCTATGCGTCCATCGCTGCGGCATCCTGCCCGTTGCGCTCGTTACATCAATCATCTCTCCCTCCCCGCCTCGCTCGCCGTCTTCTGCACCGGCGACAACAGATACTCGATCACCGATCGCTCGCCCTGATGAATCTCGGCGACGACCTGCATCCCCGCGGCGAGCTTGAGCTTCGTCCCTTCGCGCTCGAGCACCTGGGCGTCCAGCGCCACGAGCGCCCGGTAACCGAAAGCACCTTGACGGCCAGTCGTGCGACCCGTTGCCTGATCGTCCTGTGGACTTCGCGCGTCGCTCGCATCCGCCCCGAGATGCGCGACCGTGCCCTCCAGCATCCCGTACTTCTGGAACGGATACGCCGCCAGCTTCACCTTCACCCGCTGCCCCTCGTGCACGAAACCTGAATCCTCGTTGCGCACGAACACCTCCGCCCGCAGCGGTTCGTCCTTCGGCACGAGGGTCATCAGCACCGTCCCGGGACCGACGACGGTGCCGAGTGTGTGGGTCGCAAGCTCTTTGACGACCCCTGCCTGGGGCGCTTTGAGCTCGAGGAGGCC
>CAZYTS010000289.1:0-3394 GCA_964649855.1 uncultured Gemmatimonadaceae bacterium
CGGGTGTCTATGGAGAATGCAAGGGCGGGATGAGCATGTCGTATAAGGGGATATCTCTCGCGCTCGGCACAAAGCCGGCTCCACCTTGCAGTCAAATCCCGCCAGGCGTAGCATAGTGCGGCTCTAACTGGTTGTTGCGCGGGTAACTGGTTGGAGTCGCGCTGTTTAATTCACGTTAGGCGACATGAGACTTCTCTCAGAGAGCAAAAGATGAATCGTCGCAAAGTTCTGGTGGGCGTACTCATCGCGCTCGCGTTGCTGCCATCTGCGCTCGTTTTGGCACAGCTCTCCGGGGCACGATGGTTGGCGATTCGCCTGGCCGACGACCCCGGCGTCTCATGGATGCTGGTTTCGGAGACGCCGGGGTATCGCGTTCTGCGAGACTTCGCGGAACCAGGTGCTACGCGTCGTATGCATCATCATGCCGATGCAACGTGGCACGTGCTCACGCTCGCGACAGGCAAGCTGTCCCTGATCGTCGAAGGCGAACCCGCCGTGGAGCTATCGGCCGGGCAATCCCTTTCACTCAAGGGCGGAGTGAATCACACCTTCACCAGTACCGGTGCTGAGGCAGCAACGATCATCGAGGTATTCGGAAAGGCGCCTCGTTGATGCCCTTTGACCCGCTGCGCTCTAACGATGGCCGATAGGTGTTGGCCGTACTTTCGGTAGCGGCCTTTTCACGCTAGCGCGGCTTCGACCCCATCGCCTGCCGCCTTCCCGTGCAGGATCCGGATCTCGCGCTGCGGGAAGGGCATCTCGATGCTGTGCTCGCGAAGCGCAGACCACAGCATGAGCTTAAGCGCGGCGCGCACATCGTTAGGTCCGTCGTCGATTCCTTCCATCCAGAACTCGACTTCGATGTTGATGGCCGAATCACCGAACGACTTGATCTCGGCGGACGGCTGCTCGTCCTCGGCCACATCAGGGCCCGAGCGCACCTGCGGATGGCTTGCAACAACGCGCATAACGAGATCGAGCATCGGCGGAATGTCGGTGTCATATGCGACGCCAAACTCGAACTCGTAGCGCTGCAGGTTGTCGTGATGCGTCCAGTTGGTGAACGTTTCGCTCACGAAGGTTTCGTTAGGCACGACGATGTCCTTGCCGTCGAACGTCTCAAGAGTCGCCGCGCGCATATTGAGCTCACGGAGCTTGCCCGCGCGGCCGTCGGCGAGTTCCACGTAGTCACCCAGTGAAAGGGATCGCTCGAGCAGGATGATCACGCCAGAGATGAAGTTCGCAGCGATGCGCTGCATCCCCATACCGAGTCCGATACCAAGTGCGCCGCCAAACACGGCGAGCGTCGTGAGGTTGATTCCCATCACCTGCAGAAGCAGCAGGAACAGCGCCAGGAAAACCACGATCTCGAACAGCTTGGCCATGACTTCCCGCGTGGCGAGATCGAGCTTTGGATAGTTGCGGATGGCCTCCTTTCCAGAGCGGTTGGAAGCGCGCCCCAGCCAGAAGAGAATGGTGCCGAAGAACAACGTGCGACCTATCGCGAGCGCCGACAAACGGATGTTGCCGATGCTTATGGCGATGCTATTGAGATCCCGTGCCACATCGTCCAGCCAGCCGAATACGTGGAGCGTGGCCAGCGGAATGCCTACCCATGTGAGCAGGTTTGCTACGAGTCTGTTGTCGACAAAGCGTCTCACGAGCATCTGGAGCAGAACGGCCACCGCCACGCTTTGCGCGACCATAAAGAGCCAGCTCTCGTTGAACAGTGCTTCGCTGATGCGCGTGGCGACCGCCAGCAGCAGCACCACGAGCAGCGGGAAGACGACAGCTCTGGCGCGATACACCAACTGCGCGATGCGGGAGTCCGGTTCTGGCTCGGCGCGCAGTGCGGGGACGGAGCGCCTGAATAGCGGAAGTAGCGCCGAGGCGATGATCAGGACCGCCACAATGGCGGCACCCTGGAAGTAGAAGGAGGGGCTGACAAGCCACGCCGCGAGAGCGTTGCGGAGGTCGTCGAATCGTATGGCGATGGTATCCATCGGTGCTATACTCTCGTTGGAGCTTCGGGGCGAAAGGCGGGACGAGCAGTTGGGCCCGCGTGCGAGCGCGCCAAGGCAAGTTGAGCCTCGCGCACCGTGCATGCAACGCTCAAGGGCAACCGATTGTCGTCAGGCAGCGCGTGGTGAGACGGAAAATGAAGCTTGCGCTGAGCTTTGGTGTTCTGCAGACTCACAAGCACGTTCGTGCCTTATTGGAGACTATGTCGTGAAAGCAAGAGTCACTGTCATCACACTAGGTGTGAACAACCTGGAGCGAGCCTTGGAGTTCTATCGAGATGGGCTCGGTCTGAAGACGGATGGTATTGTCGGGAAAGAGTTTGAGCATGGTGCCGTTGCATTTTTCGATCTTCAGAACGGCCTGAGACTCGCTATCTGGCCAAGAGAAAGTCTGTCCCATGATTCCGGCCTGGCAGTCGACCCACCTTCTTCCACTGATTTTTCGCTTGGACACAACGTTTCTTCAAAAGCCGAGGTCGACGCGGTTATGGCGCAAGCGCTGTCGGCTGGTGCAAAGATGGTGAAGCCTGCGGACGAGACGTTCTGGGGCGGCTATGCGGGATACTTCCAAGATCTGGATTCGCACCTTTGGGAAGTGGTCTGGAATCCAGACTTGCTTCCCATGGACGATGCCGATCAGTCTTGGAGTGTTTAGTGGTGCGGCGCCTGCCACGCTCTGCAATTCGCTGGACCGAGACTCGGATCGTGTGTGAACCCGGCTCGGCGAACCGCGGGCCACTAGCCGATCAGAGAATCTCGGCGAGTGCGCAGGTGAAGCCTGGGAGCACCGACTCACCATCCAGAAATCCGGTTTCGCCGATGATCTCCATTGTGTGATCGGAGCGGTGCACTCGCACCTGTCGGAGATCGGGATCGATGACCCATACCAATGGCGTCCCCGCCCTCAGGTAGTCGGCAACCTTCTCAAGGATTTCACCCGGTCGATCGTCGGGAGACAACACCTCCACTGCCAGATCGGGTGCGAAGTGGGCAAATCCTTGCGGAAGCTGGTCTGGCACTCGCTCTTTGCGAACAAACGACACGTCGGGCCCACGAACAGTGTCGGGATTCCTGGCGAGAACGTACCCCGACTCAGACAAGACTGTGCCGAGTCCTCGGCTCCGTACAAACTGGGCAAGGATGACGGTGAGCTTTACCGCGATGTCGCCATGCCGGAATCCCGGTGGCTCGCTCACAACCATGACCCCGCGTACCAGTTCGGTGTGCTTGTCTTGTGCTTGTACGCGGGTCAAGTCGTCCGCGGTGAGCCACTTGGGTACGATCATTAGCCGAGTATAACACCAAAGGGCGCTTGTGCCGAGCAAAGCTATGGCGGCACGTCACGTGGACGTCACGCTAGTTGGACTCCGTGT
>CAZYTS010000290.1:0-3356 GCA_964649855.1 uncultured Gemmatimonadaceae bacterium
AGGTTATTCATCTTCGTCTGCACCTTCTCGCGCAGGTTGCCCGGCGTGTGGTGGCGAAAGTAGATGACACGACATGGATCGCCATCAAAAACGTTCACCATCCCCTTCCGGATTTGCGTTGCTGGAACGGCCATGACTGCGTTCTGTTGTTGTGACGGAAAAACGGTGTAAACCTAAGTAGCCTTGTAAGTTAGCTAAGCTCAATGAGGCACACAAGTAGCCGCTTACAAGAGCTGCTACCGGCGCCTTGCACCGCGGGCGCTGATCTCGGACAACGCCGGCGAAAGCGTGCGCCAGACGTTCTGAGCGACGATCTCCGCCCCCTCCTCGTTGGGATGAATCCCATCGGATTGATTGAGGGTCCTCACTCCGGCAACGCTGTCCAGCAAGAATGGAATCAGAACCGCCCCCTCCTGAGCCGCGACCAGCCGGAATGTCTCCCTGAAACGCTGCGTATAACGCTCACCCAGATTGGGCGGAGCCTCCATCTGCATTACAAAAAGCCGCGCATCAGGCAGGGCCTCTTTGGACTCCCGTAGGATTGCCACCAGGTTAGCCCGTGTGGAGTCGATGTTGAGCCCACGGAGCCCGTCGTTGGCGCCGCTCTCGACGACCACCGCGGCCGCAGGCTCGCGCAGCAACCATTCCATGCGCCGGCGCGCACCAGCAGTGGTCTCCCCGCTCAACCCGGCATTCACAATCTCCACGTTGTAACCAGCGGAGTCCGCCTTTCGTTGGAGAATGGCAGGGTAAGCGTCCTGGGGGTCGAGTCCCAGCCCAGCGGTGAGGGAAGTCCCAACAATCAGCACACGAGGGCGCGACAGCACCGAGTCCTGCGCAGCGGGACTGGAGGGTTCCAATGCCTGGTTTGTCGCACTCGCGGCAGCATCAGCGGTGTCACGCCGGGTATCTTCAGTCGTGTCAGAGGCGTCGCACGCAACGGTGCCCGCGAGTATCAACCCGAGACCCAGGCGAATGCTTGAAGCCAGAGATCTGACCAAAGAGTTCGATAGCGGTACACACCGCCTAACCGTACTGCGCGACGTCACGTTTCAGATACCTCAGGGAGCGCTGGTAGCCATCGTTGGACCATCGGGAAGCGGCAAGACCACACTGCTCGGCTTGCTCGCTGGCCTCGATACCCCAACACGGGGACAGGTGTTGCTGGACGGAGCCGACCTCACCGCCATGACGGAAGACGATCGAGCCCGCCTCAGAGGAGAGAAAGTTGGATTCGTGTTTCAGTCGTTTCAATTGATTCCAACTCTTACGGCAATAGAAAATGTGCAGGTTCCGCTGGAATTGAGAGGTGAAACCGGAGCAGCTGTACGAGCGCGGGAACTGCTGGAACGTGTTGGACTTGGTGACAGGCTCGATCACTTCCCGTCTCAACTCTCGGGAGGAGAACAACAGCGCGTAGCGATCGCGCGTGCTTTCGTGAACCAGCCAAGGATTCTTTTTGCGGACGAACCCACGGGAAATCTGGACGGTGCTACAGGGGCCCGGATTGTAGCGCTACTGGAACAGCTGAACCGTGAATCCGGCTCTACCGTGGTACTTGTCACACACGATATCGGACTCGCGGAGCGTGCTCAGAGAATCGTAAGGCTCGCGGACGGCGTTGTAGTGGAAGACCGTCCCGGCAAACTTGGTGCAGGAGCCGACGGCGCAATGGAAGAAAGCGGAGGCGGGAATGGCACGGTGTCCGGAGGAGTGGGCACGCACCACAGCTCCACCAGCAGCGAGGCGAGATGACAACCGAGAGAGAGAAGGCGCCGTTTCGCGTACTCGTCTCGCTGGCGTGGCGTGAGTCGCGATCGACTCGCCGGCGACTGCTGCTCTATATGTCGTCGATCGCACTGGGCGTTGCGGCGCTTGTGGCTATCGACAGTTATGCTGGCAATATCAATCGTTCGGTTCGGGATCAGGCGCGGACGCTGGTCGGTGGTGACGTAGCGCTGTCGTCGCGTGAGCCTACATGGACGCCAGCGGCGGACACGATTCTGGATTCGCTCGTTACGTCAGGAATTACGCTGGCTCGGCAAACGACCTTTGGATCGATGGCGCTCCTGCAGCGGGGCGACGGCACCGGTGGAACGCGACTCTCACAGATTCGCGCGATCACAAAGGGCTTTCCGTTGTACGGCGAGGTCGGTACCGATCCCGCCGGGAGATGGAACGATATCCACAACGAGCGCATTGCCATTGTGGATCCCTCGCTGTTGTTGGCGCTCAATGCATATGTGGGAGATACGCTGCAATTGGGCTACGGACACTTTGTCATTGCGGCGACGATAACGACGGTTCCGGGAGATCCTGGCTTTGCATCGGCCTTTGGACCGCGCATCTACATCGGCGAGGAGTGGGTTCCCGAGACCAAGCTGATCACCTTTGGGAGCAGGGCCGAGTACGACGCCTTTATTCGGCTCACTCCTGGGAGCGATGCTGATGACTGGATCGAGCCCCTCAAGACGAGGTTTGAGTCGGCACGGGTTCGCGCGCGTACCGTGTCGCAGCGCGAGAATCGCATAACCGAATCGATCGACCAGTTGGCGAACTTTCTTGGAATAGTCGGGATCATTGCGTTACTGCTTGGCGGAGTTGGAGTAGCCAGTGGAGTAAACGCGTGGATAGCTCGCAAGATCGACATCGTAGCTGTGCTGCGGTGCGTTGGGGCGACGAGCCGGCAGGTAACGATGATCTACGCCACCCAGGCTGCGATCATGGGATTGATCGGAGCAGCGGTTGGCGCTGCCATGGGAGTCGGGATTCAGTTCCTGCTTCCTGGTGCGGTGCGCGACTATCTGCCGCTCGAAGTACAGACGCGCATCGAGCCGGTGGCCATTTTTTCGGGGTTGCTACTGGGAGTGTGGATTGCCCTCGCGTTTGCGCTCAGGCCTTTGATTGCACTTCGCCGGGTGTCGCCGCTGCAGGCGCTACGGCGCAGTGCCAACCAGTCCAGCAAGAAAAAAAGGGATTGGCTTCTCATTGCGGTAAACGCGTTCATTGCGGCGACGATTGTGGGCATATCTGCAACTCGATCACAGTCGCTCGAAGACGTAGCTGGATTCAGCCTCGGCATTGCCGGCGTATTGCTCCTGCTCTGGTTGAGCGCTGAGTCGCTTTCGAGAATTGCGCGCTGGGCGGTGAGTTCCAGGTGGCCATATGTGGTTCGTCAGGGGGTCGCCAACCTTTACCGGCCGGCCAACCAGACACGTGCGGTAGTATTGTCGTTAGGCTTTGGCGCCTTTCTGGTGACCACGCTCTATCTGGTGCAATCGAACCTGCTCAACGAGCTCAGGATCACAGAAGAGTCGTCTCGTGGCAATCTTGTGCTCTTTGACATTCAGCAGGAC
>CAZYTS010000291.1:0-3333 GCA_964649855.1 uncultured Gemmatimonadaceae bacterium
GATCGCGCTTCCTACAGGCGCTGGACCAAATGCTCCACGCGCTACGCCGCGAGGGCGGTCCTTTCGGACCAAGTGCGGGGCCGCCCGAAACGGCCTAAACTCCGGACCCAGTCCATCGCCCCGCACCTGAGCTGAGTACGCGCCGAGGCCGCACCACTCCCCAACCATCCCCCGCTACAACACTATAGCCCATGATAGGGAGACCTTATCAGGCGACATACAGGTCCACACGATCCAGCAGATTGCTTCATCCTCAGTGCTTGCCCTTAGGATTGACGGCTCGATCCGCACGCACAGCATAGCCGAACACAGCGAGACTCGACATGGCGCGCCTCCACAACGAACTGCCGCAGCCTCAACAAGGCCACTACCAGGAACACGTCGCGGCCAAGCTGCTAGCCTCCGTGCAAGACGATGCCCTTCATGTCTGGTTCGGCATAAACTACCTGCAGCGCGTCAGCGATATTGACGTCATACTGTGGCATGAGGACGTCGGCGTTTTCGTCGTCGAAATAAAGGGAGTCCCGCTGTCGGCAGTTCTTCGCTTTGGACGCAGTGCGTGCGTAATTGAGGGTCGGCCGTCCACACTTACCCCACAACATCAAGCATCAAAAGCAATGTACGATCTAAAGAACTGGCTGGGCGCATCCTCCTCCTCTCCGTATATGGTACCCACAGTCCTTTGGCCGCGCGTCCAGAGAGCGGACTGGGAGAGGCGCTGGTCCAGCGACAAGGAAACGGCCAACTTGGCGTCTTCGTTTCTCTTCCTTGACGATCTCCAAGCTGGGCCGCAACTCTTCAAAGAGCGCCTTCGAAGTATTTGGTCCAATCCCGCGATAGGGAAGTCCGGCGGCCTCTTTCATCACACAATCGAAGCAATCAAGCTCTTCGACACGGCCCTGACGAAGCTGACGACACCCACACCCACTCCGAGTGATCTTGAGCGTCTACGCACGCTTGAACGTCAAGTTTCCACGCAACTCCTAACAAAGTATCTTAACACCAACGCACGTCACGTGGTGTTCCGGGGCTATCCTGGTACCGGGAAGACCTTCCGGCTGTTGCGACTGGGACTTGCGTATGCACAAGAAGGCAAGCAATGCCTCTTTGTCTGCTTCAATAAGGTGTTGGCCTCAGATATCAAGCGAATGTTGTCACACTCGACCATCCTGTCGGAAACGTCCCGCACTCTGGAAGTGCTCGACATCTACGCGATGTTGAGCCTTCATGCTGCACCCTTCGGTGTCGAGTTCAGCCCCAATGCTCCAGCCTCACATGATGAGTGGGCAGCACTTGTGATCGAGGAGTTGCGGCGTCAAGGCGAGGAGGGATTGCCAAAGTACGATGCAGTACTTGTTGATGAAGCTCAAGACCTGCCGACGTGGACGCTGGAGCTCTTGACACTCTTTGCATCAGACGCGACGAAGTGGTTCTTCGCGGACGGTCCGAACCAGTCCCTTTATGGTGAAACCCCACCCTGGCTCGAGAAGCTTCGGGGGTCTGCACAAATCGAGCAGTTGAGGCGCAACTTCCGAAACACGCGTCCGGGCTTCCTTCTCGCACAGGGCTATTGTGACCATGCGCCAGACATATCAAAGGCCGTCGCGAGCCTTGGTCGGTCACAGGGGGGGGGCATCACAGCTCGTGTTTGAGTTTGCGCGACCGGGTGGAGAGATTCCGGCCGTTGTGCCCATTGATGACGGGAGGGTATGGGTTGGGTACAGCGGCGGCGCGCTAGATAGCTTTGGGATAGACATGCAAGAAGAAGTGATGACCAGCGAAATCGCAGCGCTCATCATGGCGGAGTCGGAAAAGTTGGAAGACGAGCAGTACCCCATTGATCTTCTCGTGTTGGTGCCCGATACCGAATCTACGTGGGCGAGGTGGGCGAGAAGGGCATTGGCGGTGGTGTGCAAGTCAAAAGAGGGATATGATTATGTTGATTATGTGGACGAGGCGTGTCGGCGACACATCGCTCAGCGCACTCAGATCCGCCTGGCAACGTTTCATTCAGCGAGAGGCATTGAGGCGTGCCGTGTGCTCGTGTTGGGAATTGAGCAGCTAATGGCTTTGTCGCAGCGCGTAGAGATCAACCATAGGAATCTGGGATATGTAGTGCTGTCGCGCGCCCTCTTCCAGACGACCGTGGGCAGGGTGGCGTCACGGAAGACGAGCGAGTGCGGGTTGTTCATTGAGAGGGTTGTGCAGGCGCTTCACAAGGCTTAGTAGTTCGGCCGCGGGTGGTGTGGTGTGGCGGGTGTGCCGAGTCCAAGATGTGGGACCGGCTAGTGTGGCGCCCGACTGGCGCGATGTTGCGCGAGGTCTAACTGAGGGAGCATTGTAGTGTCTCTCCAACTCAGCCTCTCCCAGTCCCGTGAGGTCGCCCGCGCCCTGTGCGCGTTTCGGGACCTTCGCAACCGGCACCTCGGCGAGGAGGATGGCTCGCACAGCAACCTGTACGCCCCCGCCGAGGTCACGCAACGCATTCAGGAGCGGATGTACGCGCTCATCTACAAGCTCGAGCCGGCGCTGGAGAACCTCCTGCAACCTCCTTCGTCGCCAGACCCGGACTTCTACCCGCAGGGTGTCGCGTGGGAGTGCGAGAGCAAGTTCGAGGAGGCCGCTGAAGCGCTCTCCAGCGCGCGCTGCACCTGCGCCTCCCTGGTTATGATCGAAGACCGGGTGTTCGAGCTCTGTGACGCGCAGGGAATCCAGGCCTATCAGATCGACGAAGACAGCGGCCACTTGTTCGTGCTGAGGGATGAGTGGTTATGCGTCGTGTCGGCGTTTTGGCGAAACGCGGTACAGGCATGCGTCAACCTGTGCGGGACCTACGACCGCATCGCCCAGATGCTGGTGTACGTGTTCTTCAACGAACGCATGTGGGACCGCAGGACGCTCGTGGAGGTGCTGCAGCGCCTCGATCGCAACTACGCGAAATCGGAACCGCTCTTCGCCGCGCACGCCGCGTGGGGCGAACTCCGTAAGCACCAGGAGCCGATGGAGCGGACGTACGCCCGACGAGACGCCCTCGTGCACAGCGCATCCTTCACCCGTGCCGGTAACCCGATCGGGCCCGCGGTGAAGGAACAGTGGGGACGCGAACTGAAGCCGACTCGCGAGGTGGACGAGGTCGCGTGGCTCGAGGAGGAAGCGCGCCGCGTCACCGAGGTGTTCCTTGCGGCGCTGGATCTCTGCCACTTCGGCCTCGACACGCTCCGGCTGAACCCGCCTCGTTACCCCCCGGCGATGAAGGCGACGTAGGTCCGCTCCCGCTCGGGCGGTCCTTTCGGACCAAGTGCCGGGCCGCCCGAAACGGCCTAGACTCCGGGC
>CAZYTS010000292.1:0-3329 GCA_964649855.1 uncultured Gemmatimonadaceae bacterium
CTAGCTTGGAAATACGAGCACGATACTCGCCGCAACTGAAATTCTAACATGCGCATCGCATTCCTTGGGCTGGGGGCGATAGGTGCCCCAATGGCCAGACACCTGGCCTCACGTTTTGACCTTGTCGTCTGGAACCGTACGGGCTCAAAGGCAAAGGAATTTGCCGTCGCCAACGGGTGTTCAGCTGCCGCAACTCCTCGCGAAGCGGCTCAGGGGGCTGAGGCCGTTATCACGTGTTTGCCGACGAGCCGCGAGGTCGAAGAGTTGCTGGCTGGCAATGATGGTCTTCTTGCAGGGCTTGGTGAGGGGAGTCTCTTCATCGATTGCACCTCTGGCGACCCAGCCACGTCACGTTCCATAGCCTCAAGGCTTGCCTCGCGGGGCATTGGTTTTGTCGATGCTCCCGTGAGCGGCGGAACGAGTGGCGCAGAGGCGGGGACTTTGACGGTGATGTGTGGTGGAAAGAGGGAGGACTTTGGACGTGCGCACGGCATACTTGAGGCCTTTGGCAAGAAGATTGTGCTCGTAGGTCCTGTGGGTTCGGGTCACGCGCTCAAGGCTGTGAACAACGCCATGCTTGCTGTCCACATCTGGTCTTTGGCCGAAGGTCTGGCGGCGCTCACAAAAGCGGGTGTGGATCCGCAGGCTGCTCTCGACGTCTTTAATTCCTCCTCTGGAAAATCAAACACTTCTGAGAATCTTTTCCCGCAGCGAGTAGTGACTGGTGCTTTTCCGCGCACCTTTCGGCTTGCCCTTCTTGAAAAGGATGTGGGCATCGCTGCGGCCTTCTTGCGCGACCAACGTGTGCCTTCGAGCCTGGTTCAGCAGACCGCAGAGTTGTTTCGCGCGGCGCGAAGCGAACTGGGTGAAGTTGCTGATCATGTTGAAGCTGTAAAACTTCTCGAACAATGGGCGGGCGTGGAGATCCGCAAATCGTGAGCACTACCATATCCGAAACGGCGCTCTTTGAGCGCATTCGCTCCGACTTTCCGGCGCTTGGCCGAACACATAACGGCTATCCCGTGGCCTACTTTGATGGCCCGGGTGGCACGCAGGTTCCGCAAGCTGTCGTTGATGCGATGTCTGACTATCTGCTCAACCACAACGCCAACACACACTGGAACTATCCTTCGAGCGCGGAGACCGATGCGCTAATCGAAGACGCGCGGCTTGCGGTTGCGGACTTGCTGAATGCTTACGCGAGTGAGGTCTCGTTCGGCAACAACATGACGACGATCACCTTTCATCTGGCGCGCGCTCTGGGCCGCGGCTTTGAAGCTGGTGACGAGATTGTTGTGACCGAATTGGACCACCATGCGAACATTGCTCCCTGGCGAGAGGTGGCCCAGGAGCGTGGGTTGGTATTGCGTACGGCGCGCATGAACGCCGAGAGTGGTACGCTGGACTGGGATCACTTTCAATCGTTGATAGGATCAAAAACCAGACTGGTGGCCATTGGAGCGGCGTCCAACGCGTTGGGGACGATAAACGACATTCCGCGGGCCGTGGCAGCCTCCAAGAAAGTTGGGGCGCTGAGTTTTGTTGATGCGGTTCACTACGCGGCGCATGGCGTCATCGATGTCCGAGCCTGGGACTGCGACTTTCTCGCCTGTTCTCCTTACAAGTTCTATGGGCCACATACTGGTGTTCTCTATACCAGAGAATCCATTCGTGATTCCCTCAAGGTTCCCAAACTTGATCCTGCGCCAGACAAGGGACCCGAGCGTTTTGAAACGGGAACACAGAACCACGAGGGGATAGCCGGTACTCATGCGGCTGTGGACTACATCGCGTCACTAGGCGAGGGAAGCGACCGTCGCGAACGCCTGACGAATGCACTCGGGATCCTTCATGAGCGCGGAAACAGTCTGTTCGCCCGGCTTTGGCAGGGCCTGGGCGCTATCGATGGCGTAACGCTCTACGGCGTGGCGCCCGGAGGCGAACGCACTCCAACTTTGGCGTTTGTCGTTGACGGTGTCGATTCCGACACGGTGGCAACGAGTCTCGCCAGAGAAGGAGTGTTTGTTTCCAACGGCGACTTTTACGCGAGCACCGTAATCGAGCGGCTTGGTCACGCGGCTGACGGCGTCGTCCGTGCGGGCTGCGCCTGCTATACGACAGAAAGCGAGATCGACCGGCTTATCCAGGGAGTGCAAAAGCTCTCGGGGGGCTGAACGGCACAGCCGACGCGATATATTCCGCACATGTCACTCGTTGCCTCGCGGGCCGCAAGGCGCGCCATTCTTGGCGCGTTAGTCGGTGTTGTCGCGTCCTGCGATATGGGCAACGTTCCTCCCGCGGCATCCTTTCTGGTGGTTGCCGGCGACTCCACGTATTGGGTGGAGCGATTCGAGGATCGGTTGCGGATGCGCGGGTCTCCGCTCCTCCTGGCGCGAGTCAATGGCGACTTTTCGGAGCTCTACATCGCGGACGACGACCGCTCGTTTCGCGATGCCCTGATCGTTGGACAGAGGATCTACAAGCGGGACCTCGTTACAGGTGACTCGGTGCTCCTGAGAGAGGACTCCACGATCACTGGAATCACTCGTGCGTGGCTGAGCGCCAATCCCACCGATGTTCCGCTCAAGCCCGATGAAGATACGTCAGAAGAACCTGCCACGATTGCTACAACCGAAACTCAGCTGCTGGATGTAGTTGGACCATTTGTTAGCTTTGAGTATCACCTCGACGTGGACGTTGATGGGCGCAAGGATCAGCACCTGACCCGTAGAGGAGTGATTGATCTGAGGACGGGGCGGGAGGTTCGTCTGGAGGACCTGGCTGGCTCCACTGCAGCAGCGCGTATTTATGGTCAGAGCGAGACTGCTCTGGCAGCCGCCCTGGATTCGGTGCGAAACAGCACCGGCGAACGCGCCGAACGAGCTCAGGGAACGCTGGACGGCTTCCGGTTCGATTCGGCGTCATTTGAGCTCATGGAAAGTGATCGCGGTGTGGAGGTAGCGTTTTTGGTTCCCGGGCGTGGTGTGGCTGCGGCAGGCTATGCGTTGCCCCTGCCTCCGGTTCCGCTCCCGCGATCGTCCTGGATGGAAGGCTTAGAGGCGACGCGGCCGCAAGTGTCTAGTGATCGCGTGATGGAATGGGCGGATTCGAGCTACAGCGTTGTGGTCCGCAGCGATTCCGACGCTTACAGAGCGCTGCTGAGCGTCAGCAGGCGGGAGCGTAGCTGGCCCGTCGGGCTTGTGCCGATACCGGTGAGGCGCGTCCACCGTGTTGATTCTCCCGGTGATTCGCTGGCTCGAGAGGTTCTTGCGAGAGCTTTTGATGACGCCGCGCGTTACTCCGCGGAATCCCGTACAGCCTCGTGGGGC
>CAZYTS010000293.1:0-3327 GCA_964649855.1 uncultured Gemmatimonadaceae bacterium
CCCGTTATGCCTGTACAACACGTCCGCGATGAACTCCCGTGCAACGTCGCGCCAGTCGACGGATGCGTCAGCAATATGCTCCTGAACGGCCGTATCGTCACAGTACTGCAAGACGTTTTGCAAGAGCCCACTCAACTCCGAACGGGCGGACGCGGCGATTACACCGACTCCTTGCGACGAATCTCCGGTTATCGGAGATCGCTCGAGTATTTGAGACGTAATCCGAAAACAATCGTCGTAGAGCGTGTCGCTCTGTTCAATCAGGCGCATGAGCGCGAAGGTATCCTCATTGAGGACGGGCATCGGAAACACGATAGCATGATTTCAGCAGAGAATGCGAGTGTCTGTCGTGAATCGAATGGAACCGCGCGCGACGGAAGTGTGTTGCACCGCTGAATTCGCGCTACGATGTGCGCGTGAAATCTGAACGCCAGTCACTGCTCTTCACTCCCGACGAGAATCCGTCTTCGACTGCGCCCTCCGACCGCGATGTTTCGATAAATGTGGGACGCTCCGTGGAGGAATTTCGGGGCATGATCACGGCGCTCGCGCCATGGTTCGGCTCCAACCGGATGCTCGGACCTGAAGTTGGCCGTCACCTTGAGCGTTGCGAGTGGGTGGGCATCCCTTTCGCCGGTGGAATGTGTGAAGTCCCGCACCTTCCTGCAAGCACAATCGTCGTGAACGATCTTCATAACGCCATCATCACGCTGGCAAGAGTCACTGCGGACGATGCACTCGGGCCGCAGCTCTATCGCAAGCTTCGACGCAAGCTTCTGCATCCGACCGAACTCCACGATGTTCAAGATCAATGTCGCCTTATCGAAGCGGCTATCGACGAGACCAGAGACCAGGTGAGTGACGAGTTAATGCTCCAATGGGCGGAGCACTACTTTGAGGCCGTGTGGATGGCGCGCGCGAGCGAAGCCGGAACTGAGCGTGAGCTTGACGCAAGCCTTGCGCTCCGTTGGGATGCAGGAGGAGGCGATTCCGCGAAGCGCTACCAGAACGCAATCGGTTCCTTAAACGACTGGCGCCGAACGCTCCGACGAGCAACATTCAGCACGCTTGACGTGTTCGCATTCCTGGAAAAATGCAAGGACGTTCGGAAGCATGGCATCTACTGCGACCAACCGTTTCCCGGTCCGGGCGACAAATACAAGCACAAGTTCGACGATGCCAGGACGGCACGTCTGGCAAAACGCTTGGCAGAGTTCCAACGCGCCCGCGTCGTCTGCCGCTTTTACGATCATCCGCTCGTCCGAGAACTCTATCCGGAATCGCTTTGGAAGTGGCATCACCTGTCCGGAAGAAAGCAGACGAACAAGAAAGCACCGGAGGTGCTGCTTGTGAAAAATTGACGCGCCGAAAACGCAGCACAGTTCAAGGGAGTGAGACTGCTTTAGCCGCTCACCGTATCTGGCATCTCCGCGCGGCGGTTTCTGCGTCCTTCTCCTTGTAACTGATGTATTCTTGGGTTGTGCGGATGTCGGCGTGGCCAGCCCACTGTTGTACTTCCTCGACTTTGGCTCCGTGTTCGAGGGCGTTGTTAAGAGCGGTCTTGCGGAGACTGTGTGTGCAGATTCCTCGTCGCCCGAGTCGCGACACATCGAGACCGAACGTTGTGGCGTGGCGTTTCACGATGTCCAGCATCGATTGTTGACTCAACGGGCGGCGCTTCGGGGTGCGGCGATCACGTTCGAGCGGGCAGAAGAGGGGATGCTCAGGATCGCCGAAACTGATGCCGGCAACATCGATCCAGCGAAGGATTGGACCGGCCGCTTCAAGTAGCGGCAAACGACGCTGCTTCTTTCCTTTCTCCCGCACGACGATGAACCAGTCGGTATCGGTTCGTTCGAGGTCGCCGATGCGAGCGTTGGCGATCGCCGCGAAGCGACAAGCGGTCTTGAAGTACGAAAACAAGATCGCATGATCGCGAATGCCGATCACCGTCATCTCATCCGGCGCATGGAGTAATCGGCAAGCTTCTGTCTCGCTCAAGCTCGGTGTCGTGTTCTTCTCAACGCGAGGTGATTCGACTGCCTTGATGTCGCCCACGCGATCCCAAGGCACGAGCCCCTTCTTGCCGAACTGCTGATAGGTTCCGCGAATGACGGACAGTGCTCTCGCGACCGAGGCCGACTTCATCCCGGATTCCGTCAACGCCTCCTTATATAGACGGAGATCGTCACCTGTCACGTCGAACGGATGGACGCCCTGAGCCCGCAGTGCCCGGAAGAATGCCTGCATATCGCAAAAGTAGTCCTTGCGGCTCTTGGGGGAAGGGAGTGCATCGCAGAACCACGGGATGATTGCCGCAGCCGCTTCATCAGCGTGGCACTCGGCCAACAGCGAACCGATGTGATCAGAAACCTGCGCCGCCCGGTCGAAGCCAGCGGTCTGCAAGGCAACTTCGCTCTTCTTGCGTCGTTGTTTCGACGTGGGCGTGTTAACGCCACTTCTCAGCGAGCCCGTCAAGCGGCAAAGCGATCGCGAGTTGACAGGCGCGGGACTTTCCAGCGACGTATCACCGTCGCTCAGTCTACGTTGCCGGTGGCGGAGCGAGTCAGATTCCACTTGTTCTAAAGCACATTAGAACAAGTCGAAGATTTCAAAGACGGGTTTGGCTGGACGAGAATCGCGGATTGTGCTGGACGAGCAAAGTTGTGTAGTGAAGCCACCGTAGGCGTAGTTCGTCAAGACCATTGCCCGACTGTCGACTCCAGGAACCAGGCTGCTTGCCAAGATTCGAATTTGGTGACCTCTTCACCCCTCTGCCGCACGGCGGGAGGCATGCGAATCGTTGCTTCAATGAAGGTGAGGTGATTTATAGCTAGAGCACTTTCCTGGTTAGTGTAGCGTGTATCCGCAATGTCGAAAGTAGTTTCGACATTCGTTGTTGGTGAACGAGTCGAGCAGGTGTCCGATGGTGGTCTGCAAGCCATCGACGGTACGTTCGCTGGCGCGGCGTAGGAGCGATTTGAGTTTTGCGAAGGCCAATTCGATGGGGTTGTAATCGGGACTGTAGGGTGGCAGATAGACCAACCGGGCACCTGCCGATTCAATCGGACCCCGAACACCGGCGACTTTGTGAGCAGGCAAGTTGTCCATGATCAAGGTGTCGCCTGGCCGTAGTGTTTTCGCCAGATGCTGCTGTACGTAAGCCAAAAAGAGGTCGCCGTTCATTGGACCATCCACAACCAACGGAGCGGTAAATCCATCCACGCGTAGGCCAGCCACAAACGTCGTCGTCTTCCAATGGCCGTGAGGCACTTTGGCAACCAAGCGATGGCTACGAAACGCTCGTCCGTAGCGTCGAGCCATCTT
>CAZYTS010000294.1:0-3322 GCA_964649855.1 uncultured Gemmatimonadaceae bacterium
TGTGTGCCAGCCCGTTTCCGGTGAGCACCCATGCCGTTTCTTGTTCGGTGTAGATGATGCGCTGTACTTCGGTAGTGTCATCTGGGATGTCGACGCGTGTAAAGACGCCGTCGTGGTAGTGAGTCAGCGCATCCGGCTGGGAGCGGATCCACAGGTGTCCGGCGGGCGCTTCGACGATCTGCAGGATTCGGTTGCCGGGGAGGCCACGGGAGTTAGTGGCGTTGAAGACGGTGAAGCGTTGACCGTCAAAGCGAGCCAGCCCTTCGATCGTGGCGAGCCAGACGTAGCCATCGCTGGCCACGAGGATGTCGTTGATGGTGTTGGAGGGGAGGCCGTTCCGAACCGTCCAGTGTCGCACGGCGTAGTCGGCGTGGGCGTCGATGCCGGGCGCCTGCTGCGCAATGGTGGTTTGCGCTGCGGTCGCGGTGAGGACGAGGCAACTGCACAGGACCGCTGGACGTGGCAAGCGCCGAGTGGCCCGGTGCGGGGGCGACTCGGATAGTGCTGGAGAGGCGCGGGTTGCGTCGGCTTGCTGCATTTGGTGCCGGTGCGCGGTGAGCAGGGCTCATCAATACGTTTTCCCTATAACGAGGAGAATATGCCCCCTATTTCACCTTCTGGAAGGGTGAATTTCGATCGTCAATATGACGGCGGTCCGGGAGCGCTACTCGCAGCGACACCCGGTTTCATATGCGCCTAAATCATCAAAGTCGAACAGCGTCAGTCGCAGCAACGGCATCGGGATCTAGATCGTACACGGCATCCTGCGTGGGCGCTCCGGTTCTGCAATGGTTACCGAGTGCCTGGTCCGCGCTGAAAGTAATCACGATTTCGGACCGTCCAGGTACTGCCACCGTCAGTCGAACGCTCGATGGTGCGAAGAAGTCGGTCAGGGCCTTGAGGTATCCATGCCTGGCGAGAGAGGAACGCGCTAGCTCCTTCGCCAAACGAGCGAATGATGTACCACCCATCCCTTTCCTTGCGGCCGTCCCAGATCTGCAGGTGGTCGGGGTCAGCGACCCAGACGAGACGCCAGCTCTGTGTCGATGTGTCCCAGGCGCGGAGCGCAAACGAGTGCGTGCGGGCGCCATCGATTACGAGATACCAGTCTTCCAGGAAGGAGTTTCCGGGACCTCGTCGTACTACGAATGTTGGCAGCGAATCGATACGGTTTCCCTCGACTCGGTGCCATTCACCTGGCCAGCGGTCGTAATAGTGAACGTCGCCAGAATCAGGAGGCGTAGCTCGCTGAGCGAGTAGTGGCGCCGCAATGACGACGTTTGCTATGAGTAATCCGCGGAGTAGTCTCATCGAGCTTGTACCCGTCGCTGACCTGTATGAGTCACGTTCGAATCGAAGGTTTGACCTGCTGCTGTCTTCTTGTGGTAGTCAGCTGCGAGCTCTTGTAGCATTTTGTGCATGCTGTCAGATGATGGTTGCATTCTCACCGAGAGGGATTCCGGGAGGTCTTCGGTTCCAGCTAGCGTTGCTCGCCGCACGAATCGCTTGATCCGCGGCGATACGGCGTCGGTGTGACGAGAACTGCTCGGCGTCTAGGCGGCTAGGGCCATAGCCGTTCATCTTCCACGGTTTGCAGAGCAGGCAGCCAGCACGACGGTTCTTGGGGCGTCCACGCTTGTGATTGGCCATACCCATAAGAATAACGCGTTCCGCATTGGCTAGTGTTTCGTCTTCCCGAATCGAGGTCGTGAAAAGGTTCACAGCGGAAGTGTCGGAGTAGGGTGCAACTCATCGTTGAATTGCCCAAGGACTTGCTAAATCGAGTCGGATGAAGAAGGCAGCTTCTCGAAACTTTGGGGCAGTGGTGGCTGCGGCGCGGTACGGATCAAGGAGTCGAGGTCAATGGATTCGCCCCTCAAATACAGACCGTAGCCTCGCAGGATGATGTCGGACATGTCGTCGGGATGCTGGATCCCGTGGGCGCGCATCGAATCGGCGATCGGGCCGCCTTTCCAGAGCCCCGCTTCATTCCGCAGCCACAAACCGACGCTCATATGTAAGTCGATCGAGCTATCCGGCAACCAGCGTCTGAGCGTGTCCCGATCGGCAGGCGTAAGGGCGGAGTCCATGAAGGCGAACGCACGTGCAAGTGCGTGCGGCGGCGCCGGCGGCTGGCGCGACGTGGGTTCGCCCATGCACGAGATCGCGACGGCGAGTGTAGTCCACAGCCGCATGGCGACGAGTGGCGTCGCCCTCTTCCTGCCTAACATTGAATTGCGTGCGCCACTCAGCCAATCCTGCGAGCGCAAAAGTAGCCGCTGGGATTCGGGTACTCGTTTCCGTCGGCGTCGACAACCACTGCAATTCCCAGATCTCGGTGCCACGATCCGCCGAACTGGCCTGAGGCGACCCATTCCACTTTCAAATCGTCCCCGGTGCCGTCCAGGACATCGCGATCGCCGAACCGGAGAAGGCCTGAGTACCACTCAACTCCAGGGTATTCAGGGTCTCTGGATGCCACACGGCGCCACCAGCTACTGAAGTCCCGCGGTGACACGTCAAAGGCGCCGGCCAGGTATCTGGCGCGCTCGGGTCGCGCTCTACGCAGCGAGTCGGGGACGGGAAGCCCGAAGTGGCGGCTTGGCCACACCCGTGATGAATCCTGACGCCAGAGTTCCAGCTGACCCTGTGTAGTGTCCGCGTGCTCGCTTGGAATCGACTTGACGAAGACCAACTCGAACTTGCCAACGAGACTATCCAGGTCTGCCAGCGTGAAGGATTGCGCCCGCGTCGGAGCCTGCGGACTGCACCATGTTGCTTCCTGTGCAGGCGCTAGTCCGGGTGCCAGAATGAGAGCACACAAGGCTATGGTGCATCTGAGGAGTTGTAACATGAGTTCTTTTGGGGCACCTAACAGTATCGTTATCACTCTTTGGTTGGCACGATCCGGGGAGCCTGGGATTTGGCGCGGATTCGTCGGCATCCACATTCTGTCAGGTGTCACTATCGTTAGCTGGGCGTCGTCTGCGAATGGTCGCAGTTGGATCAGTCGGTCTGCACATGCGTTGTTCGCTCGCTGTAGGTCATTTGTCTTCATTGCTAAGGGAGTATCTCGCTCATGTTGTGACGAATGCTCAATCAGCTGCTACCGGTTGATCGAGAGCGGTGTGAGCACCACGCATGATCTTGTCAAAGAACGTTCACCCATCCTCAAAAAAAGGCAGTCGCATGTCAGCTGACAAATAGTTTCTCGAACACGTGTTCACGATGGTATCGCAGAAACGGCCGCAGTTGAGCATCAACCCGTCGCAGTTTCAGGTCGGGACGCAGCCCGAGTGCTGCACTCTCTTTTGTCGTTAGC
>CAZYTS010000295.1:0-3317 GCA_964649855.1 uncultured Gemmatimonadaceae bacterium
GAGGCCGACCGTGCCGGTATCGAGTTTGTCATCCGCGCCGGCATAGATCCAAATGGATCGCCGGAAATGTTTCGTATTCTTCTCAATGAGCGGCAGCAGAATCCGGGAAGTCTGAATGCGTGGTTCAGCACCCACCCGCTGGAAGAGGACCGCATCGAGGAGACGGAGTCAATAATTCGGGGAATCTCCTCTACGCGACTCCGCGGACTGACGCAGGACACGCCGCAGTACCAGGCGTTCAAGCGACGGTTACAGGGACTGTGAGGAGGGCAAGGATGGCAATGAGGGCAAGGATGGCAACGAGGGCAACGAGGGCAACGAGGGCAAGGATGGCAACGAGCCCTCTTCGCCATCTTCGCCTTCTTCGCCCTCTTCGCCCCCCTGAACGTGCCCGTGGTCACCACCAAGCTGTGAACTCCCGCGCCACCGAGAGTCCTGGCGTTACTAACGGCGCCACGGAAACGTCGGCTAGACGGTCAGGACGAATAGCGTGCGCGCTTCGTCCCTGCCCTGTCCAGGACCGTCGTGCCGATCAATCGCTCTCGGAGGTTAGTCATTTATGCGGTACCCGAAATCGAATGCTTCAAGCCGCTATCTGGCTGCAGTCCTGATTTCGTTAGTTGCGCTTCCTCTGAGCGCTCAGCTCGCGCGGCGCCCGGTTTCTGTGGGTCTTTCCGGCGGCGGAACGGTTCCCGTAGCAGACTTTGCCAATGACGTGAAAACCGGATGGAACGCAGCCGGTTACCTCCAGTACGAACCCGACAGGAATATCTGGGGAGTGCGAGGTGAGGCATCGTATTTCCGCGCCGCGTATACCGAAGGCTTTCTGGCTGACGTGGGAGCGCTGCCGGATGACAAACTGAGTAATGGCGTGCTACACCTGGGTGCCGCCGCGGTGCTCACCGGCTCGCGACGCGATCGCATGGTCACCCCTTACCTCCTGGGCGGACTCGGCATGTACCGCCTCACGGCAACGCTCGAACAAGGAGCGTCGTCGCAATCCTTCTCCGAAAACGGCTTTGGATTCAACGGCGGAGTTGGCGTTAGATTCGGCGCCGGCGCTGGCATATACGTGGAAGCACGCTTCCACCAGTTCAGCATTACATCTGACCCAGGCGACGGGACGGGCGAAATCAAATCAAACTACCAGATGATCCCCGTCTCCTTCGGGATTCGCTTCTAGTCCGCGGTCGGCAAGCTCGTTACAAACTTTTCGATCAGGCGCTCAAAGTCGCTGCCAACCGCAGCGGTCACGCTGAGCACTTCGCTGTGGTCCAGTCGCGAAGTGCCGATTCCGGCGGCCATGTTTGTTATGCAGCTCACCCCAGCTACTCGCATTCCGCAGGCGCGTGCGACCAGCACCTCCGGCACGGTCGACATACCTACCATGTCCGCGCCCAGACGTTCGAGCATCCTGACTTCTGCAGGAGTCTCATAGGTCGGTCCGCTGAGCCACGCATACACTCCGTCTTCGAGGCTCACACCGGCGGACGCGGCAGCGGCGTGCAACCGGGTACGTAGCTCGGGGTCGTAGGGCTGAGACATGTCCGGAAAGCGCGAGTCTCCCGGGACGACGGGGCCTGCAAGCGGGTTGGCAAAGGCCAGGTTGATGTGGTCTTCGATTGCCACGAGTTGACCCGGGCGCAGCGTCCTTCTGATGGCTCCGGCAGCGTTTGAAATTACCACGATTCGGATGCCTAACGCGTGCGCCAGGCGAACCGGCATAGCAGCCGTTGCTGCTGAGTGTCCTTCGTACATGTGGAAGCGCCCTGCAAAGGCGACGACCTCAGTGTCGCCAAGGCGACCGTGAACGAGTTCGCCGCGATGCCCCTCGACCTGCGACGTAGCAAACCCCGGGATGTCTGAGTAGGCAACACGTGATACGTCGTCAATACGCTCCGAAAGTCCTCCGAGTCCGGAGCCCAGCACAATAGCCGCTTTTGGCAGTTTGAGCGACAAACGGGAGCGTACAAAGGCCGAGGCGTCGACCGCGAACGCTTGCTGAATTTGTCCGTCGCTGTTTGCTGGGCTCACCCTGAAGCACCCTCCTTTCTAAGCGCGTCCATTTCGCGCCGAACCTTTTCTGTCAGTGCACGGCGCTCTCCCTCGGGAAGAAAGGAGCTCTCGAAGCCGTTTAGCGCTATACGCGCCAGGTCGTCGTAGCCAAAACTGAACGTCCTGGCCGCAACCTCGTACTCGTGCACGAGAGTCACGCCGCTCATCAGCCTGTTGTCGGTGCTGAGCGTAACATTGACCCCCGCGTCGTAATAGCGCCTTAGTGGGTGGGATTCATAGTCGCTGACTGCCCGTGTTTGCACGTTGCTTGTAAGGCAGATCTCGACCGCAATGCGCCGGTCGTTTACAAACTGTGTTATGCCGGGGTCTTCGATCATTCGCGTACCGTGACCTATGCGATGGACGCAACAATCAATCACGGCCTGACGCACCGAGTCGGCGCCGTCACCCTCACCCGCGTGGCAAGTGCACGCCAGCCCATGCTCTCTGGCAAATAGAAAGGCGCTGGCGTGCAGCGCAGCCGGGTTCCCTGCCTCACCACCAGCAAGATCAAAAGCCACCACTCCAGCATCTTTGTGTTTGACGGCCAGCCGTGCAAGTTCAAGAGAGGCTGAAGGGGCCAGTGTTCTCAAGGCGCAGACTATCACGCGAGCCTCTATCCCGTACTCCCCACCCGCCCGTTTCAGTCCGCGCAGTGGGGCCATGAGTGCTTGGTCGAGAGTAAGCCCGGCCCTCGTGTTCAGCATCGGGCAAAAGCGCACCTCAAGGTACCGAACGCCCTCCCGCGCGCAATCTTCTGCCAGTTCGTACGCACTGCGCTCGAGCGCTTCGGCAGTCTGCAGCACCGAAAGCGTGGTGTGAAATCTCTCCAGATACTCTTCCAGACTCGATGCGTCACGCACCAGCATATAGTCGCCTAACGACTCTTCGTCATCGCGCGGCATGCTGATCTTCTGGTCAGCTGCCAGTTCGAGCATGGTGGACGGCCGCAACGATCCATCTAGGTGGCAATGCAGTTCGGCCTTTGGCAGGCGTTCGAGCAGCGTGCGCGTGATCTTTGGACCTGTCGCCTCATCCCCCGCAGTAGGAGTCATCAGCCCGTCACTTCCTGTTCTGACGCCGAGCCCTGCACCGATTGATCCCTGCTTCGGTTTGACACGACTCTGAAGATCGCGCCGTTGTAGAGTCCCATGCCCGGCTCTACGGGGAGCCCGCGACTGTCGGCCAACGCGCGCTCTCCGGCTTCAATAGCTGTGGCCAGACGCGGATCAGCGGTTCGCACAGCGTCAAGTGCACTCCCT
>CAZYTS010000296.1:0-3272 GCA_964649855.1 uncultured Gemmatimonadaceae bacterium
AGTCGTACATCGAGGTGACGTAAGGAACCTCGTCGATCACCAAGGTCACTGTCTCGGCTCCGACAACAACTCTTAGCGTCGGTTCGAACGTGCAGGCGTCCGCCGCAGCATTTGATGCGGGAGGTGACTCCAAAAGCACGACCTACACATGGCAGTCCTCCAAGCCCTCGGTTGTGACCGTGAGTTCGTCAGGCATGATGACGGCAGTTGCTCCAGGCAATGCGACAATCACAGCTACCGCCAAGTCAAACGGTACCAAGGGGACGCTCGGGATCACGGTCTCATCGGCTCCGGCGCCATCAGTCGCTTCGGTGACTGTCTCGCTTTCTCCTTCTAGTGTAACCGTAGGTCAGAGTGCGAACGCCTCTGCGGTTGCACGAGATGCCTCCTCAAAGGTTGTCTCGGGCGCATCATTTAATTATTCGAGTTCCAACACATCTGTTGCAACTGTATCGTCGAGTGGTATCGTCTCGGCGAAAGCCGCCGGCACAGCGATGATTTCTGCGTCGTCGGCCGGCAAGGTTGGCTCGAGCCAGCTGACTGTGAATTCGGCTCCATCAACTCCGCCACCACCACCGCCACCGCCTTCAACTCCTCCTGGCAGTGCTGCAGCGGCGCTGGCAAAGATTGGCCCAACAATTTCACCGACTGCAGCCGCGGCGTTAGGCGGTGGATACGCTCAGTATGATGCACTCTGGGCCAAGTGGGAGCCGGCTCGCTGGGCCGCAGAAGGCAAGGATTGGTCGAGCAACTACTACGACCGAGCTCAGATCTACTATGCGCAGTGGATAAGGACTGGAAACGCGACGTACAAGCAGCGTGGTGACGCCATTGCGCTCGATTATCGGCGCGGATATCTCCACGCTTCCAATTACCAGACTTCTGCACACTGGGCGCAGCTCGATGGCATCGCTTTGCATTACTGGATCAACGGCGATGACTCATCCCTTGTTGCCTTAGGAAAGGCAGCTTGGAACCTCGCTGGAACAGCTCAGTGGCCGCGGACCGCACCTTATCAAGAAGCAAGGCAGCAAGCGCGTGCGCTCATAGCAATGTTGCTCGCATGGCAAGCGAATGCGCCGAATGCTCCAGCGGGTGGATGGGCCAAGGCCATCGACGACGGGTTGAACGCAATCCTTCCGCAGCAGAGCGCTGATGGAGCGTGGCGGTATCCTGCAAATACGTGCGATTTGAGCCTCAACTACATGGGCGCCATGCTCGCCGACGCACTCATTCGTGTGTACACGCAATACCGCCCTGACCCAAGAATCCCGGTAGCCGTAAAGAAGACTGCTGACTTCCTATGGACCCAGTGGCGGTCGAACGACGCGATACCTTCGTTCAACTACTACGAAGCGCAGTGTAACAATCAGCATGGCAATGGCGGTCCCTTTGCCACCGGAGATCTCACAGGTATCTTCGTCTCGACCTATGCTTGGATGGCGTCACAGGATCCGGCCTACAAGGCCAAGTCAGACGCCGTGTTCAACGCCACCATGAAGGGTATGTATCCGCAGGGTAGCAAGCAGTTCAATCAGGCCTTCGCGTTCGGGTGGCGCGCCCTCGGCTATCTCCCCTGACGAGCACTTCAGGACAGCTTGACCGACGCGCCGACCTCCGGGTCGGCGCGTCTTTTTTATCTTTCTGGGGTTACAGCAACCATACAGGGAGGATTGCCAATGATCCTGAGCACGCTGTTTCTGCTCGCTGCAACGATCGGTGATGTCGCCGAGAGCACCGATACGATTGCTCTCAGGCTGTATCGCTTTGATGGAAAAAGCGGAAGTGCGCTGGTCTCCAATGGTATTCCACTTCCACCCGGTCGACTAAAGAAGTCGGACCTAGGCAACCTTCGTCTAATAGTCGAAGGGGAAGAGCAGGCCATGAGGGCCGAGGCGCTCGAAGGCCTTCATCCCGATGGCTCACTGCGCTCCCTCTTGTTGCAGTTCCAATACGCTGTTCCAGCTTCCGGCTGGAGGATCGGTAAGCTCATCGTTGGCGAGAGGCGTTCACTTCCCGACATCCAGGAACCGGAGGCGTTTGACCGCGGCAAGGCAGATGTGGTCGCGCTTCCATCGGACCCTGAGTATCTAGTAACCACACGCATCAACGGCCCGACAGTATCCGCACGGTACAATCGGACGGCTGGTCCAACGTTTGGCAACTACGAAGTCGCCTTCGCGAAGTACGCCGACACGCATTGGCAACACGATCGTGACAACTGGGGTGGTGCAAACTACTACGATCGAGCGTTGATCTACTATGCGTTTTGGGTGCGAACAGCAAATCCCACGTATTTCAGGCGTGCTACACTTCTGGCGCTGAACTATAGGATCAACTACCTGGAGAAGAACAAGTACGCCACGAGTGCTTACTGGTCTATGCCAGAGGGCATAGAGCAACATTACCTGCTGACAGGTGACGAGAGTTCTCGCTTTGCGATAGCGCGCGTTGCGGAGCAGTTCGCCGGGATGGATGTGGGGGACACGCTTCACATCACTTGGGCTGAAACGAGAGGGCAGGCACGCACGCTACAGGCTCTTTACCTGGCATGGCGTCTCAACGCCAAAGGACCCCGACAGCTCGATTTGCCCAGAATCCTGGACGCGAAGCTCAAAACTGTTTTGGAGATTCAGCGTCCGGACGGAAGTAACGGCTGGCCAGCTACTTGTTATGAGAGCCTCAATTTCATGCACGGTCTCATGAACGACCAGCTAATCAGCATCTATACCAACTACCGTGCAGACACTGCAATCGTCCGCTACGTCAAGAAGAACGTAGACTACCTTTGGAATACACAGTGGCTGCCCAGGGACCGGGCCTTCAAGTACATGTCAGGGCGCTGCAAGAGTAATGCACAGGGCGAGGACGTCGGAGGTCCGCACCCCACTCCCGACCTCAATATGCTCTTTGTAACAGGCTTCGGCTGGATTTACTACATGACCGGAGACGATAGCTACAGACGCGCAGGCGACCAGATCTTTGAGGGCGGGGTGCGCGGAGCGTATTGGACGGGAAGTAAGCAGTTCAACCAGACATTCACCAACTCGTACAAGTACGTTGCGTACAGGCTCGGTAGGTCGAGGCTTGAAAGCGTGCTTAATCGCTAAGTATCGCGAGAATCGCAAATTGCAGCTGGGAGGCCGTCATCGAGGCGCGAGCTTCGCTTGCACTGTCTCAAGTGTTACGCCGTGGACTTCTACTGCCTTGAGACGCGAGTGCTCACCATGAACGATCCTGACATCTCTACGGCTCACGCCTAACGACGCGGC
>CAZYTS010000297.1:0-3264 GCA_964649855.1 uncultured Gemmatimonadaceae bacterium
GTACGCCTGGGCAGCACCTTCCTCCAGAAGGAACGGATCAAGGAGCGCATAAGGCCGTCTCGCGAACAGGTGCCTCAGCTCAAGGAGGAACTGGTCATCGACTGGAGCGTGGTCTCACAGGTCGGCGTAGTTCGCGCGGATTCAACGCTCGGAGCACCGGAGATCTCCGCACAGGTCGATGCCCCCAAGTTGCGGGACCTGGCCGACGTGACGCTCATAGAACCGGTGAGCGTCGAAAGCTCTCCGCCCAGGATCGACGATCGCTGAAGTCTGAGGCTGAGAGAAGGCGCGACATACCACTCCCCCGGTTGTCGCGCTTTTTTTTGGGCGTGAGCCTCGTCATATTGCGGCGCAATGGCTTCTTCACAGACAACTGTGCTCAATGCACAGGCCGTGGGGCGCACACTGCGCCGTATGGCAGACGAAATTGTCGAGCTGTTTGACGGAACCGAAGGCCTCATAATCGTTGGAATCCAAAGGCGCGGAGTTCAACTCTCTGAACGGATAGCGCAACTCATTGGAGAGCGCGAAGACGCAAAGATCCCGCGCGGGGCACTCGACATAACGCTATATCGCGACGACCTGCAGACCGTCGGACCGCGTCCGGTAGTCGGCAAGACCGATCTTCCCTGGGCTATCGACGGCAAACGCGTAGTGATTGTAGACGACGTGCTCTACACGGGGCGCACCATCCGCGCCGCTCTGGACGAGCTGGCGGACTTTGGCCGTCCGGCTCGAATTGCCCTGGCGGTCCTGGTGGATCGTGGCGGTCGCGAACTTCCGATCCACGCCGACGTTGTGGGACGGCGCATCGACACGGGACCCAGGAGCCGAGTGGACGTGCTGGTGAATGAGCTCGATGGAGAGGACGCCGTGAAGCTCGTCAGCGGAGACGGCGCATGACCTCTGCGCTCGGCAAAGATCTTTTAGGTCTGGAGGAGTTGAGTGCCGAAAGGATCAAGCTGATTCTCGATACCGCCGAGCCATTTAAGGAGATTAGCGAGCGTGCTATCAAAAAGGTTCCGACGCTTAGAGGCAGTACGATCGTAAACCTCTTTTTCGAAGCGTCTACACGTACTCGCGTTTCGTTTGAGTTTGCTGAGAAGCGGCTGTCGGCAGATACTGTCAACGTGGCGGCAACAGGCTCGAGCGTTTCGAAGGGAGAAACCCTGGTAGATACCGCACGAAACCTGGAGGCGATGCGCATCGACATGGTCGTGATCCGGCACTCGGCGTCGGGCGCTGCACGTTTTCTGGCTGATCGCATCGAGTCCAATGTCATTAATGCGGGTGACGGAACGCACGAGCACCCTACACAGGGGCTGCTTGACATGCTGACGTTGCGTGACCATCTGGGTGCAATCGAAGGAAAAAGGATCTGTATCTGCGGCGACGTGCTCCATTCGCGTGTGGCGCGTTCCAACATCTGGGGGCTGCAAAAGCTTGGTGCTCAGGTCGCGGTCTGCGGACCGCGTTCTCTCCTGCCTAACGCCATCGACGAGATGGGGGTCACCGTTTTCAGCCGGATCGAAGAGGCGATAGCCTGGGCCGATGCGCTCAACATTCTGCGCCTTCAGCTGGAGCGTATGCAGAGCGGTTACATCCCTTCGCTGCGCGAATACAACCGGGTGTTTGGGGTTACGCGCGAACGGCTCGAACGCTCGCCGCGCGACCTGGTAATAATGCATCCTGGCCCTATGAACCGCGGGGTCGAGATCGATTCCGACGTTGCCGATGGACCGCACAGCGTCATTCTGCAGCAGGTTACCAATGGAGTTGCAGTGAGGATGGCGGTGCTGTATCTCCTGGCTGGCGGCAAACCGGAACTAGCGGAAGCAGCCAAGGGATGACGCCAGTGCGAGTCTCCAACTATCAGTTGCGTCCTGGGATTCCGAGCCACTGTGCGTCCCAACCTCCCAACTTCCCAACTTCCCAACCTTCCGGCCTCCCAACTTCCCAGCGTCCCAACTTCCCAACGTCTTAGCTTCGCAGCTTCCCAACGTTCTAGCTTCCCAACGCTCTAGCTCCTCGATGCCCGATACACTCCCACTACAGCCGGCACCAAAACCAATACTTCTGCGCGGAGGCCGAGTCCTCGATCCCTCGAGATCTGTGGACCAGACCGGCGACGTTCTCCTCGTCGGAGGCAAAATTGAGCATGCCGGCAAACCTCTGGGCGAAATCAGGCGCGATGACGGGCTCATTGAAGTTGACTGCGGCGGAAAGATCGTTGCACCGGGGTTCATCGACGTCCACTGTCACTTGAGAGAGCCAGGTCGTGAAGACGTCGAGACCATCGCCACCGGCGCGCGTGCCGCTGCAGCGGGAGGATTTACAGCAGTCTGCGCCATGCCCAACACCGACCCGGTCACGGACAATCAGGCCGCCGTTGGTTTCATCACTCGTCAGGCACACCGTGCGGCTGCAGCGCGCGTTTATCCCATCGGCGCTATCTCCGTAGGACAGCGAGGAGAAGCGCTCGCGGAATTCGGAGAAATGATCGGCGCCGGGGCGGTTGCAGTGTCTGACGACGGTAAACCTGTGGCGAGCGCCCAACTCATGAGAACAGCTCTTGAGTATGCGCGTTCGTTCGGAGTCCCGGTGGCTGACCATTGCGAGGAGCCAACGCTCGCCAAAGGCGGTGCCATGAACGAGGGACTCATCTCCGCACGGTTAGGTCTGAAGGGTATTCCCAGTGAAGCCGAAGAGATCATGGTAATCCGTGACATTCTTCTGGCACGCCGGACGGGAGGACACGTTCATCTCTGTCACATGTCCACCCGGGGATCGGTAGAACTCATCAGGTGGGGAAAGGAGCGCGGCATCCGCGTGACCGCGGAGGTCTGCCCGCATCACCTGGCGCTCACTGAAGAAGCGGTCCTGGGTTACTCGACCAACGCAAAAATGAATCCACCCCTCAGGACTGCCGACGACGTGGCAGCGCTGCAGGAAGCAGTTAAGGATGGAACAATAGATTTGGTAGCTACCGACCACGCGCCGCACCACTACGACGAAAAGGAGCGCGAGTTTGCTGATGCGCCAAACGGCATTGTCGGTCTGGAAACGGCCCTTGCGGTCGTGGTCACAAATCTGGTGTCGACAGGCATCCTGAGCTTTTCGGATCTCGTCGATCGCATGTCTTGTTCTCCAGCTCGGGTGTTTGGCCTCCCCGGAGGGACCCTCCAGCAGGGAAGTGTGGCCGACGTCACTATTTTTGACCCCGATCACGAGTGGGAAGTGGATCCGTCGTCGTTCCTGTCCAAG
>CAZYTS010000298.1:0-3251 GCA_964649855.1 uncultured Gemmatimonadaceae bacterium
GCGGAGTTGCAGTCGTTGGTGTACCGCAGGGATTGACAAATCCGCCGGTGCATCCTGAGAACGCAAACGAGTTGAACGAGGAAATGCACTCGCCGGCGCGCGGAATACTTGGGCCCACACCGGGGACTCTCGTGCTGGTCGCTGTCTTTTTCCTCGCGTTTATGCTGTACTACTTCACTAACTGGAAGCTGCTGAGTTTCCTGTGGAGAATCGGGTAGAAGCTGGCACTTCTGATCGCCGAGGCATCGCGCTCATTGCGCTCGTGGTTATCCTGGTGATAACCGCGGCGTGGTGGGCGCTGGCGCTCTGGCCGGCCGGTACTGCGCAGCCCGAATGGCTGGCGCGCACCCGGGCCGCGTGCTTTGGTTCGGCGCGGGGAGGGCTGCCTAACGCCGGTGGGTGGATCCTTCTCATTGGTGAGCCGATCGGCATGCTGGGGATTCTGCTGGCTGGATGGCGGCGGGCGCTCTGGCGAGATTTGCGGTTGGTCTTTGGACACCCGACCTGGCGTTATGCCGCTATTGGTGTCTCAGCTACGGCCGTGCTCTTTACCGTGGCTACCGGAGTGCGCGTTGGCAACGAGTGGGCGCGGCTAAGCGCCGAACCCTTTGATGTGAACGTGACTGTTCGCGCCGCGGACATTGCTGTGCCAACGATCTCGCTCACCGACCAGTCTGGACGACTGACGTCTCTGGCTGACTTTGGCGGAGAGACAGTACTGCTCGCCTTTGCATTTGCACACTGCACTACGGTTTGTCCAACGATCGTGAACGAGCTGCATTCGATCCGCTTTGAAGCTGATCGCGCTGAGGTGCCGATCGTGATCGTAACAGTGGACCCGTGGCGCGACACTCCTGAACGATTGGCGACAATTGCGCAGACGTGGCGACTATCGGATCATGATTTCGTCCTGTCAGGTGAGGTGACCGACGTGAACGCGGTGCTCGACGAACTGGGCGTAGGGCGCTGGCGAAACGAGACCACGGGTGATGTCACTCACGTGACGACCGCAATGTTGCTAAACGCCCGCGGCCGTGTCGCGTGGCGAGTTGACGGCCATCCTGCGGCGTTGGTTGAGATCCTCCGAGACAGTTGACTGCATTCTCCCTGCATGCCGCCGGCCTGAAGGTCGAAGGGTTCGGCGTTACGAACGACTCTGGATCCCGGCTCGCGCGCTGGCGCGCTTGGCCGGGAACGCGAGCAACGACGTCCGTCCCAACTTCCCAACTTCCCAACCTACCGACCAATGTTCCCAGCGTGCAGCCCGCCTATGGCAGCGCAAAGGCCACATACGTCCCGCCGCTCGGCGCCCCGTTCTTGCCTCCCCCGCATGCAATAACAATGTATTGCTTGCCGTTAACCATATACGTCGCCGGGGTTGTGTTACCAGCGGCGGGCAGAGTCGCTTCCCACAAGAGACGGCCATCTGTCTTGTCAAAGGCGCGGATCTTGTTGTCGTAGGTCGTCGCCGCAATTATGAGGAGACCATTCTCTGTAACAATGGCTCCCCCATAGTTGTCGCTCCCTGTGTTGGTGAGCCCCCGCGCCACAAGCTTGGGATACTCTCCAAACGGAATGCTCCACTTGATCGTGCCCGCATTGATGTCAATAGCGTTGAGCGTTCCCCAGGGTGGTGCCACGCCAGGGTAGCCTTCGTGATCGAGAAAAATGTCAAAGACAGTGTTGCGGTACTTTGTATAAAAGGGGTTGGTAGTCGCGGTCGCAGCAACATCCTTGCCGGTAATAAGAAAGTTCGTTAGGTCGTTGATTGCCACGTTGTCGAGTGCGCCTGCGTACGCCGGCATGCGTCCCGTGCCCTCTCGAATTACCTTGGCGATCTGGTCGCGCGAAAGTCTTGCCCCGACCCCGTTAAGTGACGGAGCCAGAGGAGTGTTGCGCGTACCATGGCACTCGGCGCAGTGCGCACTAAAAAGCGATCGGTCTTCACGCGGCACCAATTTGAGCAGCCACGCCATCTCGTTGGAGTTCACATATAACATTCCGGTTTCGGGGTCGAACGCCGGTCCGCCGTACTCACCGCCGCCATCTACACCGGGAAAGATTATGATCCCCTGGAGATTTGGCGGCGTGAATGGATGGGGAGTTGGGTGATCTCGAAAAACCTTGAGTGTAGCGGCGTGCGCTTCTGGAGTGCGACGCGTCAGGCCATCTTCGGTGAGCTGCTGTCGCGCAAAGGGAGGCGGAGCCAGCGGGAAGCGCTGCGAGTCAGCCGTAGCCTCGCCGTCGAGTGTGGCCTTTGGCATCTGTTTCCATTCACTTGGGAATAGCTCGCGACCGGTAGTCCGTTCCAGCAACCATACGTGGCCCGTCTTGGTTATCTGAGCGACGGCGTCGACGCGTTCGCCATCTCGCGTCACGGTCACGAGCGTAGGTGCCGCGGGAAAGTCCCGATCCCAAAGGTCGTGCTTGAGTCCCTGAAAGTGCCAGATGCGCTCTCCGGTATTTGCATCCAGAGCCACAATGGAGTTGGCAAAAAGATTGTCTCCGAGCCTGTTAGCTCCGTAAAAGTCAAACGATGCAGAGCCTGTGGCAAAAAAGACCATGCCACGTTCCTGGTCGACGGTTACTCCTGACCAGGCGTTGGCACCGCCCGCAATTTTCCATGCTTCGGGTGGCCAGGTGTCATAACCCACCTCGCCGGGGTGAGGGATCGTGTGAAAGGTCCAGCGGATCTCTCCAGTCTTAACGTCATAGGCACGAACATCGCCGGGCGCCGACGGCAACGCTTCGGGAACGGCAGTGCCAATTATCAGGAGGTCTTTGTACACAGCACCAGGTGTGCTCGCGCTCACCGAAAGCCCTTCTACCGGCCTTCCCAGTCCAGCGCGAAGGTCCACCCACCCGCTGTCGTTTCCCCAGTCCGGCACCGGCAATCCCGATGTGGCGTCGAGGGCAAAGAGGCGGTGGCGATAGTTGAAATACATGCGGCCGTCGTGTACAACCACACCCCGATAGCGGATTCTCGGACCCGTAAACTCACCTCCGGTGGGATCAAAGCTCCAGAGCTCCCGCCCCGTTGTAGCATCCAGTGCAAAAGCCCGTTGCTTGGGCGACATCGCATAAAGCACCCCATCTATGACCACGGGGTTGGATTGCATCTCCGAACCCGGGAAGGCGTCTTTGGTGTCATAAGTCCAGGCAACCTGGAGTTGCGCAACATTGGCTGGTGAGATCTGATCTAACGTTGTGTAGTGTGTATGATCATGATCGCCCTGATAGACCGGCCAATC
>CAZYTS010000299.1:0-3215 GCA_964649855.1 uncultured Gemmatimonadaceae bacterium
ACGACTACGCGTCCAAGGGCGGTTTTCTCAAAAAGGCCGACTTTACGCTGAGTGGCGAGGACGTGCGCGAAGGCTTGACGGCGGTGCTCTCGGTCAAGGTGCGTGAGCCGCAGTTCGAAGGGCAAACCAAGACCAAACTCGGGAATTCAGAAGTTGAGTCTGCAGTCAAGACTGCGGTCAACGACTGGCTCGACGCCTATCTCGACGAGCATCCTCGTGTCGCGAACATCATTGTCGAGAAGGCCG
Source organism: uncultured Gemmatimonadaceae bacterium (assembly GCA_964649855.1). Classification (GTDB taxonomy): domain Bacteria; phylum Gemmatimonadota; class Gemmatimonadetes; order Gemmatimonadales; family Gemmatimonadaceae; genus CAZYTS01. The sequence goes on from CAZYTS010000299.1 coordinate 247, forward strand.
TTTCGGCGGCGCGCGCAAGAGAGGCTGCTCGCAAGGCGCGTGACCTTACGCGCAAGAAGTCAGCGCTCGACATCGGTACGCTGCCGGGCAAGCTGGCCGACTGTTCCCTTGTGGACCCAGCCATGTGCGAGCTTTTCCTCGTCGAAGGAGACTCGGCGGGTGGATCTGCCAAGCAGGGTCGCAACCGCGAGTTCCAGGCGATCCTTCCGCTGCGCGGAAAGATCATCAACGTGGAAAAGGCCCGTATCGACAAGGTGCTTTCCAATGAGGAGATACGCACGATTATCACGGCCATTGGTACGGGGATCAAGGACGAGTTTGAGCTGGAAAAGGCGCGTTACCACAAGATCATCATCATGACCGATGCTGACGTGGACGGTGCGCACATCCGAACGCTCTTGCTCACGTTCTTCTTTCGCCAGATGCCGCAGATTATCGATGCTGGCTACATGTACATAGCGCAGCCACCTCTTTACCGCGTGGCCAAGGGGAAGCAGGAGTTTTACGCATACGACGAGAAGGAGCGGGACGGCTATGTGGAGCGGCTTGGCAACGGCGACAACTCAAAAGCCAATGTGCAGCGCTACAAGGGGCTGGGTGAAATGAACAAGGATCAGTTGTGGGACACCACCATGGATCCTGAACGACGCACGCTGCTTCGCGTATCGATGGACGACGCTGTGATGGCGGACCAGATTTTCCAGACGCTCATGGGGGACGACGTAGAGCCGCGAAAGGCGTTTATCGAGGCAAACGCCCGTTTTGTGAGCAACCTCGATATCTAGAGCGGCTGAACGCGGGAGCGGCTGAGCGCGAGAAGAACTGAGCGACAAAGCCTGAGCAGCATGGACCGGTGTGGTAGACGTACAAGGCGTAAGCCTTTGTCCGTCTATCCTCCTCGCTGCTCCTAGTCCGCTTTTTTGTGCTCGCGGTAGTGCGCCAGCAACTGCTTTGCAAAAACCAGATGTGCGGCAATGACTGCGGCAAGGATAATCGCAATCGATATCCGCGTGATGAAAGCGTGCTCGTAGTCCAGACCGCTGTTCGGCGTAACACGGAAGAACGCGAAAGCAACGAGTGAAATCAGAAAGGCACCGCCGCTCACGGCAACTGCACCCAGTGCAGCGATGTGGCCGTGAGTCTTCATTGAATGCGACATTGTTCTCCCGTTAGTGTAAATCGTGCCGCTCTAGCTGCCGCCATGAGCGATGCTACCCGTGTACCTTCGGCAGGCGTCCCCGCTGTCACACCTGGCCAAAGCCCCTGTACACCGGATACTCGGCGGTCCGCACCCACGGCTCTGATTCGTAAGTCGTAACTCCCTCCTTGCTAACCTTGTGTGAGACGAGAGGCAAGGGCGGATCTGCTTCCTCTGCTATTACGATTGCCTCGCTCAGCGCCGCCATTCCCGCGGCAACACCAGCCTCATCCCGCGCAAAGATCGACGCAATCGGCTCGCCAGCCTGAACCACGTCGCCCGGGCGACCACGAATCACAAACCCTACAGTGTGATCAATGGAATCCTCCATGCGCGGACGACCACCGCCAAGCGCAATCACCCCCCGGCCAATCGACCGCGGCTCTACCTTGGAAATCACACCAGCTTTAGGTGCGGAGTAAAATTCGCAGACTGTGGCTTGCGAAAGACGGGATGGGTCATCAACGATGCCCGGGTCCCCGCCCTGAGCCTCGATAACCTGCGCAAACTTCTCGGCAGCCTTGCCCGACGATATCGCTACCTCCATGCGACGCCGTGCCTCGTCTATTCCTCGCGCCACGCCACCCAATACGAGCATCTCAGCCCCCAGGCTGTACGTCACTTCCATGAGATCCGGTGGACCTTCACCGTGCAGCGCATGAATCGCCTCCTCTACTTCCAGTGAATTTCCGCAGGCGCGTCCGAGCGGACGATCCATCGCCGTTATCAATGCTACAACCGGACAGCCGTACGCACCTCCGATTTCAATCATCAGGTGCGCCAACTCGATGCAGCGGTCTAACCCCGGGAGAAACGCGCCGGAGCCACGTTTTATGTCTACAACCAGTCCGCTCAGATCCTCCGCCAGCTTCTTGCTCATGATGCTGGCTGCGATCAGCGGGATCGACTCGACCGTTCCTGTTGCATCGCGCAAGGCGTAGAGCTTCCGGTCTACCGGCGCAATCTCTTCGCTTTGTCCAATTAGGGCGCAACCAATTCGTTCCACCTGTTGCGCTGCTTCGGACATGCTCAGCTTCGTCCTGAAGCCTGTAATAGACTCGAGCTTGTCCAAAGTGCCGCCGGTATGTCCCAGGCTCCGTCCCGACATCATTGGAACAGCAACTCCCAGCGACGCAACCAATGGAGCGAGAACGAGCGAAACCTTGTCGCCCACACCACCAGTCGAGTGTTTGTCTACTCGCGCCATACCAAGCCCGCTAAAATCGAGCCTGGAGCCACTCTCGAGCATGGCACGCGTCAGAGAAGAGGTCTCATCACGGTCGAGTCCATTGAGATATGCAGCCATCAGGAATGCCGCCATCTGATAGTCGGGCACTTTGCCCTGTGCATATTCGCGCGCTAGCCCCTCCCAGTCGTGGGGAGCCAGGCGGCCGCCATCCCGCTTTCGTTCAATCAATCGAGGAAGGAGCGTCACGTTGTGTGTTCGGGTATACTCAATGGCCCCCAGACGCCACTACGGATATCGACTGCTCCCGATAACCGCACAACCCCGGGGAAAACCCATGCCGTTGATGTCTAAGGTGAAGTGTCTCGTTCTCGCGAGCCTGATCTTGGTGTGTCAGACCGCGAGTGCGCAATCCGTAGTAGAACTGATTGCCCGGGGCGACAGCGCCCACGAGGCGATGCGCCCCCAGGAAGCCCTGGTCAGCTACGAAGCCGCGATGGCGCTCGATTCGTCGAGCGCCGTGGCCCTCGCAAGGGCCTCTCGCACCTCGGTCGACATCGCCGAACAGGAGCCCGATAAAGACGC
>CAZYTS010000300.1:0-3206 GCA_964649855.1 uncultured Gemmatimonadaceae bacterium
CGAATCTGGCAGATCACGTGGCGCCAGTAACCGTGGCTGCTCACAGGCGGCGAACAGCAACACAAAGACGCCTGAAATGTGGGTGCGTGCTCTCATTCGGACCTGCGTACTAACTTCTTGCTGCGGTAGAGATGTTCATCATCATACCATGCAAATGATCGAGCACACCATCCCTCAGACGTTACCATTGCTGACGAATGGTCGCGCGAAATGCAGCGTGAAAGTGCACCTCTTGATCACGACAATCATCACCAGTGGAGGTAGGCGCACATGGCGCACACTCATGACATCAGCGTTTGACGGCGTAAAGCCCGTAGAGGCCGCTCGCGAAAACCATGTCGCTGGTGAGCAGTGGCGTCATGATTACGGAGAAATTTTCCTTGGCTACGTGCGCGACAAGCTCTCCATTGTCCGCAGAAATAATCTGAATATCCCCGAGTGGATAGACCACAACCACGTGAACGGAATCGGCCGCAAGCCATCGAATGCCTCCGAAACCGGGAGGTCGCTCCCAAACGATGCTGCCGGTTGCGGCATTAACCGCGCGTAGCCGACCTTGGCTCGATCCCACGTATATGATCCTGCCGTCACTGGCCAAAGGAGCGAGTTCCTGACTCGGAGGGCCTTGGGGCGTCAGCAATTCCGGCGCTATTGGAAGAGTCCAAACCAATTCGCCATCTGACGTGCGGAATCCAAATGTTGGACCATCACGAGAACCGGCGGCAAGAATGTCTCCGGCTAGTGCCGGCTCTATCGTAAAGGACTGACGCAAGCTATCGCTCGGAGGCGGGAGATACCGCCACCACCTGATTACACCATCATCAAGAGAAATACGAGCTACGCCCCCCTTCTGTGTCCCTAAGACGAGCCCCTCTGTAAATGAGATGAATACATCACTGTCACGGACCGTTGGCCTGAAGATCCTCAGATCGTCAATTGTGCCGATTCGGGTCATCCAGTTGACTTCGCCAGTTCGCGCAACAAGCGAAAACAGGTGTCCCGATGACGATGTTACAATGACATTCTCACCGGCAGGTCCGGGGAGTATAAGTCCAGGCCGGTCGACGCCTTCTGGCGCGAATCGCCACAGGATTTCACCGTTGACGGGATCGAGTCCGAAAACGTCTAGATCACCGACCACCACCGCACCACCAGTCACTACCAAACCAGTACCGTAGTAACGTTCCAGATTTACCGGTAGCTTGGTAATCCACTCGATTTCTCCCGACAGTTGATTTACGGCAACGACGTTGTGATCCTGCGCGGAGAAATAGACTAACTCACCGGTGCTTCCGGGTGTGCCTTGCCCAGCGTATTGCGTCACATGCCAGGCGATGCGATCGCTGTCAACGGGAGGTATTGGTGGCACCACCGGCGGTGCCACCTCGCAACCGACGAGCGCGGAAGCAATCCAGACTATAGCCTTCCTGCGAGCTCTCATGCGAACCTCGGGCCGGAGAGTCCCGTGGCCGTGCTGCTCATATTATATCATTGACACTAGCCCGCAAGAACTCAGCTACAACTGCCGACTCGGTCTGATAAGTGTGAGCTGGGCCGTTAACGATGTCTGTATTTACGCCACCGGGATAAACCTGGCGTGAGGTGGGAATGAAGCCGTCATGGAAAAAACACGTTCCGCCGTTCACATAACCGCACCAGGTGCCAGCAAGATTCTGGAACTCCCACGCCAAGTAAAGCGCTGACCCGATTGCCAATTCTGCGAACAAAGCATCAGGGAAGCCCCCGTCAATATACTCCGACAGTTCGTAGGCATAGTCATAGAGGGTCCCCCCCCAAGCCGAAAGCCCAAGGCTAAGGCCCATAGCGTCCTGCGGCGAAAAAGCCAAGATCCAGGGTCCGGCCGCTGCATGTGCTGTGGACAACGAAACGCTCGCGGAATATCGATCGCTTCCGCCGGTCGGAAGGCTGGCAAGGAATGCCGATCCCGGTACGTCATCCTGATCGAAGGCGTCATATAGATCAAGGTAGTTGTCCGAGGTGGTCCAGGCGGCAACCGCTATTCCGGCACCGACGTAAGCGGCCTGTTCCGTAGCCATTATCAATTGCTGTGGCGTCGGATTCTTCCAGGCGTCGTAGGTTTGAAGCAGGAGAACATCCGCAAGTGCGAATGTGATCCAGCCAATTCGATCCCGTATATCATCAAGGTACAACGCAATCGGCGCTCCAGTATGTGGAGTCCCTACTGTGACGATTCCCCTCGCGCTCTTGGAGCTTGATGCCCTACGCGAAACAAGACCACCGTTGCTGTGACCAAGTAGAATCGTTGTCCCACCAGATGACATGTAGCCGGCCAACTGCGCGCCTTGGGCATAGAGATCCGTTTGTTGGTTGAGCGACGGCGCTGCTGTGTGGAGTCCTGGGAACCACGTCGAAAAGAGGCCGCTGATATAGTTCCATGTGCTTCCAGTTGAAGCCGCACCGTGTGCAAACACGGCACTATCACTCTGAGCAGCTGTATCTCGCGGGTAGAGCGCGAAGCACGCGAGGCCGAGAAGCAGGCTGCCAATAGTCGAGCGGATGTTGGTGATCATTTGTCGGCCCTCATTGTGAGACGGAAATGCTGCTCAGCTGCGTCCTTACATCCATCCTGGCCCTGCCACCAAGCACGGGTACCGAAAGCTGAATGTCGCTGGCGAGGAACTTTCCGGGTCCGACTTCCTTAACTTATGGAGAACCAAGCGACCAGCATCAGTTACATGCTGCTCGACAATCGCAGCGACGCTCTCGTCGAAAATGATCTTAGTCGCTTTTGAACCTGCGAGCCGTGTGAATTCAAGTACGTGTGAGGATACTTTTGTCGGTTCGCCGAAATCCTTCTTGAGTCTATCAAGAGTGACAGCACCAGAAGCAGCTGTCGACAAGCTTGGGCCGCGCGTGAGACTACCAGGACTCAGTTGTGGCGGCTGGATCTCATCGAACACAGGATTCTTAAGTTTGGTACCGCGCACCGGCCCAATTGAAACGGCACTAGCATCCCCACGCTGTGGGAGCGGTACTTTCGTTCCATCATTGTAGGTCATGGTCGGGGGAGCCCCATCTGCATATCGTATTTCCGTGATCTGCCGAGCGGTCCTGGCGTACTCTATAGGATCGCCAAATAGCGGCGCCCTTGGCGCTGGTGTGATTACCGTCTCCCACGATCCATCAGGCTGCATTTCCTTAACAAGACCGTACTGAACGACATC
>CAZYTS010000301.1:0-3144 GCA_964649855.1 uncultured Gemmatimonadaceae bacterium
CGCAAAAGTAGCACCTGAATGTTTCATTTCGCGACACCTCAAAATCCAACAGAGAGGCGCATGCGGAGACACCTGGCAGGACTCGCTCTAGCCACACTTGCCGCTACGGCGTGTGGAAGCAATGACGCGGCGCCAGCCGATAAGAGCGCAGCTGCGGTAGCGCTCGATGACCCCCGTGTGAGTCGCGCAGATGCGGCACGCATAATGGGATCTCCCGACGCCAGCGTATGGGTGCTTATTGTGAGCGACTTCCAGTGTCCCTACTGCAAGCAGTTCCAGGATCTGCGCGCTGAAGAAGTCAAGCGCGAGTTCGTGGAACCGGGGACCGTGCGCTTTGCATACATAAACTATCCGTTGCGCCAGCACGCCAACGCCATGCCAGCCGCCGAAGCTGCGATGTGCGCAGGTGCGCAGGACCGCTTCTGGCCCTACCACGACAGGGTTTTCGACACAGTCGACGAATGGGGCACGATGCCAAATCCGCTGCAGCACTTTGAGAAGATCGCCGCGGAGCTCTCTCTGGACGTGGCGGCCTTTAGACAATGCATGCAGGACGATGTGATGCTTCCGATGATCAGGGCAGATTATCAGCGGGGAGTCGAGGCGGGCGTTCGCTCTACGCCAACCTTTATTGTTGGCCAGAGCCTCATCGAAGGTGTGGCCCCAATCGAGACGTTTCGCGCTGCAATCACCCAGGCCGTTGCTGCCGCAGGCAAATAACAGCAAGCGATCAGAATGGCACTCCTTGGCCTGGCCTACGATATTGCGGGTTTAGTGGCTAATGGCTTGGTGCATGTCGCGCCCGGTTCACGCGGCAAGGTTGCAAGGAGTTTTCAGGAGCGGCGTGGCTTGCTGGAGCGCATGGAGCGCTGGGCACGCGACAACCGGGACATCTCGCGGCCGCTCGTGTGGTTTCATGCCCCTTCGTTCGGCGAGGGACTGCAGGCTCGCCCGGTAATCGAGCTTGTCAAAGCGCGGCGCCCGGACGTCCAGATCGCCTATACCTTTTTTTCTCCCAGCGCGGCGGCCTTTGCCAAAAAACTGTGGGTAGACGTCGCAGACTACCTGCCTTTTGACACGCGACAGAACGCAGCCCGCATGGTGCAGGCTCTCAGGCCCAACGCCCTCATCTTTTCAAAGCTGGACGTATGGCCACGACTCTGTGAAACCTGCGTTGAAAGAAGCGTCCCTCTGGGGCTGATCAGTGCAACTATGTCAGCAGGCGCGGGACGCGGCGGAAAACTCGCCCACGCACTCCTTGGCGACGCCTACCGTTCGCTATCCGCTGTTGGTGCGGTCTCCGCTGACGACGCCGAGCGACTGGCCAGACTGGGGGTGAGACCGGAGTGCATGACGGTTACAGGAGATACGCGCTACGATCAGGTGTGGACCAGAGCGAACTCGCCGTCGCCTAACGCGGCGCTGGTGCAATCGCTCAGGAGCGCGCGAGCCACGCTCGTGGCCGGAAGTACCTGGCCTGGAGACGAAACGGTACTTCTCCCAGCCTGGCTCAGCCTCCGCACCGTACTCCCAAACGCACGACTGATCCTCGCACCCCACGAACCTCAAGGGCGACATACCACGGGAATTTCAGACTGGGCTCGTGCCAACGGCCTGTCGTTCGATACCGTAGACGGAAGTGCCGCGGCGAGGGCCGATGTCGTAGTCGTCGACCGCGTGGGCATACTCGGCGATCTCTATTCACTGGGAAATGCCGCCTGGGTTGGCGGCGGATTTGGGACGGCGGGATTGCACTCCGTGCTGGAGCCCGCGGCCTTTGGCCTACCAGTGCTCTTTGGCCCAAACTATCAAAAGAGTCGCGACGCAGCACTGCTGCTCACAGCCGGTGGCGGAGCAGCAATCAAAACCGTGCACGATGCCGCTGAGGTTCTTGCGCGCTGGCTCGGCGCCAGAGAGAGTGCGGCAGCAGCTGGAGAAAAGGCGCGTTCCGTCGTCAGGGAGGGCCTGGGATCGGCAGAACGCGCCTACGATCTCGTACTAAAACTGCTTAAAGCAGCCTAACGAAGCTGCGGCGACTTCCAGGAAATCGCCAGACCGATCCCGTTACGGCCAAAGAGATCGCCACCCCCAAAATACGCGGAACCACGCAGCGCCAGGTTCTGAGTTACGTCCACGCTCACTCCCAGATCGAAGTCGATGCCTAGGGCAACGTCGTCTCCGCCACAGTCATTGCAGAAGTCGAGCGAGAGACGAGGGTGAACATAAGGAGTTATGGCTGCACCGCCTTCCAGGTCGAACTGGTGACCCACGGAGACTCCAAACGGAATACGCAACGCCGTTACATCGCCCAGCGCTGCGCCAGCTCCCGCTGTAAGGAGAAAGTCCAGAGGCAGTACGCTGTTAGACGCATGGAGCTGGTAGCCCCAACCACCGCCAAGGAGGAGATAGTTGTCGCCCACGTCTGGGGCAACGAGTCCGGCTTCTATGAGAAACTGACTCTTGGGCGTCATCCCTTCGCGCCATTGGAACACGAGGGTCGTGCCCCCGCGCCCGGCGTCGGCTATGCCAAAGTTGAATTCACGGGAAACCACGCGCGGTGGCTGAAAAGCCGGGTAGTTCCCTGCCTGTGCTTCGAGGCGAGAAGCGGTAGCGAGCGCCAGGAGTCCTACTGCAGCCACAGCCAAGCGGCGACGATTGAACATGATCTGTATCAGGGTAAGCGTTGGTGGAAGTACTGGTGATGTACCGAACCGAGCACGTCGCTGCACTTTACTCAGCTGTCACGGCCCCGGGCAGTCCATCTTGTCCCGGTTGATACGTCCACGAGGCGCCAACGATCCCCCAGAGGCGTCTCTCGGGGCTGCAAGCGCGCACTGCAAGCCGCGGCGGGATGGGCTCCGACACCGCGCCAAAAACGCTATGGCGGAACGGCAGGAAATGGGCGAAAATGGCCGGGAACGAGCGAACCCGACAAGTGTCAATATCTGTCGGGTTCGGTTCGCGGAGAGGCTTTCTACCCCGAAAGGAGTCGAGCATGAAATGCCGAGTTTTGGCAGTTGTTGTAGCAGTCAGCGCCTTGGCGGCATCGGACGCTGACGCGCAGGATGAGAGAGTCCGCTGGTCCGGCAATTTCCAGCCGGTTCAGATTCGCTCCCCAAGTGTTGCGATGCGGATTCAGTCGCG
>CAZYTS010000302.1:0-3107 GCA_964649855.1 uncultured Gemmatimonadaceae bacterium
CCTTGCGCATGTGGCAAGCGATTTTGCGCGAGCCAATATGGACCTGGCTGCGGCTTTCTTGAGGCAGAACCGCCCGCGCGATGCAATCCACGTGTTGGTGCCTGCTGCCCGTGGCTGGTTTCTGGAGTCTACCAACCTGCACGTTACGCTCACTGAGGTGCATCAGCGTCTCGCTCAGGCGTTTGAGGCCGCAGGGCAAAGAGACAGCGCGGCCATGCATTGGCGTCGGGTGGCGAGGAGCTGGGCCAAGGCAGATCCCGAGCTTGCCGTCGCGCAAAGGTACGCCGCGTCGCACGCTGCGCCGAACTGATCGTATTTACAGTTTGGGGTCAGATTCGAATTGCCATATGAGGCTCAGACCCCATAACACCGTAGCTCCAGCTCTAATTCGAATCTGACCCCATTTTCAATTGGAGGACTTATGCTACTGAGAATGGCAACGACGGTTTTGTCGGTCGGTCTTGCAGTCGAGCTAAGTGCACAGGCGAGTCGTTCCACAAGAGTCGTGCTCGAGCCGCGCCACAGCATTGGCGAGGAGAGCGGCGGAGACGCTGAGTTCGCGAGGATCGAGGCAGTGGCGCGAGATCAACAGTCAGGAGTCCTCTACATTCTGGACTCGCGCCTCAATGAAATCAGGGCGTTCAGCGCCACCGGGAGCTTTGTCGGACTGGGCGGACGACCCGGTCAAGGTCCGGGTGAACTCGGCGTCACCGGATCTCTTGCCGTAGATCCGCGAGGGAGGATTCACGTTCTGGACATGAGCAACATGCGGATAAGTGTCTTTGGTCGCGTTGACCCAGCTCAAGAGGCACTTCCCTATCAGAGCACGCTCAGGCTCCCGCAGTTTGGTCGAAGGATGTGCTTGTTAGGCAATGACTACGTCCTTATAGCACTCACGAAAGACTCACTTTTTCATGTCGTCGGACCTCAGGGCCAAGTGCGATCGTTCGGCGGGCCGTTCCGCCTTCAAGGAACGCCCCCCAATCCAATGCTGAATCAGACCTTGGGCCAAGGGTACATCTCGTGTGACGCTGAGGGCCGTCTGGTATTCAGCGCTTCGGGTAGCACAGGCGAAGTGCGAGCGTATGGTGCCAATGGGACATTGAGATGGAGCCTGAGTCTACCTGACTATCGGCCCGCCAACATTTCGATGACGCCAGCTGGAAATAGCGTCAGCTACCAGAGGCGGCCAGGAGGCTGGCACCGGACCATTGGTGTTAACCGTCTGCGTGGCAAGCTTCTGCTTGTTCAAGCCGAGTTCCGTACCCCCGAAAGTGCACTGGGAGAACCGAAACGGATTGACTCCTACATCATTGCAGAATCCGATGGTACGATCCTTGGCGCCCAGACGGACCTGCCGTCAGTGATCTTCTCAGATGATTCCGTCGTCGTGACTACAAGTGAAGATCCTTTTCCTCGCGTTCAGGTCAGCACCTATAGGACTGAGCTGCCAAGGGATAGGCGCAAGTGACCTGATTGCGACTTTCGTCCACCAGTATGTCCGGTCCGATCAGCCCGGACGACTTCGGAGCCCGATCGCCCCACGTTGGACCCACTAGCCGCCGATTCAAAAGCATAAACGAGTCGGCTTCAACATAAATCCCAGTGGGTTCTTCAAATGAACAACTTGACTCTCAGGACCGTGGCGCTGGCGATCGTGCTGGCGAGCGCTCCGTCTTCGACAGACGCCCAGATAACCTTTGCGCACGGTGGTGGACACAGCCACCCCAATCATCCGGGCCAGCCAAACCTTCACGTGAATCACAGCTGGAAGGAGTGCTCCTTCCAACTCGACTCCGCCCTGACACAGGGTGCCTGGAAGCAATTCACAAGAGAAGCTGGACTGGTGGTCTATTTCCGGTCACTGGCAACAGCACAGCCACTCGGCAAAGGCAGGTTCGAGTTCTCGATGTTGCAGTGGGGTAGTGCCATTGATGACGGCGACGCGGCCTGGAACGACACGTTTGTGCATCCCGATTCAGCACACTACCTCAAGTCGGGCAGTCGGCTCGCGTTTCCAGGACTGATGGTCAGGGCCGGTCTCACCGACAAGACGGACGCGGGCGTGTATTTCACCAAAAACCCGGATGCCAATTACGGGTTTTTCGGCGCACAGCTGCAGCAGAACCTTGCAAGCAGCGCCGGATGGGCGGCGTCGGTGCGCACGAGCTTTGTCTCGATGTTCGGACCCGACGATCTGGACTTCACGGTCTATGGCGCCGAACTGGTGGGCAGCAGAACGCGCCAGATAGGCAATCAGGCGGCAGTCTCTCTTTATGCAGGGACTTCGGCCTACTTTGCGAGATCGCACGAGAAATCGGCCGTTGTGGACCTCGAAGACGAAGGCGTGCTCGGCGCGCAGGGCATGTTGGGGGCCGAACTCAAGCTCTTCAGAGTGCGATTTGCGGCGGAGTACAACGCTGCAAAGGTGCAGACGCTGTCGTTCAAGGTTGGACTGGGCGCCTAGGTAAGGGTTTTCCTGATCGATGGCAAATCCAGGGCGGCAGGCAGTCCTGCTGCTCTGGATTGACGTGCCATTGTCGGTGTTATTTCGGCGATGGCAAGTCTTACGCTGGACGGGTTCCAACTCGCCGCAGCCCTTGGTGCGCTTCAGGGGCTCATCATTGCAGCGATACTGTTTACGCTTAGGCGCAATCGCACGGCCAACCGGCTGCTGGCTACGCTCATGCTGGCCTTTTCTGCGTATCTCGCGTCGAGCGTTTACTACGAGGCAGGCCTGATAGAGGTGTTCCCGCATTTCTTTGGCGTTTCTTACCAGATGCCATGGCTGTTTGGTCCCCTGACGTTCCTCTACGCCCTGGCAGCCAGCGACCGTGACTGGCGGTTTTTACCTAAGCATCTTCTGCATTTCATTCCGGCCGCCGTGAGTGTTCTGGTAAGCATGCCGTACCTTCTGATGAGCGGGCCCGAAAAGGTTGCCTTGCTGGCTCGCTTCGAGGCAGGAGACATTCCGGACGCGCTGCGCGTAATCGATCCCTTCAAGTACGTCGTAGGGGTCGGTTATTCCGTTGCGACTGTTGTCTACCTCAGGATGCACCGGAGGCGCATCGAGGAGAGCTACTCCAACACGGGCCGAGTGAACCTCA
>CAZYTS010000303.1:0-3105 GCA_964649855.1 uncultured Gemmatimonadaceae bacterium
TCGTCGCTGGACATAGCACGAGACATCGGGAACCAGCCGTCAACAGCCCAAATGATAAAAACAGCATCCCACTCCTTTCCCTTGGCGCTGTGGACCGTGCTGAGTATCAATGCATCACGCTCGTCCTCGGTCCCCCCGCCAGTGCCTAAGTCCTGAGTTGCTTCAGGTGGCTCCAGTGCGAGCGCTGAGAGGAAAGCTGCCCGTGAGGGATAGCCCCCGGCTATGACCTGCAACTGCTCCAGATCGGCCAGCCTGGGATCCACTCGATCATAGCGCTCGCGCAGTATGTCGTCGTAGAGCGTGCGCACGCGGGCGATGTCCAGGGCAACCGAACCCTCTGCTTCGGGAGCGTTCTGCAGACGTTCGAGCAAAATGCCGAGTGCGGTGTGCGAAGCCCGAGCGCGCTGTGGTGGTTGAGCACGGTGGAATGCTCTTACATCCCACGAATCTGCCGCCATACGTTCGATAAGCTGCCGAGCTGTAGACTCTCCAATGCCTGGCAGGAGCATGAGGATGCGGTACCAGCTTACCTCATCGCGCGGATTCTCGAGTATACGCAAAAAGGCCAGCACATCCTTCACGTGCGCCGCTTCCAGAAACTTGATCCCGCCCCACTTCTCAAAGGGAATCTTGCGGTTAGTCAGTTCGATTTCGAGGTCAGCCGACATGTAGCCGGCCCTGAATAAAACCGACATCTCCCTGAGCGGAATTCCTTCCTCGTGCAGTTCGAGAATCCTCTCCACCACAAAGCGCGTCTGCTCCTGTTCGTCCTGCACCGAAACGAGCCACGGCTTTTCGCCGCCCTCACGCTTTGTCCAGAGATTCTTGGTAAACCTCTCCTCGGCGCGCGAGATCAGCGTGTTGGACACGTCGAGTATCGGCTGTGTAGAGCGGTAGTTCTCCTCCAGCGCAACAATGGTCGTGTTGTCAAAAGCCCTGGGAAAGTCGAGGATGTTGCGGAACGATGCCCCGCGGAACGAATAGATGCTCTGCGCATCGTCGCCTACAACGGAAATGTTTGCATGCTTTTTGCACATGGCGCGTAGCACCCGCGCCTGCAGAACATTCGTGTCCTGATACTCGTCGACGAGGAGATAGTCGTAGAGTCCCGTGATCTTGTCGCTCAGCTCCTCAGAGTTCTCAAGCATTGCAAGCCAGAAGAGGAGGAGATCGTCGTAGTCGACGAGATTCCGGGCTGCTTTCCTCTCTGTATAGTCGGCGTAGATTCGCCCGATCGGCTCCGAGTAGTCCAAAAAGAGCGGGTACTCGTTGCGGAGAAGCTCCTGGACCGGTATTTCCGTGTTGACGTGCCTGGAGTAGATGTAGTGGAGCGTTTCTTTTCGCGGGAACCGCTTGGTTTTGGCGAGGGCAGCGCCGAGTGAGGCGCGCGAGATCTGCATGAGATCTTCGGCGTCGCCCTGGTCCATGATGGTGAAGTCGCGGGGGATCCCGGCGGCGGCCCCAAAGCGACGCAGGAGTCGGTGTCCGGTGGCGTGGAAGGTTCCGCCGTGGACCTGGCGGCTGGTGCTCCCGGCCAGGCGCTCCACGCGCGAGAGCATTTCCTGGGCGGCGCGCCTGGTGAAGGTGAGGAGGAGGATACGCTGGGCTGGGACCCCCTCGTTGATCAGGTGAGCGACGCGATAGACGAGGGTCCGGGTTTTGCCCGTCCCGGCGCCCGCGATAATGAGCAGGGGTCCCTGGCCAAAGGTGGCCGCCGCGGCCTGCTCGGCGTTGAGCTGGGTGGCGAGGTTTTGCCCCTTTGGGTCGGCGTCCCCGGGGGTAGTGCCGCGACTATAGATGCGCGGTTCGGGATTGGGTTGGGGCAGAGCCACGGGGGCAATGTAGCGAGGAAGCTGGGAAGTTGGGACGTTGGGAGGTCGGGCACACCTGTGCGTCCCAGCCTCCCAACCTCCCAGCTTCCCAACTTTCCGACGTCGTTAGGCGTGACCTGCCTGACGAGTGACTCGTCCAACGGTGTCCGGCGTAGGTGGGGAGAGGAGGATTTGCCTGGTAGCACTTGTGTCAGGAAGATTCCACTGGCGTTTAGTGCCTTACGAGCGTACATTCGCGCCGCTGATAAACTCGGGCTTCGAGTGGCTCGGGCGATAATGGTGGCGGTTGCACGTCCTTGGCACCCCGGACGGAGGAGTGCAGCGGGTCACCGTTTTCGTGTAGTGCGGGTCCGCGCAAGCGGGTCCGAGCTGGAAGTTGAGAGGAGGGAAAGGCGTGCGGCAGCGAGACTTAGCGCTGGTTGCTCGCCTTGACCCCCTTTCGGCGTCCGGGTAGTTTTTCCGGGCTGCGGTCGCCAGATACTTGGGGCCGGCAGGCAGCAGGAAGGAATCGAGTGACCGGTGGAAGAAAGGTGGGGTCTCCAGTACAGACGGAGGCCGCGCTGGCCTTCTGTCGGCGCTTGCGCGTCTGATGGCAGTGCCGTCGGTCGTGAGCGGAAGGCAGGTCCAGCAGGTCCCTTGTTAGTAACACGCATCACAACTCATCTCTGCAGAAGGGGGAAAGAAATGCAGAAACTCTCTCGGTCGCTCATTGCAGTCGGCGGGCTAGCATTGCTCGCTGCTTGCGGTGACGACGTCTCGATCACGCCGCCGCCTGAACAGCCGGCAGCTACGATCGCGAAGGTCGACGTCATTCCGCAGCAAATCACCATTGCGGTTGGCGAGAAGTTCATCGCGACTGCCTCGGTGACCGTGAACCCTGGTACCGGATCACCGGCGACTACGGTTACCTGGTCTTCGGCTGACGCCGCGATTGCATCGGTTGCAGCTTCCGGTGAAGTCACTGGTGTCGCGCCGGGCACCACAACGATTCGTGCAACCTCCACCGCTGACCCATCAAAGATCGGGGCCGCGGCTGTGACGGTTGGCGCTTCGCAGCCAGCAACGGTATCTATCAAGTCGATCACGACTGGCGTGACCAATATTCCAGTCAACATCGCTAACGTTGGCGGTCAGATTGACGTGACTCTCAACATGGAGCCCGGTGACCAGACCGTGCAGCGCGTTGAAGTGCTGCTCGATGGCGCAGTCGCGGCTTCACAGGCGTTCTCAATGGAGCAGAGTGTGGAGGCCATTGAGGCAGCTTCCGGTGAAG
>CAZYTS010000304.1:0-3098 GCA_964649855.1 uncultured Gemmatimonadaceae bacterium
TAGCGATAAGTTCGGTGGCTCTTGGGATTGGCGCAAATGCGGCCATGTTTGGCGTTGTAGATCGTTTGTTATTCAGGCCGCCGTCGCTGCTCAAGGACGCGGAGCACACTCACCGTGTCTATTTCTTTGAAACAAACCGCGGCAAGGAAGGCATCAACCAGGGCGGCCAGTACGCGCGGTACGCTGATATACGGCGCTGGACCAATTCATTCTCGACAGTGGCCGGCTTTACCCGTGACTTCCTGGTCGTAGGTATTCGCGATGATGCGCGTGAAATGCCCGTCGGCATGGTAAGTGCCAATTTCTTCGAGCTCTTTGACGCGTCACCGTTGCGAGGTCGCTATTTCACCGAAGTCGAGGACAGTCCGTCTGGCGAACCTGCAAACGTCGCGGTGCTTGGCTACGGATTCTGGCGCACGCAGTATGGAGAACGCGACGTACTTGGTGAAACGATCCAGATAGGGCAGACATCCTATACAATCATTGGTGTAGCGCCGCCTGACTTCGCTGGTTTGTGGGAAGATCGCCCTCCTGTAGCGTACGTATCGCTCACGAGCTACGGTGCAGCCGTTGGCTCATTCATCAGGGGCCGGCAATGGTGGGGGTCCTATGGTTGGGGTTGGATGTCGATTGTGGTTAGACGCAGACAGAATGTTACGATCGAACAGGCCAATGCGGACCTCACGCAGGCACAGATCAAGAGCGTCGACTCCCAACGAATGGAGCAGCCCAATCTGACTCCAACGAATCTCCTGCGGCCTCGTGCCGAGCTGGGTCCGATAAATTTTGAACGCGGTCCAGATGCCACCGCGACAGCCAAAGTGGCTACATGGGTCGGCGGTGTGTCGCTCATTGTGTTGCTTATTGCGTGTGCCAACGTGGCCAATCTCCTCCTCGCACGCGCTCTGCGTCGCAAGCGCGAGATCGCGCTTCGTCTCGCAGTCGGAATAAGTCGCGGGCGGCTTGCAGCTCAGTTGCTCACAGAAAGCCTTGTGCTTGCCATGCTCGGTGCAGTTGTAGGACTCATGGTTGCTCATTGGGGTGGAGCGCTGCTCCGCGCCACCCTTCTTCCAGAGAATGAAGCACCAGGCGGTCTCTACGACCCGCGCACCGTTGCCTACGCACTCATTGCGGCAGTGGTCGTGGGCGTTCTGACTGGGCTCGCTCCGATTTTGCAGACGCGAGGCGTCGACCTAACGAGTGATCTCAAGACACGGAGTCGAGAAGGTACTCACGGCCGTTCACGTCTCCGGACGTCGCTCCTGGTGCTGCAAGGAGCTCTCTCAGTAATTCTTCTCGTTGGTGCAGGGCTTTTTGTGCGGAGCCTTCTGAATGTACAAACGATGCGATGGGGCTACGACGTCGAGCCCACGCTTGTGGTGTCGGTAAATATGCGAGGGATGGTGCTCGACAGTGCTAAACGAGTCGCGCTGTTCGACGGACTACTGTCCACCGCCAAGGCAATGCCAGAAGTAGAGAACGCGTCGCTACAGGATGGAATCCCCTACTGGAGCTCGTCTTCTACGAGCCTCTATGTCGAAGGCATCGATTCGGTGCGACGATTAGGCCGTTTTCCCTTCAACAAGGTCTCGCCCGAGTACTTTGAAACGGTCGGTACGCGTATTCTGCGGGGACGCGGTATCGAAGCTACTGATCGGGCCGGGGCGCAGCGCGTAGTTGTAGTGAGCGAGAGCATGGCTGGAGTCCTCTGGCCCGGTCAGGATGCGCTTGGTAAGTGTATCCGTATCCAGAGCGACACTATGCCCTGCAGCGACGTGGTTGGCATTGCCGAGAACATCAAGTCCGGGGATCTGGGTACGGATCCTGGTTACTACTACTATGTACCGGCCGCACAGATAGTGCGCACAAATGGCCTTTTCGTTCGCGTAAGGGGCGACGACGCCAGGGATTACAGCGAAATCGTCCGGCGCCGCCTTCAGGCTGAGATGCCCGGTACGGCATATGTGGTGGTAAGGCCGTTCTCGGAGATTGTCGGTCGGCAGAAGCAGTCGTGGACGCTAGGTGCAACGATGTTTTCTGCTTTTGGTGTATTGGCGTTGCTTCTGGCTGGCGTAGGCCTTTACAGCGTCATTGCTTACAGCGTCACGCAAAGGATGCACGAGCTTGGCGTTCGTCGCGCTCTTGGTGCTCAGGCGATGCAGGTCGTGCGGCTGGTTGTGAGCGACGGATTGCGGGTGGTCGTAGCTGGCCTCGCGATCGGCGGAGCGATTTCGCTCTGGGCAGTGCAGTTCGTGGAGCCTCTGTTATTCAAGGTGTCGCCGCGGGACCCGCTGGTCTTTGGCCTGGTGGTACTGCTGCTTCTGGCGGTCGCCGTAGTGGCGAGCTGGGTGCCGGCGCTGAGGGCGAGCCGTGTGGACCCGAACATTGCTCTGCGAACTGACTGAATTAGGAATTGGGGTCAGATTCGAATTAGGGGGTTGGGGCTCAGCCGCCTGGGCTTCAGCCCCAACCTTCTAATTCGAATCTGACCCCAATTGTGCCAGCTGTGCACGATACTCGGACGGCGTTCTGTTGGTGAGTTTCTTGAACGCCTGATTAAAGGTGGACTTCGACGCGAACCCGGCATCGAATGCCAGAGCCGTCATCGTGAGTGTTCGCGTGTCGCCCGCCTCGATGCGCTGTTGCACATGGCGAACGCGGTAAGCGTTAACGAAATCGTGGAAGCTCTGTCCGATGCGCGAGTTCAATACTTCAGATAGTTTGTGTGGCGTGCTCCCGACGCGGCCTGCCAGGTCCGCGAGCGTCAGGTCGCAATCCTTCCATGGAGCCTCTCGCCTCATCACCTCCAGAAGGGACTGCTCGACGCCTTCTGCCTCCTGCGCGCCGAGCCCGGAGCGTTCGTACCGCGGCACCACCGCATGCGACTCTGCTACATGATCGTTGACGGGAGCGACCTGTAGCTCAGGTGGAACGGGATACTCCGCGGTCTCGTACCTGAAAATCTCGGGCTGCTTGAGTCCCTTGTAACCGATCGAATAGACAAGGATTGCAACTGCGAGGGTAACGTGCTTGTCGCTGAGTACGCCTTCGAACACAGACGTGCCCAGGAGCGTGGCCGCAAGCCAGACAACGACAGC
>CAZYTS010000305.1:0-3065 GCA_964649855.1 uncultured Gemmatimonadaceae bacterium
ACCGCGATTTGCCCGCGCTCTGTGAAAGGCCCAGGCTCCCTTGCCGTACCTGAAGTGCTGCCGCAGAAAGCCGCGCAGGTTGAGGTCTGATTCGTGGTGCACGAAGGCGTTCTGAGCATAAACCAGCGTAAGGCCATGCTGCCGACAGCGCTCACTCCACTCCCGGTCTTCAGAAGCAAACTCGAAAGATTCGTCAAAGCCGCCAAGGGACGTAAAGATCTCTTTGCGTGCGGCAAGGTTGTTCGTGGTGAAAAAGGCAAAGCGTCCGCGCCGCTCCTGGTGGTAGTAGCGATAAAGAAAGGTGAGCAAGGTCTGGCTGGCGCGCGCATAGGGGTTCTGGGCGAGCCCATTCTTCACGCGGCCTCCTACGAGCGAGTCCGGGTCACGATTGAGCGTGCGCATCAACTCGTTGAGCCAATCCGGGTCAGCTACGCAGTCGTCGTCTATAAAGGCGAGGTTCTCAAAACGCGCGACCTTGGCTCCCTTGTTTCGCGCTGCCGCTGGTCCGCCGTGAGGTGCTGTGACCAGTCTGACGTTTGCACCAGCTGCCGCTACGATGGGCTCGAGGTCGATTCCACCATCATCGTCGACCACGATTATCTCGTACTGATCAGCGGGAAAGCTGAGTTCCGCCAGGAATGAGAGGCAACGTTTGAGTGCCTGGGGACGTCTGAATGTCGGAATGATTACCGAGACGCCGAGGATCGGAGCGCCTGTCATGCTGCGCGCCTTTGGCCTTTCTGGCGTGGTTCGTTTCGACGGAACTCCCAGTCGACGAGTTCTGCCCGGGAACGTCCAGCTCCAAAAAGCACTCCCATAAACTGTCCGGCAGCGTCGATCAAGAGTCCAACCAAAAGGACTGGTGCAATACGCGTGACAAATGGCAGGCGCCAGCCGGCGCGAAATGCCTGCCGTATATGCCGCTGGAACCTGACAATGGGAATGAGCGGCGCGGCGGCGGCAAAGAGCACTCGATGCGGGAGCGACCAGTTGAGCGATCTTGTGGCTGCAAAGACGCGACCCGCGTGGTACAGCACGTGGAGCCATACGCCCCACTTTTCAAAGTTGGTGTGCGCGGCGCGAGCTCGCGAGTCCTGATAGAGCTTGTAGCCTTGCTCGCGGAGTCGCCATTGCAGCGGTGACTCAGCCTCTATCAGAGTCGGCAGTTCATCTCCCATGGCTAAAAGCGGAGTGCGCTTGTAGCTGCTGTTATGGCCTGGCAGATGTGGCCTGACACCCGAAAACCCCGGTGCAAGCCAGTCGCCGTAGCCCATAAGGAGGTCGGCCCAGCTTACGATGGTTGTGGGATTGGCATTGCTAACGACGGGTCCGACGGCTGCCCAGTCGCCGCGGTGCGCGTCCAAGAGCGCCGCAGCCCAGCCTACATCCGGAAAGCAGTGGTCCTCGCCAAAGGCAATGATCGCTGCAGATGCATGGCGCACAGCCTCCGCGCGTGCCCTGCCGCTGCCATTCTCCATGTTGGCCAGCACCACACGAAACGAATGAAAGGGTGCAATTGCAGCGGCGTCTGGTCGAACATTCTCTGGCCGGTCGGTAACGACAAGGAGTTCGATTGAGCTTGCTTCTTTTTGGGCCGCCACATGACTCACCGTACGGGCAATTGTGGAGAACCCGTCCTGCGTGAGGAGCGCAAAGGTCAGTGCCGGCGGCGGTCGTTGCATTCCTGGTCAGCTCACTCTTGTTGCAGCGTTTGACAGGGCCAGATCGATGGCTGCAAGTGCTGCAAGTCCGTCGGCCAGGTCGGGGCTCGTCTCGGTCCTACCGGTGCGAACGGCGGTCAGAAAGTCCACTATCGAAGGCGCGTAGGAGGGTTCTTGCCATGGTGCATTTCGCTTTTCGAGTCCGTAGCGGATCGATGTCAATTCGTTGGATAGGCGCTTGACTGCTGTGGAGATGCCGCCCGACGCTCGTTGGGGGACGTGCTCCAGGGCGAGAGAGTTATAGCGGTCTACCACGAGCTTGCCGCTGGTGCCGTAGACCTCAAAGCGGTCTTCCTCGACCGACCCGTGAAAGGCTTGCATTTGAACGCCCACACCATTGGAGAGTTCGAGGGTGACCATGGCTGCCTGATCGCTGCCGCTGTTAGTCCAAAGCAAGGACCTTGCCATGGCTACCTCGGCGCCAAAGACAAAACGACAGAGATCCACGTGGTGCGAAGCAAGCTCGAGAAGTGCTCCACCTCCGGTGGAGGGGCTGATATGCCAACGGTCGTTAGCTGGCCAGTTGGCCACAAAGGACGTTCGTGCGGAAAGGACATCTCCGATTTTTCTGGCGGCTATGGCGTCGCGTAGCGCGAGATAGGACCTATTGAAGCGGAGATTAAAGCCGATGCGGCCCACGGTGGCTGCGTCCTTCCACGCTTTAACGATGGCTTCTCCGTCGGAAAGCGTAGCAGCAATTGGTTTTTCGAGGTAGACGTGGAGCCCGCGCTCAAATGCCGCGACCGCCGCCTCACGATGGAGAGGAGGGGGGAGCGCGATTATGGCTGCGTCGACGTCGCTGGCTGCGATGGCTTTGAGAAAGTCGTGCTCCACTCTCGCCTGGGGTGCCGCGGCCCTGGCCTGGGAGAGGGCATTGGGGTCGTTGTCGGCAAGTACGGTGATCTGCACGTCATCCCTATGGGTGAGGATGGGCAGGTGCACAGCGCGGGCGATGGCGCCGCAGCCGATCAGGGCAATTCTCATTGCCGCGGATGATACGGGTAAACCAGCGGTCCGTAAGTACCACCACGGGGCGTCGCCGAAAAAAGGTCTAGGGGGAGGCTACTACACTGTTGTCCCTTGTCGTGGCGCCGTACTCCAAATACAGAATGCCGCGGAAGTACGCGGAAACTGCATCGGCGTTCCGGAGTGTGGAGCGGTTCCTGACAATTCTATTTTGGTAGTTCCCCGCCGCCACTCAAAGTGCGCTCGGTTCAACTCCGCGTTCATCCGCGGCCAAAAAGGAGAAAAGACACTAGGCTCCTGCCTTCGCAGGAGCGGCGGTGTGGGTGCCTTCGCAGGAGCCGCGCTCCTCAAAGCATCGACTTCCCGGGCGAGTGAGCG
>CAZYTS010000306.1:0-3001 GCA_964649855.1 uncultured Gemmatimonadaceae bacterium
GAGAGACACCGTGTTCGCCTTTGAACAGGCTCAACTGCAAGTCTTCACTAGCCGCGGTAAGTTCTTGCGCACAATTGACGCAGGCGGACATCTCCCCGGCCAGATTTTCTGCAATCGTACCGGCGTGTTGGCAGCTGTCGGTGCCGGTGACTGGGAAGTTCCAGGGGCTCCGGGTGTTCGGAGAGTAACATCGTCGAGCTGGACTTTTGGAACAGATGGCAAACTGATCAAAGAAATGGGAGAAGTTCCCATCACAGACGCGGCGTGGGATGGCTCACTGTGGCAGGGAGTCCCGTTAGGCCGACAAATGTTCATAACGCTGGATGGCAGCGAGGTCATAATGGGAAATGCCGAATCGAATATTCTGTCGGTGTTCTCGCCCAACTCTGGCTGGATCCCCGGACCAATCCTCGGATCAATTGAGAGTCGAGCCCCTACTGAGGCTGAGATCGACGCGGGCGTTCTCACACTTCTTGCACTGGCGCCGCATCGGCACGCAAAGGGCCTGCAAGAAAGGTTCAAGAGGCTTCCGCGTCCCAAGGAAATGCCGACGTACCATAGGCTGATGTCCGACGGATTCGGACGCATCTGGGCACAACTCTCCGTTGTCGGAACATCGCCAACTCGCTTGCGGTGGGTAGATCGGCGTACTGGAAAGGTGGGAGACCTGACGATCCCTGCTCCGTTGATCGTGCAGGAAGTGGGACGTGACTACATACTCGCAATTGAGGAGCTTCCCTCGGGTGCGCAACGAATCGTGGAGTACGCCCTTATCGGAGGATAGGGCCTAGCCGATAGTGGGATGAACGTGCTCCGCCTTCCTTCTGTGGTGATCGCGCGCCAGGAATACGCAAGCTCCAAGGCACGCCGAGGCACGCTACAGCGAGTCATTTTTTCGCTGTTCGCCGCCACCATAGCTACACAACAGGTCGAGAGCTGGAGTCGGGCCGGTCGACATTGGGCGATGCCCGATACCGTACTTGACGCATTGGCGCTCTCCTACGTTGCGAAACCTGTTTCAGAAGCCATCGGTTCAGGCGCATTTCGTGTTGCTTCCGACCTCGGTGATGGACCTGCTATCGTAGCGTACTATTCGGTGGCAACAGAAGAGTCTGCAATTATGCTGCGAGACATCTCATGGTTAAGCGAAGCTTTCAGGCAGCGCGGACTTAGGGTCATCGCCATCTCGATTGACGGGCCGGATCATGTCCGCGATGTGCTTGCCGAGATGAGATGGCGCAATTACCCGTATGACTGGGTTGTCGACACTCCCGAACATGCAGCACGCATTTCGACCAGTCGCGACATGCCAATCGGGTTTCTAATTGATCATGGTCGCGTGCTCCAACGGTCCTTCGGAATCGATAGGGACAGAGGTCGCACCATTTGGGGCGGAATGCGCGTGCAAATGCTATTGGACGAGATCCTCCCCTCGGCAGGGCAGCGACAGGAGAACCCAAGGTGACTCGGCACAACGCAAAACGCCCCCAGAATTGCTCCTGGAGGGCGCTGCGTCCATGCCCCAGCTCGAAGGCGAAAGGGCGTAGGAGCAAAAGCAGCAACCGGGCCTACCGGGTTGGCACCTCGTGACCTGTCAGGTCTGAGGCCCGGCTGCTTGTGCTTACTGAACCGCGTTGATCATGTCAAAGATCGGCAGATACATCGCCACCACCATGCCGCCGACAACTACACCGAGAAAGACAATCATTACAGGCTCAAGAAGGGCGAGCAAGCCGCTTACGGCCGCGTCCACTTCTTCATCATAAAAGTCCGCTATCTTGGAAAGCATTTCGTCCAATCCACCGGTCTGCTCACCGACGGCGATCATGCTGATCACCATGGGCGGGAATACAGCAGACTTCTGCAACGGTGAGGCAATCGTATCACCGCCGGCGATCGACGCGCGCGACGCCATGATGGCGTCCTGAATGACGCGGTTACCCGCGGTCTTGGCCGTGATTTCAAGGCCGTCAAGGATGCTGACGCCCGATGAAATCAGCGTACCAAGAGTACGCGTAAAGCGAGATACTGCCGACTTGCGAAGCACGTCTCCCAACACAGGAAAGCGTAACATCGCCTTGTCGATTGCCAGCTTTCCGTTGGGAGTCTTGTAGTAGTTGCGAATGAGGTAGAACAATCCCACCGCTCCTGCGCCCACGGCCCACCAGTAGCCCTTGAGGAAGCTCGAAAGTCCGATCACGACTCGCGTTGGCAGTGGCAGCGCCAGACCAACCGAGGCGAACATCGATTCAAAAACCGGGATGACGAAGATGAGCAGGACTGCAATCGCGATGAACGCCACTGACATGATGACGCTGGGGTAGATCATCGCTCCTTTCACTTTTCTGACAAGGGCGTCGTTCTTTTCCATGAACGTCGCCAGACGCATCAGAATCGTGTCGAGAATACCGCCCGCTTCACCAGCAGCGACCATGTTGACATAGAGCTCGCTGAAGGCGTTTGGGTGCTTGGACAGCGCGTCCGCCACGGTATGGCCCGACTCGACGTCAAACACCACCGCGCGCGTGACTTCGGCCAGAACCTTGTTTTCGGTCTGGCGGGCAAGAATGTCGAGGGCCTGCACGAGTGGCAGACCGGCGTTGATCATGGTGGAGAACTGACGCGTGAAAATGACGATATCACGCATCTTGATGGATCCACGCGCCTTTTTGGGCTTGGCGTCCTCATCGACCTTGACAACCGAGAGACGCTGGCGGCGCAACTGCGCGACTACGTCTTCTTTTGATTGCGCATCGATCGTGGCGGTCTTGAGCTCGCCGTTCGAAGATCGTGCTGTATAGGTAAACGTGGGCATCTCGTCCTCTGACCTTCCTGGGAATCGTTGTGTGGCTGTTTACTTGCGACCGCCGGCAGCTGCTGTAGCACGCTGACCTTTCGAGCCTGGTTTTCCATCGGGCTGCTCATCTTCGAGGTTGACCTTTCCGATCATCCTCAGGAACTCCGCAGGGTCGCCCGACGTGCGGAGGCATTCCTCTTCGGA
>CAZYTS010000307.1:0-2988 GCA_964649855.1 uncultured Gemmatimonadaceae bacterium
ACGTGGCCGGCGGTCTCGACCTCTTTGTCGGAGGCACCAATTGGAAGCCGCTCAAGAGCGGCGACATAATCTGGTTCTCCGAACGCGATGGTTGGGGTCACCTTTATCACCTGGGAAGCGACGGCGCCGTCAAGCATCAGATCACCTCGGGCGACTGGGTCGTGATCTCACTGCTGGGCGTCGACGAAACCGCGGGTCGTGTCTACTTCACTGCGCGCGGCAGAGAGAAGGAGCGTCACCCTGAATACACCTTTTTGTACTCGGTGGGTATTGATGGATCGGGACTGACACTCTTGACACCAGAGAACACGAATCACGAAATCACGGCAGTCCCGGGAGCGAGGACATTTCTCGATTCATACTCGCGTGTGGATTCTCCATCTGTGAGCGTTTTGCGAGGGGCTGACGGGAAAGTGATTCGCGAATTGGAGAGAGCAGATATTACGGCTCTCAAAGCCACCGGCTGGATACCGGGGGAGATCTTCTTTGCCAAGGCGCGCGACGGCGTAACCGATGTGTCTGGGGTGATCTGGAAGCCTTCCAATTTTGATTCGACAAAAAGCTATCCGGTGATCGAGCACATCTATCCCGGCCCGCTCATCAGCCCAGTACCCAAGTCATTCTTTCCCACACGCGCCGGGTTCTCGTATTCGACCTTCGGGCAGGTTCAGGCACTGGCGGAACTCGGCTTCATAGTGGTATCGATCGACGCCATTGGAAACACCGCACGCAACAAGGGCATCTACACTCGCTACTACGGGGAGTTAGGTGACAACGGCATTGCTGACCGCGTGGCCGTGGTCAAGCAGCTCGGCATGCGTCATCGCTGGATGGACCTCACACGCGTTGGAATCTACGGGCATTCCGGCGGCGGCTTCTCTTCTACCGACGCACTGCTCAGGTTCCCTGACTTCTATAAAGTGGCCGTTTCCACGGCGGGGAACCACGATAACCGCCAGTACTATCATGGTTGGGGAGAGCGCTTTCAAGGACTCTTTGAGCGGGATTCCGCCAAGGGGACTGACAACTACGCAGCGGCAGCCAACAAGACGTACGTATCCAATCTCAAGGGAAAACTCTTCCTTATCCACGGCGACATGGACGACAACGTCCACCCCGCCCACACTATTGCTTTAGTTGACGCGCTGATCAAAGCAAACAAGCCCTTTGACATGCTGATCCTGCCGGATGCAGACCATGGGCTGACGCAACATCCATACATCATACGCCGAACCTGGGACTACTTTGTTCAGCACCTGATGGGTGGTACACCTCCTGCGGACTTTACGATTGGACCGCCGCCTCCGGGGTGACCCGGAGTGCGGTGTAAGTCAGGGCGCTGTGCATTGAATCTCAGAGCGAGTATTGCAGTAGTCAGGGCAGTAGTATACGGGCAACTAGGCGCGGCGATATTACTTTCGCGCCACGCTTGGCCGTGACTAGCACGCTGGTTCCAGGATCAGGACGGAGCAGACGACTTTGTAGCTGGTCTGCGGTGAGCGTTGAAGTGGCAACCCCTTCTACGCTCATGATCGTGTCACCGACTGCAATACCAGCTTGGTGAGCAGGAGACTCCGAAACAATCGACATCACAATGGGCAACGCTCCCGCGACGGTCGGTCGGATGAGAATACCTGTCGTAGTGAAGTCTGGAATGTCACTTACCCACTGACGCGGTTCGAGCGTGATTCGGCGACCGGGGTAGTCGATGATCGTACGGAAGCCACGAATCGCAGGTAGCCCCAGCCTTCCGGGTATCCCCAGATCTCTCGTAACGAGTGATGTCGGAACCCCGCTTAGCGTCGTGGCGCCGATCTGGAGCCTCTTGAGACGTGTGAGTGCTCCAAGCGCAGGTCCCTGTGTGCCCCAGGCGACGACGACACTATCAACGATGGGACTAACACCAAGCTTTTGCCGTAGGTCGCCACCCAAGGTGAGCGGCGCGCGTGCTCCCGTGTCAAGATGCAACGCAACGGTTGTATCTCCGTGGTCGCTATAGAGTGATGCCTTAATAAAAGCGTGCAGGGACGGCTCAACTCGGAGCTCCATAGCTTCAACGCGACTCGGCGGACCACCAGAACCCGGGTCATAAAAGCGGATTTTGCGAGCGTCCCAATCGATCTCAACGATGGAATGTTGCAGGAGCGGTCCGCCAATGGCACCGTCCACCCCTGGTAGAGCGTCTGCACCCACTCCAACGACGGCGGACGCACCGTCTACAACAAACCCACCGACTGTGACGCGCACTCCTATAGCCAGTCCAGCGGTAACACCAGGGCCATCACCACTTCCTTGCACCGCGACCTGCCCGGCGATCGCAAGGCCGAGTTGGAGAGCGAGTGCGGTGTCGGGCAGGAGAATCACGGGTGCGCCGGTATCGAGGACGAGTCGCACCGGCCCATGTCCATTGATCATTACCGGGATGACGATTCGATCCTGCTCGACTGTGAATGTTACTTCGTGTGGTCCTGCAGAAGCGAATTCGCCGCGCGTCGGAGGGAGTTGGCCTCCGGCGAGTCCCGGTGGCGCAAGCATGCAAAGCCCACAGAGCACGCAAAACAGAGTGACTCTCAGTCGTTGCATCATCATCGATCTCGGATCTCGGCTAAGAACGGTTGCACGACAGCATCGAACGCTGCTGCATCATCCATCCAGACAAAAAGCCGAGTGTTAGGGATAGTGGCGATGGATATGGAAGGGTTGCGTTCAGGGATACCGTACCAGCTGCGCTGCGTGAGATCCCGCATGTAGTCGCGCTCACCATCCACGTAGAAAGCAGGATCATCAAATCCTGGTTGCACGACCAGTACAGGCACGCGAAGCTTCGCGAGGTATTCACTTCCGTCCATAGCATAGAACTCCAACAGATACCTGATCCATACCTGCAGCGCAGGTGTCGCGGCTTCGTTCCAGAGAAGCATGCCTCGCAAGGGGTTAACCGCATAATCGTAAGGCATAAAGTTCTGGTCATGCCACGTACGCGGTGTG
>CAZYTS010000308.1:0-2981 GCA_964649855.1 uncultured Gemmatimonadaceae bacterium
CCCGACGTTCCGCTCTGGGGCTACTTCTGCCAGATCTCGGATTCGACCACGAGTTACGGTTCCTACTCCGGTGCGGTGCCTAACGAAAAGATCACCTGGGGAAAACTTGGCATCGACACTCCCAAGTACATCATCGAGAGCGATGCCTCCATCGTCGCGCCGTTGATTTTCGCACTCGTGATGGACATGTAGACCAGCGGCTGCCCCCTCCTGCGCCTACTTGAGCTCGATTGAGTCGAGTGGGCGCATGGAGGTTACCCGCCATTGACCACCTGAACGCTGCAGATCTGCGGCAAAACGTGCTGTGCGGCGGCGGTTGGCGCCAAAGGGAGAGCGCACGTTGACCGCCGCTTCAAACTCCGCGGTAGCGCGTGACCCATTGAGCTGCACGCTGGGAGACCCGCTCGGGCTCATCGACACTCGGCCCTCGCGCATCAACTGCGCCCAGGCGTTTCCTACACTACCACCTAGTAGCGACTCCGCACTCCCGGAGTTGCGGCCGCTCAGAGCCTGAGCCGCCTGTGAAATGGCGTCAGAGATTGCAGCTCGCGCGGCCGACTCGCTCTCAACACGCTCTGCGGGAGCCTCAGAACCGCGACGCTCCACCGGAGCTGCTGTGTCCTGTTTGGGGGGCGGCTCGGGTGACTTGGACGTTCCCTTACCACTGTTTGCCGGAGGCGTCGTCTGTTTGCCGGTACCCGCAGACCCACCACCTCCGGTTGCTGGAGGGGTGCTGCCACCACCGCCGAGTCGTGAAGGTGGGTTGATTATGAGAGTGCTGGCGTCTTCGCGGGGAACGGCTGGTGCGCCACCTCCAACTGGCCCGGACTGGACCGCTGTATCGCGCGATGCAACCGTCCTTGGAGTATCCGCCACAACCAAGGCAGCGCTGTCGGGACGAATCGGTGGAATGGGTCCAGGCCCTCTAAGTGCGCGAACCGTGAAGCCTGCTGTGAGGAGTAGCGCTCCTGCAATGGCCCAGGTACGCCAGTCGCGCTGCCAGGGCTCGAGCCCGCTGACAAAAGTCCGTGCGGAGGCAGCGAGTCTTGTAGCAGGAGCAACGTGCTGCTGTCCTTCACTAGCCGATGCGTAACGTGTAGCAGGTATGGCATCG
Organism: uncultured Gemmatimonadaceae bacterium; assembly: GCA_964649855.1. Classification (GTDB taxonomy): domain Bacteria; phylum Gemmatimonadota; class Gemmatimonadetes; order Gemmatimonadales; family Gemmatimonadaceae; genus CAZYTS01. Next base: position 1,115 of record CAZYTS010000308.1, read on the forward strand.
GCGCCACTTCCAGCAAGGCGTGTTTCTGGTGTGCCAACGTCGTGATCGGCAGTGGCACCGGGAAAGCCCAGTGGAGTGTTGGTACCAAGTCTCGTTGCAGGTGCCGGCGCACGCTCACTGCGGATATCAGAGGCTGCAATCGTGCTTTCGAGTGCACGTGCAAAAGCCACCGCGTTGGGAAAGCGATCTTCGCGCTTTTTGGCCATGGCGCGCTGGATGATCGCGTCTATGGCAGCGGGCACACCTTCAACAAATGTGCTTGGCAGGGGCGGAGGATCGTGCAACTGCATCATCATCAACCGGTAGTCGGACTCGGCTTCAAAGGCCATACGACCGGTGATGAGCTCAAAGAGCACTGCTCCCACGGCATAGAGGTCTGTGCGACCGTCGACCTCCTCACCGCGCAGTTGCTCGGGAGCCATGTACGTGGGTGTCCCAACGGCGTGGCCAAACTGAGTCTGGCGACTCTTGCCGAGCATGCGGGCAATGCCAAAGTCCATGACTTTGACCGCGCCGGCCTGGGAAAGCATGATGTTGGCCGGCTTTATGTCACGATGCACGACCTGCTTGTCATGTGCATGATCGAGCGCGTCCAAGACGCCGACACAGAGCTCGGCGGCACGGGCCCACGCTACACTTCCTGAACGCCTGACGATGGCTTCGAGCGTTTCACCGCGCACGTACTCCATAACCATGAGCAAGTCTTCGCCGTGGCGTTCGAGTCCGTGCAGCGTCGCAATACGTGGATGGTGCAGACGTGCCAGGGCGACCGCTTCGAGTCTGAAGCGCTCCATGAGTACGGCCTGTCGTGCCAGGTCAGGTCTGAGAACCTTGATTGCGACCTCGCGATCGAGCATTTCGTCGACGGCCAGGAAGACGCTTCCCATACCGCCGTCACCGAGCCGCTTGGTGATGCGGTAGTTGCCGAGTGTTGTACCGATCATGATGCCGCCTCCATCGTGCGAGTCGTTCCGGGTGGAACGGCTTCGCTGTCGTCTCCTCTGATCCGCAGGACTGTTACGGAGATGTTGTCTGGTCCGCCCCTCTCTCGCGCCATGGCGATGAGTCTGTCGCAGACGACCTGGGAATGCAATGAACCGCTGCCCACTGCATCGCGGATCTCTTCGTCGCTGAGCAGGTCGTGCAGGCCGTCGGACGAAATCAGGAAGGCGTCGTCGGGTTGCATGGTAAAGGGTTGAGCCCAGGTGCTGACTTCTACGTCGCGGTGGCTGCCCAGTGCGCGTGAAATGACGTTCTTGTCGGGGTGGTGCCGCGCTTCTTCGCGTGTGAGGACACCTTTTCGGACCATGTCCATGACCGCGGAGTGGTCTTCGGTCATGAGAAAGATGTCGCCACCGCGAATGAGGTAGCAGCGTGAGTCACCTACATGTGCGCAGTAGGCAAGTCCTCCCCGCAGCACCAATGCACAGCAGGTGGTACCCATGCCAGCGAGCTTGGGGTTGCGCTTGGCTGAGTCGTAGACTGCGCGGTTGGCCGCGCGAATCGCTTTCACGAGTCCACCAGGGAGGTCGTTGCCCTCGCGGTGGACGCGTCTGATGATGGTTTCCATGGCCAGCGCGCTGGCGACCTCGCCGCCTTCGTGGCCTCCCATACCGTCGCATACTACTGCAAGCAGTCCATAGCGCCGGAGTCCGTCCGAGGTCATGGGCCTGATCACTCTGAGCGCGTCTTCGTTGATGGTGCGGACGCAGCCCGGGTCGGTGGCCATCCCTGCTTCTATGCGGAGTTCGGGAATGGAGCCTCTGCGCGGATGCGTGCGTGTTGTGCCCGTCAGCTCGGCCGACGTTTCCTGTCGTCGAAACATTGATTGCATCCTGTCCCAGAAAGACATGTAAGCTCCGTTGAA
>CAZYTS010000309.1:0-2975 GCA_964649855.1 uncultured Gemmatimonadaceae bacterium
CCTCATATGACCGACTCCTCAACAGCTGCGCTCAGGCGCGCCATAGGGCTTCCTCGTGCGACCGCCATGGTGGTGGGGACCATCATCGGCGCTTCGATCTTTGTTCAACCGTCGCTCGTGTCGGGCGAGGTGCCATCGGTAGCGGGTATGCTACTGGTCTGGGGGAGCGCAGGTGTGCTTACGCTGGTTGGTGCACTGGTAGCCGCTGAACTGGCGTCGGCGTTTCCGCGGACGGGTGGTGTTTACGTCTTTCTAAGGGAGGCGTGGTCGCCTGCTATTGGCTTTTTGTGGTGCTGGGCGATGTTCTGGAGCATGCACACCGGCATCATCGCCGCCATAGCCACGGTGTGCGCGACCTATGTGGGTCACTTTGTGCCGCTGGGAGAATGGGGTGTCAAGGGAGTAGCGGTTGCGGCAATCGTGTTGCTTTCCGCGGTCAACTATGCTGGTGTCAGACTCGGCAGCGCGCTCCAGACGACGCTCACGCTGATAAAGGTCGGAGCTGTCGTGTTGATAATTGCGCTTGGGATTTCGGCGATCGGAGCGGAATCGGCAGGTGATGTCACTACAGGGCCCATCGTCCCTTCATTGGGTGCATTTACCGCTGCAGCTGTCGCCGGTTTGTTTGCCTTTGGGGGTTGGCACATGGTGACCTATGCCGCGGGCGAAACGCAGGATCCCGAGCGCACTATACCGCGAGCGCTTGTCATTGGAACGCTGATTGTCACCGTATGCTACATGGGAGTCAACGTAGCCTACCTGCGCGTTCTTTCACCCGAGGCCGTTGCCGCGTCGACGCGTGTTGCTGCGGATTTTGCAGAAGTAGTGACGGGTGGTGGCGGAGCAGCACTTGTGTCGGGACTCGTGGTGATCTCCACCTTGGGTGCAATGACTGGAATCATACTCAGCGGACCCCGCGTTTACCTTGCTGCAGCGGACGACGGCTTGGTATGGAGTGGATTCCGCGCTGTTCATTCGCGTTTTGGCACGCCGCACGTGGCCATAGTACTTCAGGGAGTGTGGGCCTCTGTTCTTGTTCTGACCGGAACCTATCGCGCTCTTTTTACGCGTGTGATTTATACTGAGTGGATTTTCTTTGGCCTGATGGCAGCAGGGATCTTTGTATTGCGGCGTCGTTCGGGTTACAATCCGCGCTTCAGAGTCTGGCACCCTTTCTTGCCGGTGCTCTTTGTCCTTGCCACGGCAGTGATCGTTGGCAACGAGATGATCTCCAACCCTGTGGATAGCGCCGTGGGTCTGGGGATTGTCCTTGTGGGTCTTCCTTTCTACTTCTGGCGAGCCGGTGCAGGTGGCCGGACGGAGCGAAATCATGCGGATAGTTGATGTCCACAACCACTTCTACCCACCAGCGTATCTTGACGCTCTACGCTCCGGCGACAGTGTCATCAAGGTAGAGATGGATTCGTCAGGCAATCCGCATATCCACTATCCTGGTGACTACAACGTGGCAGTTGCAGGTCATCGTGATATAGCGTATCGGCAGGGAGTGCTCGAAAAGGAGGGTGTAGACACACAGATCATTACCCTGACAACGCCGGGCACTCATGTGGAATCTGCTCAGACTGCAGCGCGCTTTGCGAGTCTGGTAAACGACTCTTTCGCGACGATCATTGCGGAGCGTGCGCCGAGGTTTTCGGCGCTGGCGACGCTGCCGCTGAATGACCCAGCTGCGTCTGTTGCAGAGTTCAGGAGGTCAATCGAGGAGCTCAAGCTTCCAGGCGCAATGCTTTTCAGTAACGTCAACGGCATTTCGCTGGCTGACAAGCGCTTTTGGCCGTTGTACGAAGCGGCGGACGGGTATGGCGCGGTACTACACATTCACCCTACCAATCCAATCAACGTGGACGCCATGAAGGAGTACTGGCTGATGCCGTTGGTGGGCTTTCTCTTCGACACCACGCTGGCAGCTGCGCATCTGGTATTCAGCGGAGTTGCGGAGCGTTTTCCCCGGATAAAGTGGGTGCTTTCGCACCTTGGTGGTGCTATTCCGTATCTCAGCGAGCGGCTCGATAGAGGCTATCACTCGTTTGTCGAGTGTCGTCGCAACATTTCGCGCACGCCGGGCGAGTATCTGAAAGGTTGGTACTACGACACCGTGAATTTCGATACCAACTCTCTTCGTGCGGCTATCAACTATGCCGGCGTCGATCATATACTGGCGGGAAGTGACTACCCTCATCAGATCGGCAGCATTCCTTCGATGCGCGAAAGCATTCAGGCGCTCCGCTTGAGCGACGAAGATACCGCGGCAATAATGGGACGGAATGCTGCGAGGCTCTACGGACTGCAATAGGATGCTGGCAAAGCCTGGTTAAGGTAGGGAGATTTCAGGCCAACGTGTTTTTTTAAGGAGAGAATCGTGGACGAGAAGGCGATGTTTACCAACTTTTGGACGACCGAATCGCGTACAACTCGCAATGTTCTTGCGCGGATTCCAGAGGGTTCAGATTACAGGCCTGACCCCAAGTCGCGCACTGCTCAGGAGATCGCCTGGCAGATCGTCTGTGAGGAGAAAATGATCATGGACGCGCTGGAGGAGGGCAAGGCTGACTGGGCGCCACCTCCGGCGCCTGCAACAATGAAGGAGGTTGTAGAGCAATACGAACGGCAGAGTGCAGATATAGCCAAAAGGTGGGAAGCGCTTCCTGAGGATAAGTGGGCGGGTTCGCTCGAGTTCTTTGGCAGCAAGCGACCGGCTTCGTCGATGGCCTGGAGTTTTCTCTTTGACATCGTGCACCATCGTGGTCAGATATCGACGTACCTGCGTCCGATGGGCTCCACGGTTCCGCAGATTTACGGTCCTTCAGCGGACGAGCCCTAAGCTGTTCAATTGAGTAGAATGACACTGGCCCCCGGATCTCGCGCGCTACGCGCGCTTCGTCCGGGGAAGCGTCTGATGAGATTTCGCCCGGGGAAGCGACGATAGCCGCGACCCCGGGGAAGCGGTTTAAAAC
>CAZYTS010000310.1:0-2968 GCA_964649855.1 uncultured Gemmatimonadaceae bacterium
AGCGTTGCGGCGATTCCACCGGGCAGACCGGCTAGAACTCGTTCACCCGTAAGGACCGCCACCCACAGATTGCGCGCAAGGTGTGCGCTTCTGATCACGACTTCAGGGAATGTGAACGGCAGGAATCCGTCTGCCCAGAAGACCTGCATCACTGAGACGGTCCCGGGTACTCGGTTGAGAGTAAGAAACTGAAGCACAAAGAGGGATGCGGCGGGAAGCGCCGCCACCGCGATTCTTTGTACGCTCACTTTTCGCGGCAACAGAGAGATCAGCAATACCAGCGCGCTGCCTCCAGCCAGAAACGGAGCCGCTATCGAGAAAAGCGACGCAAAGCATGCTGCCAGCGCCCACTTGAACCAATGTTGCTTGCTGTCGTTAGCAATGAGACTGAGCGACACGTCCATCATCAGAACGATGCAGAGAAAGTCAAACTGGTAGGATTTGACTTCTGCGCTGTAGTAGACCAGGATCGGCGAGAGTGCCGCGAGTGACGTGGCGAGCAACGCGACACCAGGGTCGAGTAGTAGCCGAGCAAGTCTGGCAAATGCGACGAGTGCGACGATCGAGGCCAGGAGAGGCAGAAATCTCAAGGCCGCTTCTCCGGCGCCGCCAAAGCGGGTTATGACCCACTCCAATCCCAGGAAGCCGATTGGTGATATCTGGCCCTCTTGCAGAGGCTGGAGCCACATCTGTGGAGGCCTGCCCAATATGTTTAGGGCCAGAAGCGCTTCGTCCAGCCAGAGCGGGCGTGGATCCAGGAAGCGCGCCGCGCGAAGTGCAATACCGACTAACACCACTACCAGACCAATGCGGTCCTTGGTACTTGAAGTAGACAAACGATTGAAACTCTGTGCAATGAGACGACCAGACTACCCCTGGCGGCCTCGACTATAACGCTACAAAAGGGACCAGGCAAGCTCGGTGGAGCTACAAAAGGTGCTTAGTACCGCACGAGTGGAGCCCCGCTGGCGCGTAGGCTCGGCGACGACTGAGCGGTCGAACACCAGGAGCCTCGTCGGCAGCGGCCTTACCGCGAACTCGTTCAGTCAGTGCCAACTCCGGTGTGGTCCACAGATCATCTGGCCATTGCGTTCTCCTTGACAGCTTAGGAGAGAGGTGTCATGCTTCTCCTAAGCGCAATAGGAGACGAATGCTGGATCGACAGGCGGAACTCCTGCCCGGCACGCTCGACCTGCTCATTCTCAAAGCGGTCTCGCTCGGCCGGCTGCATGGCTACGGAGTGCTGCTTCGCATCGGGCAGATCACGGGTGGCACGTTGCTCCCTCAACAGGGTGCGGTTTACCCGGCGCTGCATCGGCTCGAGCACAAGGGTCTCATTTCGAGTGACTGGGGGCTATCAGAGAACAACCGCCGAGCTCGGTACTACAAACTTACAGCAGCCGGGCGACGTCGCCTTGGTGAGGAGTCAGCTGGCTGGAATCGGCTCGCGGCCGCAATTGCGCAGGCCCTTGCCACCACACCGCAGGAAGTCTGATGCTGGCGCGCGTAAGATCCTATCTGAGGTCGTTACGGGGACTTCATAACCTGGACAACGACCTGGATGAGGAGTTCCAGACCCACATGGCATTGCGCACGGACGACCTCGTGCGGAGTGGCAAAACGCCAGAAGCAGCAAGACGCATAGCGCGTCTGGAGTTCGGGCTGCCTGAGCAGGCCAGGCAACGCTCCCGCCAGGCACTGGGACTGGTCCACGTCGACCGGGTGCTCATGTCGTGGCTGGACTTCAAGCTCGGTATCCGCATGCTGGTGCGCTATCCTGCACTTACCATAGTGGCAGTAGTAGCGCTCGCCTTTGGGATTGCATCCGGCCTGACGACCTTTGCCTTTGTAAAGCAGGCACTTGATCCGGATATGCCATTGGCCGCGGACGACCGGATTGTTGGAATCCGCATCTGGAACAATGCGACAAGTCGTCCACAGCAGATTATTCCGGCGCAGGTAGAAGCGTGGCGTGGTGAGGTCAAAGGTCTCGAGCACCTCGGTGCCTTCAGGACCTTTGAACAGAACCTTCGCGTTGCAGGCCAGCCATACGGAGAACCGATTTCGATCGCCGAAATGTCAGCGTCGGGTTTCGCCATGGCGAGGGTGTCGCCGCTGTTAGGTCGAACTCTGGTGGAGTCCGACGAAGCTCATGGAGCACCAGGAGTAGTAGTCCTGGGTTACGAGGTCTGGCGTTCACGGCTGGCGGGAGATTCTCTGGTTGTAGGTCGCAGAGCCAGTCTTGGTGCGAGCGAGTATACGGTTGTTGGGGTGATGCCGCCTGGGTTCGCCTTTCCCATTGCTCACGACGCCTGGGTGCCCCTCAATCTCAGTGAAGGCGCGGTCGGCCACCCTTCGCTGTTCAGGGCCTTTGGACGTTTGCGCCTAGGCTCGTCCATAGAGGAGGCACAGGCGCAACTTCTGCTGCGTCCAGTGTCGAATCCGTCAATGCGGCCCGACACTCTGGCGCGGCTCACACCACAGCTTCTTCCATATGCCCGCTCGATCTTCGACATCTCGCTGATTGAGTCGCGCCTCATGAAGTCGCTGAACGTAGTCGCGGTGATGTTCCTGTTGTTGATCTGTGGCAACGTGGCAATGCTGATGTTCACGCGTGCCGCCGCGCGTGAAAGAGAAATTGTCGTGAGAAAGGCACTCGGCGCTACAGGTGCACGTATAGTCATGCAGTTGGTGGCGGAAGCGCTGGTACTGGGCGCTCTGGCCGCGGTTGCCGGAATCGCTGCTGCACGGAAAGTGTTGCACGAAATGCTTGGAGTGATTGAGAAGGATCAGGGCAGGCTGCCATTCTGGGTGAGTGATTCTCTCACCGCCGCGACAATCTGGTATGCAGTGCTGCTCACACTGCTGGTGGCCGTTGTTACCGGTGCACTTCCTGCTGTTAAACTTCTGCGCTCTATGGGAGATCGTCTCAAGGAACAGAGTTCCGGCGGCAGTTGGCGATTTGGAG
>CAZYTS010000311.1:0-2966 GCA_964649855.1 uncultured Gemmatimonadaceae bacterium
ATTTCGTCGGGAACTACCCCAAAGCTTTTGCAGCGTGAGACCGATGCGCGCTTTATAGGTTATGGAGCAATGCTCACGGAGTCGTTGGTAGCGACGCTTGCACTCGTGGCGGCCTGCGTCCTTACTCCGGGAACCTTCTTTGCCATCAATGCTCCGCCGTCAGCCATTGGCACAACCCCAGAATCGGCCGCAGTTGCAGTAGCCAATTGGGGCTTTACGCTTGACCCACAGGAATTCCGCGCTCTTACCGAGCAAGTGGGTGAGACGAGGCTCCTTTCACGCACTGGCGGTGCGCCAAGCCTTGCGGTGGGAATGGCACACCTCTTTTCATCGGCCCTGGGCGGCCCGACTGCACTCGCACTCTGGTATCACTTTGCCATCATGTTCGAGGCGCTATTCATACTCACAACCCTGGATGCGGGGACGCGAGTCGGGCGCTTTATGCTGCAGGATCTGTTAAAACATGTATGGGCGCCCATAGGGCGCGTCTCATGGTACCCCGCAGTCTTCATATCCAGCGCCATCTTTGTGGCGATGTGGGGTTACTTTCTCTATCAGGGAGTTCTGGATCCGCTGGGCGGTATCAATTCGCTATGGCCTCTATTTGGAATTGCCAACCAACTTCTGGCTATCGTGGCGTTGTGCGTTGGAACCACAGTGATCGTAAAAATGGGCAAAGCACGCTATGCATTTATGACGATAGCGCCTCTTGTCTGGCTATGCGCTGTCACGATGTCAGCAGGATGGCTCAAGATTTTTTCCTCTGACCCCAGGCTTGGCTTTCTTGCGCATGCAAGATTGCTGCAGGAGCAGGTTGCGAGCGGAACTCTGCCAGAAACAATCGGCACGGCTGCAACGGCAGCCAAGCTCATCTTCAACGATCGTCTTGACGCTGCAGTTGCCGCGTTTTTCATGATCTCAGTGATTCTTGTAGTTCTCGCTTCGGCCCGTGAGTGGTTTGCCGTGATCTGGGGGGGCAAACCCGCAGTATCCACTGAAATCCCCTACGAACCCGCAGTATGAACGTCAGTTTTCACAAGGAAACCTCAACCGCAGGATATGTGATGCGCTCCACGTTGAAAGTCATGGCACTCGCCGCGACCTGCTTTGCGACCACTCCTCTGGTTGCGCAGCAGTCCGGTGCTTTCGAGTTCACCATTGCCAGTATCATGCGCGGTCCTGAGCACTACGGCCGCGAGCCGCAGAATCCGCGCTTTACGCCTGACAACCAGTGGATCTACTTCAACTGGTTGCCGCCGGGCAGCGCCTGGAACGAATCACTCAAACCCTACCGGGTGAGGGCACAGGCGGGCGCGAGACCCGAGGAAGTAACCAAAGCACATATGGATTCCGTAGCTCCACTCATTGCCAATGGCGTCACCTCGGCGGATCGCACCCAGCGTGTTGTTTCTGTTGAAGGTGACCTCTGGCTGGTGGATCTGCGACGTTCGACGGCGCGGCGCCTTACAGAAACGCCTACTAACGAGACGTCGCCTGTTTTCTCGGCGGACGGCAAGGAGGTGTTCTTCCTTCGCGACGGACTCAATGTGATGGCGCTGCAGCTCGATGGTCCGCTCATGCGGCAGCTGTCGGACTTCCGTACCGGTGGTGCTCAGCCGTCTACACCTAAGCTTTCGGAGCAGCGTACCAGACTGCAGGAACAGCAGAAGGAGCTCTTTGAGGTAATCAGAGATGAAGCCAGGCTGGACTCCGTTCGCAAAGCCGAGCGCGAAGCAGAGGAAGCAGAGCGCACACGTACGATGCGGCTCGGAAACAATGAAAGACTGGCTCAACTCGCGGTGTCGCCTTCTGGACGTGCGCTGATATTTACGGCGGTGACGAATGCCACGACCCGTCAGACGATGGTGCCGGAGTGGGTTACGATGAGCGGATACACCGAGGAGCTCAACGTTCGCACCAAGGTTGGCGACGCACAGTCGTCTGCCCGGCTCGGCTTTATGGAACTGCCAAGTGGGAAGGTGACGTGGCTGAAAGCCATACCAGCCGACTCCACAATAAAGATTGGCAACATCCGAACCTTTGGCTGGAACACGAGCGGTAGCAACGCGCTCGTGGTTGTGGATCAGGCAGACAACAAGGCGCGCTATCTCAATAGTGTTGACGACAAGGGTTCGATCAAGACGATAGACGTGATCCGTGATAGCGCCTGGGTTGCCGGTCCCTGCAACGGCTGCGGCGGCTTTATTCCGGGAACAAACCGGGCCTGGTTTGTAAATGAAGCCGACGGCTTTGCCCATCTCTACACGATCAATGCAGATGGGTCAGACAAGAAGCAGCTCACGCGTGGCAAGTGGGAGGTTCTGGGTGCCCGAATTTCCGACGACGGCCGTTTTTTTGAGTTGCACACCTCGGAGGTCTCGCCCTTTGAACGCCAGTTCTACAGAATGCCGATCGCGGGTGGGGCGAGCGAGCGTATAACCACGCAGGTAGGCGGTCATGACGTGGAGATCTCGCCTAACGGGCAGTTGATGCTCGACGTTTTTTCCGAGGCCAACGCTCCGCCTGAGCTCTTTGTGGGCCCCTATCGTGCGGGAGCCACTTTGTCTCGCCTGACAGTGTCACCAACGCAGTCGTGGCGCGCGCACAGCTGGATCAAGCCGGAGATCGTTCACTTCACGGCGTCAGACGGCGTGCAGGTCCCGGCGCGCATTTACAGGCCGCGGGACGTGGGAGGCCAGCCTAACGGTGCCGCCGTGATTTTTGTGCATGGAGCGGGATACCTGCACAACGTGCACAACTACTGGTCGAGTTACTCACGCGAGTACATGTTCAACCACTTCCTGGCGTCCAAAGGCTACGTGGTACTTGACATAGACTACAGAGCCTCAGCGGGCTACGGCCGGGATTGGCGCACAGCCATCTATCGCTGGATGGGGGGACGGGACCTCGCAGATCATGTGGATGGCTCACGGTACCTGCAGCGCCAGTTTGGCATCAATCCAGAG
>CAZYTS010000312.1:0-2945 GCA_964649855.1 uncultured Gemmatimonadaceae bacterium
CTATTGCCGTGATCGAAGCCGGGCTCGGTGGACGCCTCGACTCCACAAATGTTGTGCATCCAATGGTCGCCGCCGTCGCAACGATCGGCATTGATCATGTTGAACAGCTCGGCACCACCCACGAGGCAATCGCTCACGAGAAGGGGGGAATCTTCAAACCCGGTGTTGCAGCAATTGTCGGAGAGCCCGACGCAACTGTCGCGTCGCTGCTGGTCTCACAGGCAGTAGACGCCGGTTCAACTCCCGTCATAGACGTCTGGCGAACACGGCCACCACGCAATATTGAGGTAAGCGCCGCCGGAACCAGGTTCACCATCGATACTCCAGAAGGCCCGCTCTCCGGAGCGACTGCCTTGGCAGGCATGCATCAAGCCTCAAACGCCGTGCTGGCTCTGGAAGTGCTCAATACTGCAGGCGACGCCTTCTGGCCCGGCTGGAGGAGCTCACTCGATCTTCTCGCCAACGTCCGGCTGCCCGGTCGCTTTCATAGGGTTGGAAGGTGGGTCTTTGACGTTGCCCACAACCCGGACGGCGTCCACGTACTCAAGCTCACTCTCAAGAAAGTGATGGCGCCGAGGCCAATTGTGGCCGTCGTCTGCGTCTTGGGTGATAAGGATTGGCGCAGCATGCTCCGCGAACTGAGTGGAGCTGTTGACGAGTTAGTTCTGACAAACGCCCCAACTGCCCCCGAGAGCCGCTCCTGGGACCTCCAAGAGGCCGCTGACTTTGCCAGAGCCGAAGGCTGGAAGATCAGCGTTGAAAGTGATTTCGACAACGCACTCAGGATCGGCACCGAGCGAGGGGCGACCACCTTGGTCACCGGATCATTTCACACTGTCGGCGACGCAATGTCTCGCTTGCAGGTGAATCCGCTGGCTGAATAGGTTTCGGAATGTCAGGAGGAGCGTTACCAGGTTTTCGAGATTTCTATCCCGCCGAGTTCGCCCAGCGCGCATGGATCTTTGAGCGCTGGCGCCAGGTGGCGACCCGTTTTGGCTATCAGGAATACGACGGACCACCGCTCGAACCTCTCGATCTGTACACACGAAAGAGCGGCGAGGAGATCGTTGGACAGCTCTACAACTTTGTAGACAAGGGTGATCGCGAAGTAGCGTTGCGTCCCGAGATGACTCCCACCGTGGCGCGCATGGTTGGAGCGCGCGCCAACGCTCTCCGTCGTCCAGTGCGATGGTTCTCGATTCCACAGCTGTTCAGGTACGAACGCAAGCAAAAAGGACGTCTGCGCGAGCATTTTCAGCTCAACGTCGACATCTTTGGCGAGGCTGGAGTTGCCGCTGACGCCGAACTGCTGGCCGTGGCCTGCAATATCATGCGCGAGTGTGGGCTGGGACCGGGTGATGTGCGCGCTCGCGTGTCGGACAGAAGGCTGCTCTCGGCGCTGCTCTCCCGTATTGGAGTGCCTGACGAGGCCAGGGAGGCGGTCTTTGCAGCTGTCGATAAGATCGAGCGCGAGGATCGTTCTGAACTTGTCAGGCGCATGAAGACTGCTGGTGTTTCCGAAGGGGTTGGGGAACGGTTGCTGGACGTGGTGCGCGCCTCCGACTTTGAATCCCTGCGACGCGAGTTTGGAGATGACGCCGCAATTGCCGAGGCGCTTGACCGGTTGGATAGATACAGGGAGCACCTGGAGGCCCACGGTGTCGGCGAGTATCTGCTGCTTGACCTCTCGATCGTGCGGGGCCTGGCCTACTACACCGGTATCGTCTTCGAGCTTTTTGACGCGAAGGGTGAGTTTAGGGCTATCTGTGGTGGTGGCCGGTACGACAACCTGCTGCAGGCGCTGGGTGGCGTCGACATGCCGGCCCTTGGTTTTGGAATGGGCGATGTAGTGCTGGGAGAATTGCTTAAGGAAAGGGGGCTCATGCCTGCTGGCGAGCCTCACGTGGACTATTGGGTTGCCCCATCGGACCCACGGCTCAATCTGCAGGCGCTGGCAGTCGCTACCAAACTGCGCTCTGCTGGGGCCGGCGTAGAAACAGCTTTGAGGGATCAGGCTTTGGGGCGGCAGCTCAAGGCTGCAAGTGCAGCTGGGGCAGGTGAAGTTGTTATTGTTGATGAAACCTATGAAGACAATGGAGAAGTGCTCTTGAAGTCACTGGCTTCGGGCGATCAGAAATCCGTGCAAGTCGATTCGATTGTTAGCGCGTTGCGCGAGAGGCGCCGTGGCGCCGCGGGACGGCCGTGACCGTCGTGATTCCGCACGTCCATACAAGAGTTCACAACGCGCAACCCTTGCCACTAACTCCAGATGTCTACTGACAAAAAGCTTACAACTCGCGCTGAGGATTTCAGCGCCTGGTACAACGAAGTCGTTCTGAGGGCAGAACTGGCTGACTACTCGCCCGTGCGCGGTTGCATGGTAATCCGTCCCGATGGCTATGGGATTTGGGAACGCATGCAGCGCGCCCTGGACGACATGTTCAAGGAGACGGGCCACCGTAACGCCTACTTCCCCCTCTTCATACCTGAGAGCTTCTTACACAAAGAAGCAGAGCACGTTGAAGGCTTTGCGCCCGAAGCAGCGGTCGTCACGCACGGCGGAGGCAAAAAGCTCGAAGAACCCCTCGTAGTGCGGCCCACATCGGAAACGATCATCTACTCGATGTACGCCAAGTGGGTGCAGAGCTATCGCGACCTTCCTATTCTCATCAACCAGTGGGCCAACGTGGTCCGCTGGGAAATGCGCACAAGGCTCTTTTTGCGCACGCTGGAGTTTCTCTGGCAAGAAGGGCACACCGCGCACGCCACGCATGATGAGGCAGAGGCCGAAGCGCTTACCATCCTCCGCGTCTACAGGACGTTTATGGAGGAATGGATGGCGATGCCTGTCGTCACGGGACTGAAAACGGAGAGCGAAAGATTTGCTGGCGCGCTGCGAACCTATTCGCTCGAAGCCATGATGCAGGACAACAAGGCCTTGCAGG
>CAZYTS010000313.1:0-2945 GCA_964649855.1 uncultured Gemmatimonadaceae bacterium
GCACGTCCATCGGCAATTGAGCGTTTGGTTGACCGGATGCGCGGGTCCTCAAAGGGAGTGAGGATCCAGGGCGCGGACGGGCTGATGGTGAGATACGCTCAGTGCTGTCAGCCGGTACCGGGCGACCCGGTTGTGGGATACGTAACGCGGGGTAGAGGAGTGAGCATCCACCGCGGCGACTGTCCTAACCTCTTGATGCTGGTGCACGAGCCCGAGCGACGCCTCGAGATCGACTGGCAGGAGCAGAAGGGTGAGCGCTTTTTGGTGCGTCTGGCGCTGGATGGGTACGACCGGCGCGGCCTCTATGCAGACGTGGCGGCAGCCGTGAGTGCCACAGGAACCGACATCAAGAGCATGGAGCTCAAGAGCATTGACGGGCGTATGACCGGGTCGGCGCTAGTCGAGGTGGAGAACCTCGATCACCTGCAGAAGATCATCAAGTCGCTTAGGCGGGTGAAAGGGATATCCGAGGTTGCGCGCCGTGAGCGGGTGACCTCGGAGGAGTGAGGAGGCCCGCCCGAATTGGGCGTTAGTCCACTGGATTTACCGAAGAAACACCGTAGATTTCATAGGATGTCCCAGCGAGCGCAATTTCGCCTGCAGTCCCCGTTCGAGCCGGCGGGGGACCAGCCTGCTGCAATTGCAGAGCTGAGCCGCGGGTTGGAGCGAGGTGACCGATTCCAGACGCTGCTGGGGGTCACGGGTTCGGGTAAAACGATGACCATGGCGCACACGATCCAGGCGCATGGTCGACCGACACTCGTGCTGTCGCACAACAAGACTCTTGCAGCGCAGCTCTACGGCGAGCTCAAGAGCTTCTTTCCGACCAATGCCGTCGAGTACTTCATATCGTACTACGACTACTATCAGCCGGAGGCTTACGTTCCGGCCAGCGATACCTACATCGAGAAAGACGCCTCTATCAACGAGGACATCGACCGGCTGCGATTGCGTGCTACCTCATCGCTCATGGAGCGAAACGACGTGGTGATCGTGGCTACGGTTTCGGCTATCTATGGGCTGGGAGATCCTGTCGAGTACAAGGCTCGCATGCTGACTCTGGAGCGCGGGCAGAAAATCCAGCGAGACCAGATTCTGCGGCAGCTCGTCGGGATTCTCTATTCGCGCAACGACGTCGCTTTTGAGCGTGGGACGTTTAGAGTTCGCGGCGACACCGTCGAGATCCTGCCGGCTTACGAGGAGCAGGGAGTGCGCATCGAAATGTGGGGAGACGAGATCGAACGGATCTCCAAGATTTCATCGGTAACGGGCGAGACCATCGCCGAACTCGACCGGGCCGCGATCTATCCGGCCAAACACTTCATTACTTCGCGACCAACGCTCGAGCGTGCCGTCAAACTCATTAGAGAAGAGCTGACCGACCGGCTGACTGTGCTGCGCAATGCGGGCAAGCTTCTCGAAGCGCAGCGCCTCGAATCACGAACCAATTTCGACATCGAAATGATGCTCGAGATCGGAACGTGTGCAGGAATCGAGAACTACTCTCGGCACCTTACCGGACGACAGGAAGGTGAGCGTCCTGCGGTTCTGTTCGACTACTTTCCCGAAGACTTCCTGGTGATTGTAGACGAGTCTCACGTTACGCTCCCGCAGGTGAGGGGCATGTACAACGGAGACCGCGCACGCAAGGAAACGTTAGTCGAGTACGGTTTCCGGTTGCCGAGTGCGCTGGACAACCGTCCGTTGATCTTTGATGAGTTTCTGGCGATGACGCCGAGGGCGCTTTTTGTGAGCGCCACGCCATCGGAACTGGAACTGGAACTTTCGCAGGGAGTGGTGGTGGAGCAGATCATCAGGCCGACCGGGCTTATCGATCCGGAGATCGACATAAGACCTGTTCGCGGCCAGGTCGATGATCTTCTCAATGAAATCCGCATTCGCGAGCGCCGCGGTGAGCGTGTACTCGTCACGACCCTCACCAAGCGGATGGCAGAAGATCTCACCGACTACCTGTCGCAGATGGGAGTGCGTGTGCGCTACATGCACTCCGACATCGACGCGATCGAAAGGATGGAAATAGTCCGTGGCCTCAGGCTCGGAGAGTTCGACGTACTCGTGGGAATCAACCTCCTGCGAGAGGGACTCGATATGCCGGAGGTCTCGCTCGTTGCGATTCTCGACGCCGACCAGGAAGGTTTTCTGCGCAGCGATAGAAGTCTTATCCAGACGGTCGGCCGGGCAGCCCGACATGTCAACGGTCGGGCAATCTTTTATGCAGACAAGGTCACGGACTCGATGCGACGTTGCCTCGACGAAACAAGCAGGCGGCGCACGATGCAGACGGAATACAATGCGGCCCACGGTATGGTGCCGCAGAGTGTGGTCAAGAGCGTTGATGAGGTTCGCTTTATAACGCGCGTCGCCGATGCACGGGTCGAGCGGGAAAGCAAGGCGAGGCGCGTCGCCGAGTCGTCGGCGAGTTACGGCACAGAAGAGTTTGAGAAGCGACTCGAAGAACTTGAAGTGGAGATGAGGCGCGCCGCGCAGGAACTGGACTTTGAGAACGCCGCACGTCTCAGGGACGAGGTGTTCGAGCTGAGAGCCTTGCGCGATCGCAACAGGAACGCTCGCAAGCGCGATGCCTTTGCCGATATCCGCGCTGGCAATCAGTAGTCATGTCTGCACCTGATTTCAAAGCAGCAGTTGCAGCGCTCCCGCGGGCCACGGAGGTGGCAGCTGGAGTGGCCATGGAACTCGGTGAACTGGAGGCCTGGGGACGTAAGCTCGGTGGCTCAGTCGACCAACCGGTGGTCATCACGCTCCAGGGGGAGCTGGGTGCGGGAAAGACTACGTTGGTACGCGCAATCTGTGAGGGACTTGGGGTGAGCGAGGAGGCAACGTCGCCGTCCTATGCACTTATACACGAGTACGCCGGCGCGAGGTGGCCGGTCTATCACATGGACCTCTACAGATTGAATGGTCCG
>CAZYTS010000314.1:0-2940 GCA_964649855.1 uncultured Gemmatimonadaceae bacterium
CCGAATCATGGCCTGCAGCGCCGGAAAGATCTTGCGCGAAGCCAGGTCGCCGGTTTTGAACCAGCCATGGTCGAACGACGCAGCCGTGGCGTCTCTTTGATTCCAGTAGCGAGTGATTACACTCGGGCCGCGCATCCAGATCTCGCCCACCTCGCCTGGTTCCACGTCTCCTCCATCGGCTCCAATGATGCGGAGGGAGACGCCCGGCAGAGGTTGACCCACGGTGCCCGGTCGTCGTTCTCCATTGAGCGGGTTGCTGCAGATCATTAGAGTCTCGCTCATCCCGTAGCGCTCCAGGATTGTATGCCCAAAGCGTTGCCTGAAATCGTCGAGCAACTGAGCAGGCAGGGGTGCCGACCCGCACACAAAGAGCCGCATACCCGCGCCAATTTCTCGAGCCGTACCGGGCGGGAGTTCGACCAGCCTGTGGTAGATGGTAGGAACTCCAAAGAAAAGAGTCGGAGAAAACGCGGCAAACCACTCCGGAACCAGTGAGAGATCAAAGCGGGAAGCAAGGCGCATCCTGCAACCTGTCACCAGCCAGGAAATGACGCCGTTGCCAAGTCCATGCACATGGAAAAGAGGCAGGACGCAGAGAAAGCGATCAGTTGTGTTGATCTGCCACGCGGCGGAGATCGTCGTGGCGTTGGCCATCAGGTTGTTGTGTGAAAGCACCGCACCCTTCGAGCGTCCCGTTGTCCCGGATGTATAGATGAGGAGCGCCGGAGCGTCGCCGTCGATGATTTGTCTCACTGGAGCATCGCTTGCCGCAGCGGCTTCAGCGGCGACTACGTCCGCGCTCCAGGTGGGGACTGTGGAGGTCTGCCCCTCGGAGTCATCGGCATTGAGAACGAACGCCGCCGGCTCCGAGTCCGCCAGGATGTGAGAAATCTCTCGTTGACGATAGAGCGTGCTTACCGGCACCAGGACCACACCAAGCCTGGCGCACGCAAGTATGAAATCGACAAACAAAACGCCGTTAGGCAGGCGCAGGCACAACCGATCACCCGCTTTGAGTCCACGCGCAACCAGGACGTGTGCAAGTCTGTTCGCACGTGCATCGAGTTCTCCAAACGTAAAGCGCTGCACTTTGCCACTCGCTGGAGAGCTCTCTTCTCCCCGCTCCTCCCTGGACTCGGCTGCACTATCGCACTCAAGTGCGATCTCATCTCGGCGGCCTTTAAGCGAGTTGTCGAACAGATCGGTCAGTTGCACGCCGGAGCCTGGGTTAAACTCGGCGCGAATGTATGGGGGGTACTTGGTGCAAGCCAGAACCAACACTAGACCGGACTTGATAGCGACCCGTCTGGACTTGATAACGACCCGTCACCTCGGGAGAATTTCAGGGACCATGATTCATAGAAAGATCGTTCCAATTGTTCTTGCTATAGCCGCAGTTGCCGTCGCGGCATGTGAGAGCGCTGGAGACAAGGCCGGCTCAGGAGCTGCGGCGGCTACCGATAGCACCCAAGCCGACTCTGCGGCGTCGAGCGCCGTTTCAATCGTGCCTGGTGGCCTGACTCCGCCGGAGAGCGCGGGCGTGTCGCTTGGCAGTCAGCCCAAACAGCCGCCTGCTGCTGCCACACCGATCGATAGCGGCCCGAGCTATGAGCGTATGGCGGGCTATGTTGTGAGAGGCACCGACGAGTCGAGTTTTAGACGCTGCGGCTCGACTCAAACACATCTGTTGCGGCCCAGGGGTGAGGCCAACGCGTTGATCCTTCAGCGCTATCGCTTCAAGGCGCCCACGCCGCTAACACCCGTGTATTTCGTGTTTCGTGAGGCGCGAATCATCCACGACACAGTGGTCGTGGGTGACAACACTTACCTGAGCGTCGTTGATGTCCGCGCGGTGGTGCCGGAGCAGCCGGAGGTTACGCCTGAGTGTCCAACGCCGGGGCGAGGTAGCATGATCTCCAGGTAGCGAGGATGGCGAGGATGGCGAGGACGGCGAGGATGGCGAGGATGGCGAGGACGGCGAGGACGGCGAGGACGATGAGGACGGCGAGGACGGCGAGGAGGCTGTCACAAATCAGCAACTGGTGCGTCGAAGGCGGGGGCCCGCGACTCCCAGGAGTCCACGATGGTCCCAGGCGTCGAGTCGCCGAACCCGTCGAAGCTTCGAAACGTCGCAGCGTTGAAGCGTTTCCACCTGCTGGTTCGATTCCTGCTACTGTTGAGGACGTGTTCAACCCGAATTCCTGGTAAATGACGTCTATTGCAGGAGCGCTGAGCGGACCGCGTAACCCCGCTTCGCTCATAGTCTTAGCCATCACAACCCTGAGCTATTTTCTGCTCTTTTCCGGGCCGCTGATCAACACGGCCGGGGCGTGGTGGAACGACCCAGACGCTGGGCACGGCCTTTTGCTGGCTCCGCTGGCCTTTTGGCTGGCCTATCGTGCGGGAAAGGCTCCCGACGCCAAGGCGCAACCGGCACTTGGCATCGCGATCCTGATATCCGCGGTGCTGCTGCGCTATGTGGCTGCCCTGGCAGCCGAGGCTTTTGTTGGGCGGGCCGCGATGTGTGTTGCCCTTGCCGGGCTCGTGGTCTGGTTTTGGGGACTCCGACAACTGCTTCACTGGTGGCTCCCGGTGTCGCTTCTGGCGCTGTCGATGCCGCTCCCGGAGATCGTTACTGGTGGGCTGGCTCTGCCACTTCAGTTCCAGGCCTCCAAGCTCGGGGCGGCGATGCTGTCTACGCGTGGGATCCCGGTGCATCTGGATGGCAACGTTATCCGGCTTCCGGGGCATGACCTCTTTGTGACCGAGGCGTGCAGTGGACTGCGCTCCCTCACAGCACTCTTGAGCCTTGGAGTGCTGTTGGGGGGCATGCTACTCAAGCACCCCGTGTCGCGCATGGCGATAATCGCGCTTTCCATTCCTGTGGCAGTACTCGTGAATGGTGTTCGTGTGTTTGCCACGGGCTTTCTGGTTGCGTTT
>CAZYTS010000315.1:0-2930 GCA_964649855.1 uncultured Gemmatimonadaceae bacterium
CGCTACCGGCAACGCTCTCCACTCGCCACCAGGCGAGCGCCATTGTAGCAGCGCCACCATGCACGCTCGATGTTCCACCGATCGGAATCACGCGATTCGCGACGTCGGGGCCCGAAAGGATGCGCGAGAGATCGAGCAGGTTCTTGGCGGTGCGCACATCGATCATCGCTTCACTTGCCCCGATCTCGCTCACGATGTGGATCTCGGCGCCTGAACCATCCGCGGTGATGTCGAGCTCCGCGGAGATGCTCGCTTTCTGCAATTCCTCCACCAGCTTTCGCAGCACCGTGAGCGGTGTCGCGCGCTCCACTGTGAAGGAGAGTGGTGTCGTCGGCGTGATCGTACCGGCGCTCCACCAGCCTGGACAAAAGAGCAAGACATCAGCCACGATCTCGGCCGGTGTCTTGCTGTCGTACTGTCTGTCAAAAGTGATTACGCCGTTCTCGTCGGTGGTCGAGAGCAGCCCATACTGATTGAGCTCAAGGATGAGTGGATCCGCCGTGACATGGGTGACCGTGTCCTTGAGTCCTCTCCTCATCTCGCGTACGCGCCACTCGCGGAACCCGACATCGTAGACCATCCGCAGCACCTTGTTAGGTGCGAGCTTCGACGATGGCTCTGATACATCCAATGACAGCGAGTCCTCATGCTGAATCGTCTCCACGTCGCGCAGACCGGAGATCAATGCGCGAGGTATCTGTCCTTCGCGCGCTCCGCCCGCCGCTTCGAAATCATCCCAGATCTCCAGCCGGCGCCAGATGAGGGTCATAGCGGTCCGCGGAGCTCAGCCATGGTGCGAAGACCTGGGGCGATCACATAACGCATTATGCCGGTCTCGATCGCCTGCCCGTTGAAACCGCCAATGAAGATCTCGGGATCGGAGTCCCACTCCGTGACCGGCCCTATTGGCCCGGCCGGCGTGCCGAACCCCGAGCCAACATCGATCCGCACGGTGCCGCCCGTGCGGAAGTTGGTTACCTGGACGCAGGCCTCGAGGATCGTCCCAGATGGCAGGGCTGCAGCGGCGCCACTCTGACTGATGGGGTTGGTGCCGATAGATGCAAGCACCTGACTCGTGCTCACGCGCACTCGTAGCAGCGGGCCAGCTGACGGTTGCCCCAGATACAGTAGGTAGCCTTCATGGTCACCAGTAGCCCACGTGCCGGCAGTCCAGTACGGCCGGATGAACTTGCAATAAAACGTTAGGTCCTGAGGTCTCCACCTTATCGGGATTCTGATCTCGTCGCCAGAGGCACCTCTCGCGTTGGTCGTCGTTCGCACGTATGCGCGTGGCCACCGCCAGTACTCCAGGTGAACTCCGCCCACATATAGATTGCCCGTGTTGGCGTTCGCCAACGCGGAGGTAGTCGCCGGATAGATTGCGAGCTCGTGGGCATTGTCATCGTCGAGCACCTCGCTCGACAGCAACAGCCGCCACACGTCGTTCGCGTAGGGAACGACATCGAGCACTTGGCCGTTCGCCATCGTTACAACGGGCGTCGCGCCCGACCACGTAAGCGCGGCGAGCAGGCGGTTAACGGACGCATCCGTGTCGCGCAGCCGAATCACGCTGGAAGTCGAGGTCCCCTTCGCGACGAAGAGACTCAGGCCTATCTCCTGGCCTAAATTCAAGTGCCCAAGCAAGGGAAACGTTTGGCTGTATCCCTCGACCGCTCCTGCAGAATCATCCCCTATGAGATCGAGCGACAGGTCCCCACACTTGTGCGCCGCAGCGACGAGAGACGGGGTCCCGACGCTACTCCATTCGCTGCCAAAAGCCTCGGATGACTTGACGTTGTTATTGGCATCGCCCAGCATCGCCAGCACGGGCTCGTACACTCCAGCATCCGCGCGATACTGATGCGCCCACGGCAGTTGGTGCTTTGCCAATTGGCCAATGACTCCGCGGTTATCGGGCAGGTGCCGCTCCCCATCCCGCTGGTAGTCATACTCCACTCCCTCGGGCAGAGTCAGGCCGAAGTCCCGCACGTCAAACTCGAAGAAGTATCCGGGGGCGCGCGATCGCGGGCGGCGGAACGCTGGACTATTCAGCATAATTACAGGAAGGACTGCGTGTATAGCAGCGTTCCGCGAGGTGTGCCGGACGCCGCAGTGATGCCGATCAAGGGGAAGAACCCTACAGAGGGATCACCATCGGTCGGGTCTAGGGCAAAAAGATCCCCATCCATAATCCCCGAAACATCAGACGCGACCCCGCTCTCGTACTTGACGACCCGGCCAGTTGCCAGATCGATCTCCAGGTAGTCGAACAGGGCGTCCAGCGTTAGGCCAGTGAAGGACAGCGATGCCAGTGTCGCACCGTTAGCGTGGTAGTAGGTAATCACCAGATCGTCCACAGAATCGACGAATGGCATTCCCGGGGCAGTGACGCGAAGGATCCCGCTCGATGGAGCATTCCCCAAGGGGATGGCAGTCGGTTCCTGAAAGTTCAGCACCGCACCTGTCATTGCGAGCCACACCGGGTCCGGCCGCTTCATCGTTACGGTCGCGCGCGAAACCTGGGTTACGCTCCAGTGCGCAACGGGCGCAATGGTGACGCGTTCGCAGACCGCATAGGTGCGCCTCATGATCTCCCCATCGTCGATTGCTACCTGCACCAGGCCACGGAACGCAACACTTTTGAGTTTGTCTTCGAAATCTCTTCGCTGTACCACGGTACGAAGTGGCGGATCCACGGAGCCCTGGAGCGTCAGCGTCGCTGATTGGTAATCAGGATCGCGCACGAGCACCGATCCGAGCCGGCCGGGAATCGAGAGTGCATCAAAACTACGAGAGGGCGAATTCAGCCACTCCGGGATCTGCTCCACATAGAGCCCCAGTGTGGAGAGATCGGTCTCGTCAATGAATACGCGGAAGCTCATACGTCAGGCCGCGGGTGCGACGCCCTGTGCATCACGCAGCCGCTCCAG
>CAZYTS010000316.1:0-2908 GCA_964649855.1 uncultured Gemmatimonadaceae bacterium
ACTCAACGCACAGCAATCTCAGTGCCGAACAGTATTGCTCCTGACCCCTTTTCTTTGCTGACCCCTTTTCTTTGCCGTAACCGTGTGGGAGCGGGAAGCTGCCAAGTAACTGAGGGCATGAGTCGCTGGCCCACCAGCGGAATGCTGCCTGAAAGACTGCGGATTTGTATGACTATCGCGGAACGTGCTAACCCTGAACCCAAACAGGTCACAAAGTGACCGGGAAGCTGTCTAAGCCTTCGGGCCAGACAACAAGTCATGCGTGTAACAGAGTTGAAGTGCCTACTGGCGGCGCCGAAAGGTGCCGCGCTGCCCGAAAGGGGATCGATGGACTACTTCCCGGAGTAGAAAACTGGTCGAGCGAGGTGCGAGTTTCCGACGGGACGCTCAATCCAAACCCAGAAGGCTCGTTGCACTGCTGCCTGCTGTTGGGCGATGGAGACATCAACAACAGAGGTGAAGGTGATGAAGGGTTTAACACGCCCGTGTGCAGAGTGTGGGGACAGAGCACCTTGATGCAGGAGGTGCGGACCACCCGGCAACGTGCTGGGGCCCCCCAGAGGATCCACCACCGTAGAGTTTGGCTTAGCATCAACCGTTGCGCATCGTCGGACCGGTACTCGTTGGAATGCGGAACGCGACGCAAAGATCACTTGCTTCGGTCTGCCGTAACTCGTGGTACTCGTTACGAGCCTACAGGGAAGCATCCTGACCACGAGGGCCACATTGTTCTAAGGGTTGGCGGGGGGGAGCAGATCGGCGGCAGCGCTGATCATCGACAATATGCCGGTTGCCAAGGCGTCGCGTGCATCGGGATAAAAAGTCGGCGAGTGCAACGAGGGAGGTTGCTGGCCGAGTTCCGCGAAACGCGCCAGACGCTCAGGCGCGACGACTCCTAGGCGGTACATCACTATTGGCACTCCGGCCAAACCGAATTGGCTGAAGTCCTCGCCACCCATCACCGGCGGCATGGGAAGGACGTTCTCAGAGCCCAGCGCCAACCGCAGACTGTCGGTTACGCGAGGTGTAAGTTCCGCGTCGTTCTCAAGCGCAGGAGTCCCTTCAGAGGTGGTTATGTCAGGCGCGGGTGCGTCGTATGCCTGGGCTACGGCGAGGGCTTTACGCTTGATGGCGGAAAGGAGTTGTTTGCGAATTTCGGGCGAGTAGCTGCGCACGGTCAACTGCAAGTGGCACGAGTCGCCGATGATATTGTGTTTGGTGCCCCCCTGAATCGCACCCACCGTTACCACGGCTGATTCGCTGGGCTTGACCTCGCGCGAAACGATCGTTTGTAGCGACAAGACCAACTCAGCAGCTTGCACAATGGGGTCGATAGTTGTCTCGGGCGCCGAGCCGTGCCCCCCTTTACCCTTGACGGTAATGTCAACCGAATCGACGTTGGCCATTGAGTAGCCGGGGCTGACGGCGACCTTACCCGTCGGCGTGTTGCTCTCGCAGTGCAGCGCTATTGCATAGTCGGGTTTGCCAAAACGTTCGAACAGCCCATCGCCTAGCATCGCCTTGGCACCCGCGCCACGCTCCTCTGCGGGCTGGCCAATCAACATCAGCGTTCCTCGCCATGCGGATCGATGCTCGCCAAAGTAGCGAGCTACACCGATCAGATTGGTCATGTGGATGTCGTGGCCGCAAGCGTGCATGACGCCGGTAGGTGTACCCGATTCGGTCGTGGTAGTTTGCTTCGAAGCGTACGGCAGTCCGGTCGCTTCGGTCACGGGCAACGCGTCGAGGTCGGTACGCAGCATGACCATTGGACCATCCCCGTTACTGAGCAGCGCGACAACTCCTGTACCCCCTACGTTTTCGGTGACTGTATAGCCCGCATTACGCCAGGCTTCGGCAACGAATTTCGCGGTGGCCGTTTCATGGAACGACAGCTCGGGGTGCTGGTGCAAATAGATATAGGTCTCAAGGAGTTCAGGCAATTGCGATTCGATCCACGCCTGCGCCGGCGACGCTTCTTGTGCGCGTGTTGATGCGGTGGCCAGGGTAAAGAGCACGAAGCAACTAATGAGTGCAATTGTTTTCATGGTCGATGTTTTCATGGTCGACGAAGCTTTCTACTAGGGTAGTTGTTCATTGTTGACGATCGCGCGGGGATGGGAATAGTCCCAATGTGGCTCGACGCTCCGCGTCGGTATTGCAGATGCACAATTAGCAGATGCACAATTAGCAGAAGCGCAATTGGCAGATGCACAAACGACGCGGAGCGTCGAGCCACATTCTATCGGCTCAGAATGCAATCGCAACTGTGAGTATAGAACCGATGAGCCAAACGGTGGGCGAACGAGTGTTCCATTTACGGTATAGTAGTCGTTACCCCCTCCGCCATTCCTCGAACTGAGCGACCTGCAATGTTCCGTCAGCTTTTACTGAGCGTGACCCTGTGTGGCCTATGGTCATCTCTCTATGCCGCTGATCCGGCCAACCCAGAGCGTGTGCATCGCATTACTCTCGAGGAGTACGAGGCGACGCTGAAGTTCTGGGCTCGACAACACTCAGACATTGCCAGCCTTGACCGAGTTGGGGAGTCGGCAGCAGGGCTCGGACTGTACTTGCTGAAAATTACCTCCCCAGATGTAGACGACGAACTCAAGCAGATTGCACTGGTCACCTCGCTTCATGGCGGTCCAGAGCGCTCTGGAACTACGACGGCGTTGCACTTCGTCGAATGGCTACTGGGAGATTCCGAAGAGGCCCGCGAGACTCGTCGGAAGCAGATCCTGCTTGTCATGCCCATCAACCATCCCGATGCGTTCTTCCGAACCGATCGTTTTCTGAATGAAAGCAAGATTGATCCCTACACGGGGGGTGGACCACAGCACTGGGATCTGGAAAAGCTGGAATATAAATCGAACGACAAGGCACCTGAGGTCAAAGCGGTGTTGGA
>CAZYTS010000317.1:0-2877 GCA_964649855.1 uncultured Gemmatimonadaceae bacterium
ACAGCTTGCCCGACCACCCTTCTCTCGGCTGTCCGCACGCGCGCATCTTCAACCTGGATGGCTCCTTCCAGCTTTGGTCTGCCGACGCATAGCATAGACAAAGAATTCCACATCCTCACGTTCATTGATCAGTTGGCGATCGTACACATGGAAATCGTGTTGCGCGAACCACTCCCGGACCTCCTTTTCGTAGAGCCTGCCTTGTATTACATCTGACCCCTGCGGCCGCGGCAGTGCCGGGGCGCTCGCCTTTCGCACGGGCACGCGGATCACCAAATCACCTTTCGTTACCCTGCTCAACTCCGCGAGTACACGTTGCCCGAGATCCATCGGAATGAGGCCGAAGAAACGAAAGCACACCGTTACATCGAAATAGTTTCTTTCATATGGAAGAGCGTCCGCCCCTCCTTGACGGATGTCGCAGCGATCATACTTGTCTGCCAAGGCCTCCCTTGCCGCGTCGAGCATGTCCTGCGAAATGTCGATACCATGCACCGTCATATTCTTGGCAAGGTACATTTCGACAAATCGCCCCGTTCCGAACGGAACGTCCAATACCCGGGCACCATCGGGAAGCCGCGCCAGCATCTCGCGCACGATAGTTTGCTCCCTGTGCCAGCTCTCCTGCTTGAGCCGCTTTGCAAGGTAACCTTTGGCAGCTTCACCGTAGTAATGGTCGTGATCCTCATCGTCCCGGTTGCCGGTCATGAGTTTCCGCACAACCGATCGCATGGTTCCTACTACGTTGATCATCTCGATATCCTCAGTTTCGTACACACGGTCTCACGTCACACGAAATCCGCTTCCACCCACTAGCAGTCCCCATGCCGGCGCGCCCACATATCGTAGGCTTCGCCTTGATGTCGTGGCGTAACATCCAACGCCTATCGCCAAGACTACATACGGACCACAAGCCAATCAACGCGGCACCAATCGGCGTAACAACACCTCGATAATGCCCAGAACCCTCCGTTCTGGGCCATCCGGTCGCCCGGAAAGGTTCCACTCCATTCCAAGCAATGCCACGAATACCGTTGCGCCGACCATGACATCCATGAGCAATCGTACGGCTCGCCATTCGAGGTGCTCCATGTGCAATGCCTTGACCGTGATGAACATGATCCAGCCGAACAGAAAGATCGACACCAGCTCACGCAGCAGCCGTCCCGCCGATATCGGCAGGACTTTCGGCAAGTACAATGTGCACGCCACCGTGACCAGGCCTAGCGTCACTGTCCCGACGACAGCGATCGTCAAGATGTCACCGGCTTTCGACGCCAGGATCAATACACAGCCCAGTACCGCCAACTTGATACAGTTGATGAAAAACATCGTACGTTCCCGACCACGGACGACTAGGATGTGGCCCGACAAAATCGAAATCAGCGCAACGAATGCCCCGCTGATCCCCAGCCAGGAGACAAGAGTTCCCGCGAACGCCCATTGGCTGCCCAGAATCATGTAGACGAGATCGTCCGCCACGGATGCGACACCAAATCCGAACGAGAACCCGATGATGCTGGTTGTTCGCACTACCAGGAGAAATGCCGCGGTAAGCGCCTGGAGATCGTCCTTGAGTTTCGCGTAGTTCGGAAGCAGTGCGCGCGACATCGGTATGACCACTTCGGCTGTCGCCATGCGGGACAGCTCCGAGGCGACATTGTAGATGCCCAGCTGCGAGGTGTTCGCGATGAATCCCACGATGAACACATCAACCTTCTTGCTGAGGTACAGTGCAATCCCGGAGGGTGCGACCCACATCGAGAAGACAACGAATCGGCGCCACTGCGCCAAGCATGGCCTCGGGCGGAATGGATGCATCAGATAGCTGATCGCCACGCCGATCAGATTGCCGACAATCGGCCCGATCACCAGGGCCCAGTATGACCTGAGATAGAGCGCGAGTGTAACGGTCGGAATTACCGTGACTACCTTCGCATAGAACCCGATCAAGAAGTCCTTGTTGAATTCCAGGTCACGACGATACATCACGATACCGATGTTGCTGAATCCCGTGATGACACTGCCCAAGGCCACGACCTGCATGACGCCGACGTGGCGCGGCTCGCTGTAGTACAACGCAGCGGGATATGACGCGAATGTCACCGCCAACGCAAGAACGACTCCCTGGATGAGCCCGATCGTCCAGGCGGTATCGTAGGCCTCACGGCGGGTTTCCCCGGTCCTCAGCAGGAGCTGGGACGTCCCCATTTCGAACGATGTTGTCAGTAACCCCAGAACAAGGCTGCTCATCGCGACCAGACCAAAGTCCTGCGGAGTCAGTATTCGCGCGAGGATGACCGTGCTGATCAAACCTGCACTGCGGACGACCCACCGCATGCCGATCATCCAGACAGACCCTTGCACGAATCGCGTTGCAGAGCTCAAGTGGCGTGCTCCGAATTGGAATCAGGCATGTGACGCAATTTCCGCGCCATCCATCAGGACATTGAACCAGGGTATGGAGCGTACAGACCGTCACCCATCAGCCGCTGGCATACATCCGAATTGCCCCTGCGCGGAATGGCGCATGTTACCAACCAGCCTCAGCACGAATCTGGCGGGTGAGCGCTCCCAAGGGGTAAAGCGAGGGAGTTGAAAAGGGTCGCTTCCGGCCTTGGACACCCCCCAGGCCGTAGAGACCGCCGCGTTGAATCCCAGATCCTTCACCAAATTCACATGCTCCCAGAGATAGTCGCGATGCGGCTTGCCGTTGGGATACGCGAACAACCTGACCGGAGCCCGGGTGATATCCTCGAGTCGCTTTTTCCCTCCCGCGATCTCGGCGTAAGCGCGTTCCGGCTGCACTTGCGCGAGGATCGGATGAGACATCGTATGTGCGCCAATCTCCATTCCGGAGCCATGCAGCTCACGGAC
>CAZYTS010000318.1:0-2867 GCA_964649855.1 uncultured Gemmatimonadaceae bacterium
CGAAGAGAGGGTGAGGAATTCGTTGCATTTCAATGCAGCGATCAGGGAACTCTACTAGAGTGGTTTCGGGTCTAAGGCGTGACCATAACGAGCGCAGGATGACTTCCAGTTCTGACCTTATTCTTCATCCATTAGCTGTGGCGTTGAGCGAGTTCGACGGACAGCGAACTGCTCCTCTCGAAGCGGCGGCCCAGCGTTTTGTACCATCGCGCGAGTTGCGTGACCTGCTGGTGAGGTTGTCGACGGACAGCGACATAAAGATGCAAACGGCGGCCACGTGGCTACTCTCGCGCTGGATCAGCAGCGGCCTGGTGGTAACGAGCTCGCAGGTGGCCAAACTAATGACTGCAGTAGATACGCCCGAGTCGTGGTTATCGCGACTGCATTTGTGTCAGGGATTTGCTGACGTAGCTGTGCCTGATCGGGCGCGCGCCTCGGCGTCGCGCTATTTCAGGCGCTGGTGCAAGGACGAGCGACCCTTTGTGCGCGCGTGGGCTTACGCGGCGCTGGCGAGGCTGGCGCTGAGTGCTCCCGACGCGATGACAAACGCCAAGGTGCTGGAGTTCATAGTACACGGGCTGGACGATCCAGCGGCTTCGGTGCGTGCGCGCGTCAGGCGGATAATGCGGGAGTGGCCGTCTCCGGCTCGGCGGGTGCGGGGAAGGTAGAACAAGAGGCGCTGTCAGTCGCGCTTCCTTGACGATCGCCGCGCTCACCGCCCGGCGTGCGCCGGGCGGTTCAGATCGCAGATGGTCAACAGATTCGCCCTTCATCGAGGTCCCTGCGAAGGCAGTGACCCAGGGTCTGTCGTTATTTGCTGGGCGGGTATACAAACGCGCGTTTGGGATACGGCGGCGGCGCTGGTACTGGTCGCGGATCCTCAGCAATCTTCTTTTTCAGATGTGCGATTGCTGCTTCGAGCTGTGCATCCCTGCCGTTGAATGTGGCATGGGGCAGGTTGTCGACCACGATATCGGGGATGACTCCTTCCTGTTCGATGAGCCATTGTCCTTCTTCGCCGTACACGCCCATCATTGGAGCTCTGGCGACTCCGCCGTCTGAAAGCGTATTCACCCCACTCAGCCAGATTTCGCCTCCCCACGTTCTTACGCCGATGATGGTGCCGAGTCCGAGGCGGCGGAAGCCTTCGGCAACGGCCTCGCCGTCGGACGCCGTTTCCTGATCCACCAGCATCACCATGTGTCCTCTAAATGCACCTTGCATATTCCAGTACGGCTCGCCGGCGCGGTCCTTCCAGTACATCCACGGCTTGCGCATGAGCATTTCCAGGACCCAGGAGTCGATATTGCCCCCACGGTTCTGGCGCATGTCGAGCACGAGTCCTTGCCGGTTGAACACGGGCGTGAACTCGCGATAGAACTGATTGATGTCGTTGGCTCCCATGGCACGGAGGTGCACATAGCCGATGTTGCCATCGCTCTCCTTTTCGGTGATGAGCCGCCGGCTGTACTCCCAGTCCGAGTAACGCAACGAGCTTTCGTTGCCTATGGGAGTTACGACCACATCACGCACGTTCTCGCCTCTAGCTATTGAAAGCAGCACCTGCTTTCCCACCTGGTCGCGCAATAGTTCGCCGATGTCGCGTGCCTGGAGCGAGGGTGTACCGTTAACGGCGAGGATCACATCGCCAGCCTTGGCGGCCACGTCGGGGTCGGCGAGTGGAGATCGTTGAGCGGGATACTCCGGGTCTCCTTGGTAGATATAGTCGATCCGGTAGCCACCCTTGGCCGCGTCGCGAAAGAGACGCGCGCCGAGCGAAGCTACTGCGATGTTGTCTCTCCCGCTGCGGAGGTCGCCGCCACGGACGGAGGTGTGCAGGGCTGACAGCTCGCCCACCGCCCATCCAATTAGATCGCTCAACTCATCGCGGGTGGTAATGCGGGCTACGAGAGGCAGGTACTTGTCCAGAGTTGCCTTGTAGTCCACGCCGTGCATGGCCGGGTCGTAGAACCAGTCGCGTTCGAGCCGCCAGGCGTCTACAAAAATCTGACGGAAGTCATCCTTCACATTAATTGGGAAGCGCCAGCCGCTGAGGTCGAGCCGGCTGTCGTTGAGTGCGGAGACTCGCGCCGGTTTGGCGTCTACCACGTAGAGCGCGTTCCCCTTGGCTACCAGGAAGTGTTTGCCATCGCCCGACATCTCGACGCGGCGAATCGAGTCCACCACCACAACGGGCCGCTGTCGTTCGTTGGTCAGCTTGAGCGCGACCAGGTCGGTGCCGGCGCCTGCGCCGGAGCCACTCGACGTAAAGAAGAGTCCCTGGTCGTTGGCGGCAAGCCAGTTGTAGTTCCCCGAGGCCACGGGGATGCGTCGCAGCCGGAGCGGCAATCCCTCGAGGTCGATGGTGATTGGTCGCGTTGTGCCCGTCTGTGTGCTGTCGCCGCGTGCGCGGGCCTGCGCGGTGGGTTGCGAGGTACTCGGCGCGGGTTCGGCGAGTTCGTTGTCGGGCTGGAAGGGCGATCGCACTCCAGCACGCAGTGCGACCTGATAGATCTCGATCTCCTTGTCGAAGTACGGTTCAGGACGGCGGTTCCCCCACGGCCCTCCAACCAGCGTCTGCAGGTTGCGGTCAGAGAGAAAGTAGATAAAGTCGCCCTTTGGATCCCATGCCGGCGACGTGCTGTTGGTGCGATCGCTGGTCAGTTCCACGCTACGTCTCGACTCGACGCTGTAGATCTTGATCTGCTCAAAGGAGTTGGCGGCGGTCATGACATAGGCGAGCCAGCGACTGTCGGGCGACCATGAAAAGGTGCCCACTCCCTCGCGATTCTCGGAGACCTTGTGCATCGCTTTTGTGGCCACGTTCATGACCCAGAAGTCGCGGTTGTTGTCGCTCCAGGCGAGCC
>CAZYTS010000319.1:0-2852 GCA_964649855.1 uncultured Gemmatimonadaceae bacterium
ATCGCCGCAACGCTCCTGGCGCTTTCTCTGGTTGGTGTGATGGCGCTCTGGCGTCGATCGATTCCGGGTTTGCTTCTGGCGTTGTTACCCGTAGTCCTGGCAGCCTTGGCTTCTTTCGCGAAGGTGTGGCCGCTTGCACCTCGACTCCTCCTGTTCGCTGCTCCCGCGGTCATTCTTAGTCTTGCGGCCGGAGTTGCAGCTGTCGCAAGCGCTGCTCCGACCAGGACCCGGCAACCACTCTTTGCGTCGCTTTCTGCCCTCTCGTTACTCGTCTGTGCACTCGGCCTGCGTCACGAAATGCAGCGGAAAGGCCGCTTCGTTCAGCTGCCGAAAGTACTTAGTGAGATTCACAATCGGCCGGAGCATTCGGTGGGTCTATACCTCTCCCGAGACCTGGAACCAGCTTGTGAGTACTACCTGAGGTGGCATCCTGAGCGCTTTGCCTTTGGCTCGGACGACCAAACAACCAGCTGCAGCTTGTCGGGAAAGGTCATGATCGCGAGTACCTGGCCCACCTTTCAGGGGCTCTTGCCAGGCGCGGTGCCCGCAATGTCGGGCCCTATTGACTCCAGCTGGCTGGCCAACGAAGGACGCACGATCCGCACTGTCCATGAAAGAGAGCTTTGGGTTGTGCTTGGGCCTGACCCCGCACTCCGCAAAGCGCTCCCGTCGTGGCTGGAATCGGCGGGAGCAAGGCTGATAGGCCAGTTCGGAGACTCGACGCTACCCGTCCTGCAGTATGCGTGGAACTAACAGTTGCGGCACGCTAGAGCACGTGATGTAGTCCTCAGTCGTCGCCCAGGCGCGGCGCCAGTGGCGCGCGCACCAGACGATGGATTGGAGTAAGCATCGATAGAGCTGCAGACACCGCCAGAACCAACGGCACGGTCAATAGAACGAGCGGATCGGCCGGGCGCGCTCCAACCACAGCCTTGCTTGCAGCGATAGTCAGGATGAGCGTCAACACCAATCCGACTGTCACGCCAATGGCGGGCGCGCGTGAGCCCTGAAGTACGATGAGCCCTACTAACTGTTTATTGCGGGCACCCAGAGCAGATCTTATGGCCATCTCCCGTGAACGACGCGATACGAGAAATGACGTCGTTCCATAGATTCCGACAGACGCAAGGAGCAGGCCGAATAGCGCCATGGCTCCGCTCATCCAGCTCGCCAGTCGCTGCGGCATCAGATAGATGCTCATTGCCTCGTTCAGGGAGCTAACGCTCGCCACGGGCAAAGACGGGTCGAGCGAACGTAACGCTCCCGGAATTGTGGACGCTACTGTGCCAGAGAGCCCAGGGTGCGAACGCACGTGCAACACAAACGATGAATTGTACCATTGAGCCGCAGAGACATAGTAGAAACTCTGCGCTTCTTCTCCTGGACTTCTGAGTTGTGCGTCCGCGACTATGCCGATCACTCTCACTTCGACCGTATCGCCTTGTCCGAGAATAGTGAAGGTCTGGCCCACGGCATCGGTGCGGGGCCACAAGCGACGCGCCATGGTCTGATTTACTATCGCTACCCGCGCGCCGGTTTCGTCGTCACTCAATGCAAAGTCGCGGCCACTCAGCAGTGGAATCCGCATCGTCCGGAAATACCCGGAACTGGCCCGACTCACATATGCGACTTCTCCATTGAGTCCCTGTCGCGGCGCCATCGTTGCCGTCTGTACCAGCCCGAACGACGAGCGTCCCCCTATCGGCAGCTTGCTGGCCATGGATGCGACTTCAACACCCGGAATCGCATTGAGCGCTTCGAGCATTTGTCGTTGTGTGACAAGGCCCCCCTCCCTGGACGTTCCATTCATTTCCAGATCGATCGACGCCACCAGCACGTCGTTTCCGTCCCAACCAGTATTCAGTGAACGCATCGTGGAGAGTGCACGACCAAAAAGCAGCATGGCACCTAAAAGGACACTTGTGAGTGCCATCTGTGCGCCAACCAAAAGCGAGCGGAAGCGGAGCCTGGACTTCCCATCTGACGCACCAGAGCTCTTGAGTGCCGACACCAGATCAAAGCGACTCGAGCTCCTTGCTGGAATCAGCGTGAAGGCCAGCGCCGAGAGTAGAGTCACACCAAATGCAAAAAGCCAGACGGTGATATCGGTGCCGATGTCTGCCCCCATTCTTCCCGGGAGGACAACGGGTGGACGAAACTCACCGAACAGCGTCGACATATAGGACGCCGTTGCTGCGCCAATGGCTCCGGCTATGACGAAGAGTACTCCCACTTCTGTGACCATCTGACGCACCAACCTCCCCGGTGTAGCACCTATGGCACGCCTCACGGCCAACTCCCGCTGACGTTCAGAAGCGCGCGCCACAAGAATCGTTGACACGTTGAGGCACGCCATAGTTAGTGCGAGGGCCGCGAGCAGGAGAAGAACGCCGAGGAAGGTGCGGACCGCGGTTCGCACAGCTGCGGGGAGCGGTCCCCATTCCGTTATGAAAAGGCTGTATGGGTTGTTTGCGCTTGATCCGCCCGATGCGCGCGCAAAAGCTTCCGCGATCTGTGACAAACTACGTTCTGCGTCTGTTGGCGCGATGTCACTGGTGAGCCTTCCCAGCATTTCAACCGATGAACCGCTGGTCATGAGGGCGGTGGGACTCGCCAGCCCCGGCACAGCCACTCCCATTGGGATAAAGATGTCGGACAGGAGGCCCGTATGGTGTCCTGCAAATCCCTGTGGCAGTACTCCAATTATGCGAAGCTCCGTGCCGTTCACTCCGATCTCCAGGCCGATCACATCGGGGCGACTTCCGAAGTGGGTTCGCCACAGGTGATCGCTGATCACCGCTACGGGAGCGACACACGGAAAGCGTGCCTCAACTTCCGAAAAAAACCGGCCC
>CAZYTS010000320.1:0-2784 GCA_964649855.1 uncultured Gemmatimonadaceae bacterium
AGGTCATGGCGACATCGCCGAACTACTCGCGAGACAGGAGCCAAGGCGAAGAAGCTGGCAGCAAAGGTCGTTCGAAGAGCGCGCGGCGCTATTTCTCGAAAGAGCTTGCCTCGATTGGCGGGCTGACGGTTCGCAGCGAACTCGGCGCATGAATGACGCTGGCCGGATTCTCGCTCGTGAGCCCGAGATTGCGGGGGCCAACATCTACACTGCTGTTGCATGCGCTGATCTCGGCGCTGTTCGGCAATTTCTCGCGAGGGATTCGCAAGCGGCTAGTACACCGGGCGGGCCGCGTCGCTGGCCTCCGTTGTTGTACCTATGCGCTGCGCGCTTGCCTCAGACGACTGCCAGCGCACAGTCGGTAGAAGTAGCCCGCCTATTGCTCGACAGCGGTGCCGACCCTAACGCGTTCTACCTCGGCGGCAACGCGGATATCCACTACACTGCTCTCACCTGTGTGCTTGGTCGAGGCGAAGAGCAGGCGTCTATGCACCCCAGAGCGCGCGAACTCACTCGACTCCTTCTCGAGGCAGGGGCGAACCCCAGGGACACGCAGGTATTTTACAACGTCTTTGCTGATCATGCCTCGCGCCCTCTTCTCAACAACGAGATCGTGTGGCTGCTGGAGTTGATCCAGGAGTTCTCGACCAGGCACCACAAGAGCACCGGGTGGGACGATCAATCGTGGACGATGTTTGATCTCTTTGGGGCTCCGTCGCTCGGTGACGGCGAGAGGAAGCACAATGGTGCCTACTTCATGCTCAGCGCAGCTGTCGACAGAAATCTCATCGGCCTTGCTGAATGGATGCTCGCACATGGCGCCAATCCCGAAACGCCTCCGTGCAATCTTTACGAGCATATAAGGTCTGACAGCCTATACACGATCGCCGTGTCGCGTGGCTTCAAGGATATGGCCCAACTGTTGCTCAAGTATGGCGCTAAGCCCGACCTTCCCGAGCCGGACGAGTACGAGCGATATCTACAGGCCTGCATGGCGATGGATCGCGAGCAGGTCCAGAGGTTCGTTAGGGCACATCCTGAGTATCTAAACGATCATAGGGTGCTCTTTGCGGCCGTATCACGTGATCGTGCAGACGTCGTTGAGATGCTGCTCGACTTTGGAGTCTCTCCTGACGTTGAGAATCATGAGGATGGACGCGGTAGAGCGCTGCATCTTGCGGCATATATGAATGCTCTCAAGTCGGCAAAGCTTCTGATCGAAAGAGGCGCTGAGGTGGACTTTCGCGAGGAGAGACACCAGGCCATCCCGTTAGGCGTGGCATCCTGGGCGCAGCGTCGTGAGATGATCGAGCTGCTAGGCAGATATAGCAGGGACATCTGGGAGCTTACTTATACGGGTCGAGTCGACCGCTTGCGGGAAGTGTTGGCGGAGTCACCCGAGCTGGCGCGCGTAGCTGGGTCGAGTGGCGATACGCCGCTGATGTGGCTCCCTGACGACGCCGATGCAGCCTTGAAGGCCGCCCAGATCTTGCTGGAGCACGGCGCTGACGCTTCTTGCCGAAGCGCTCAGGGGCTAAGCGCCGCGGATATTGCAGCGGAGCGCGGGTTGGCGGCTGTGGCGGAGTTCCTGAGATCGCATGGCGGGTAGAGCCCCAATTCTCTGACTAAAGTCAGAGGTCTCCCCGCACGGTCGCCTGGCTGGTTTCGATGTCCTCCCCTTGTAGGATGAGCCAGGCGACCGTAGCGTTTTGGGCCCCTGATCCTTTTTGTGGTCCGGCCCCTCTCACAGTGGTGCTCATATGGAGCGTCGTGGATTTATCCGTACGGCCGCTATCGCATCCGCCACACTCGCACTACCGATCCGAAGCGCGCCAGCTGTATCCGTTCGTCGCTTTCCGCGGGTCGCCCGAGACGTCGACGCAGTTACGGGCGATGGAAAGACCGTTACTCTGACCGATGCGATGCTCAACGAGCTGCGCGGACAGCTACGAGGGCGTCTACTGCTCAGGGGTGATCAAGGTTACGACGAAGCGCGGCGACTCTTGAGTCCGTCGTTTGATAAGTACCCGGCGCTCGTGGTGCAGCCCTCAGGTAGTGCTGATGTGCGCACTGCCGTGAACTTTGCGCGCGATCACGGCGGGCTGCTTTTGGCCGTTAAGTGTGGTGGTCACAGTTTTTCGGGACAGTCCACGTGCGACCGCGGCATGCAGATTGATCTGTCGCTCTTCCGTGACGTCCGCGTCGACCCCGGCGCACAAAGGGCCTGGGTAACCGGCGGCAGCCTACTCGGCGCAGTAGACCATGAGGCGATGGCACACGGGCTTGTGACGCCGCTCGGGACCGTTTCGCACACGGGAGTAGGTGGACTGGTAACCGGCGGTGGCTTTGGGAGAGTCGCGCGAAAGTTCGGCCTTGCCATCGACAATCTCGAGAGCGTGCAGGTGGTGACCGCTGATGGTCAATTGCAGAAGGCCAGCACTACAGAGAATCCAGACCTCTTCTGGGGGGTGCGTGGTGGCAGCAGCAATTTTGGCATTGTCACGTCGTTCGAGTTCAGACTGCATCGTATGCGGCGGCAGGTCATGGGCGGCAACATGATCTTTCCTTTCGCCAAGGCAAAGGATGTTTTGACAATGATGGGTGACTATGCGCTGCGTGCACCCGACGAACTGAGCCTGGGCTTTGTGATGGGCAAACCACCGGGAGACGAACCGGGAGTTGTGATTGTTGAAGTGTGTTACTGCGGTGAGCCTGGCGGTTACGAATCTGCGATGGCGCCGGTTCGTCGTATGGGCCAACCGCTCGCGGACACCGTTGCTCCGG
>CAZYTS010000321.1:0-2771 GCA_964649855.1 uncultured Gemmatimonadaceae bacterium
CACCATGTCTGCCGTGACATTTGTTGTCGTGGCAAACACATCGGGCACGGCGTCTACAGCCCAGAGGAGCGCTACACCTTCAACCGGCACGTCGATCGCAACCAATAAAGACGAAAGGATGAGGAGCCAGCCATGCGGAATCCCCGGCACGCTGAAGCTGGCAAGTGCAGCAGTTGCAACAACGACCAACCGATCGGTAAAATCGAGCGGTATTCCGTAGAGCTGGGCAAGGAAGAGTGCGGCGACAGACCACACCACCGGCGAAGTCACCTTGAACATCGACACCGCGAGTGGAAGGGTGACCCCAGCAATCTGCGGCGAAAGCCCCAAACGGTTCTCTGCCCCTTCAATCAACGCAGGTAGCGAGGCTAGCGACGAACTTGTGCTCACAGCTACGGCTTGTGCGGGAAACACAGCGCGCGCAAAGCGCCGAATGGAGACGCCCCCTGCAAGCGAAGCGATCGGATAGAGCAACAGCGTGAGGAGTGTACACGCCGCGGCCATTGCGACCATGTAGTAGGTCAAAGCGCCGGCAGTTGCTACACCGGTGCGTGAAGCCATCGGGAGCATGAGTGCAAATACGCCGATTGGTGCCAGCGCAATAATCCACCGAACGATCACCAGCATCGCGTCGCCCGTAGCACGAAAGAACGACAGCAGGTAGCTGCGCTGCTTAGCCGATAGCGCCAGCACCGCAAGTCCGAAGCAGAGCGAGAAGACAACGAGTGGCAACATCGCACCATCCGCGGCTGCGGCGATGGGATTCACGGGTACGATTCCTACAAGAAACTCAGTGAAAGTAGGGGGAGCCTGGCTCGTGGTCTGGCTGGCACTGAGTGCACTTTCACGTAGTGCCGTGCTTGTGGCAGCATCTATGGAAAGCCACGAGAAGAAGAGCGGGAGCAGCGTCAGAGCCAGGATGGCTGAGAAGCCCAGGAGTCCGACAAAAGTACCCAGCGCCCTGAGTCCAACCGTTCGGATGACGCGAGCATCTGCCGCAGACGCTACACCGGTGATGAGGAGCGATACGACGAGTGGTACAACCGTGCAGCGAATAGCTGTGACCCAAATGGTCCCCACCGTATCCGATAGTCGCACGACCCCGGCGAACAATGGAATCGACGGATCAACGAAGAGTCCCAGTGCAAATCCGGCAACCATGGCGACCAGGACACGAATGGTGAGCGACATTGGCAAGATGATACCATCGGTTGGACCACGCCGCATCGCCCGGACACTACGAAGTGCGTAATATCCCAGAAGAACTGGCCACCAGGCCATGCAGACCAACAGCTTCAATCACATGAGAAAACCAGAATTCGCTTCGCGCGTGGCCGACATCGAGACCTTCTATGCTGTCGAGGTCTACAGAGAAGCAATGGCGATGGCCGCGAGCCGAGAGGTCATACTCATGTGCATAGGTGAGCCTGACTTTCCGACGCCGTCACGGGTGATAGAGGCGGCTTATAGGTCGTCACAGCGCGGGGAGACGCATTACACGATGCCGCTTGGCATTCCTGAACTGCGGCGGGCGATTGCCGCGAGTTATCGCTTGGACTACGGTCTGGAGGTCGACTCAGAGCGCATAGTCGTGACGGTGGGAGGGTCGGGCGCCCTTCTCATGACACTTGGCGCTCTGGTGCAGGAGGGTGACGAGATCATAACGGCAGATCCTGGTTACCCATCAAACCGCGCGTGCCTGACCTTCTGCGGTGCAACTGCTCGTTTGGTGCCCGTCGGTGAAGCCGAACAATTTCAGCTTACCGCGGATCTTGTTGCACTTAACTGGACGCCAAAGAGTAGAGGGGTACTGCTGGGGACTCCGTCCAACCCCACCGGCACCTCAATCAATCCGCAGGAACTCAAAGCCATACATGAGTTTGTAGCTGCACGTGGTGGCGTTCTGATAGTGGATGAGATTTACCACAAACTCATATACGGCGATCTGCCGAAATCAGCTGTAGAGTTAGGCGACAACGTTGTGGTGATCAACTCATTCTCCAAGTACCATTGCATGACGGGATGGAGAGTGGGATGGATAGTGGCGCCGCATGAGTATGTGCCGGCGATAGAAAAGCTTCAGGGACATTTCTTCATTTGTCCTCCTGCGCCATCGCAGTGGGCTGCCGTTGCGGCGTTGGAGCCCGAAAGCACTGCTATATATGAGAGTCAGCGCAAAGAACTGCAGCAACGGCGGAATTTTCTAGTACCTGCGCTTCGGGCTCTCGGGCTTCGCGTGCCTGTAGAACCTGATGGCGCTTTCTATGTCTATGCAGACGTGAGCGCTAAGGCACGAAGCAGTTGGGATTTTGCGTTCGACCTGCTAAGAACCACTGGCGTTGCCGTTACACCAGGGCGTGATTTCGGGCGCCACAGGGCCGACGAGTTTGTGCGGATCTCATACACAGCATCTCGCCAGGAGCTTGAGGAAGGAGTACGCCAGATTGCTGCCTATCTGAAGCGCTGACTCGTAGCGCAAGTACGCCAACTGGCGGTTTGACGCCTCAGCTTTCACCCTTCATGCGCTTGAGCTCCAGTTCAAGAGCTGGTGGGAGGAACATGTCGTCTGCAATGCCCGCGATTTCTTCTGCCTCGCGCCAGGCAGCTTCGAGTTGGATGAGCTCTCCCTCCATGGCTCTTCTCTCAGCCTCTTCATGAAGTGCCATTTCCAGCGCTAACCTTTGAGAGCCCTGAAGCGCAAAGAGTCCGTGACGCGAGACTTCACGCGGTGTGGGTGAGCTCTGCCAGCGAGACGTGCGCTTCTTAAGCAG
>CAZYTS010000322.1:0-2761 GCA_964649855.1 uncultured Gemmatimonadaceae bacterium
ACGAACGCACGGAAGTGGGGGGAGGAAGCATCGGAGAAGCTGAGTGCCAGACCGGTGGATGTTGGGCGCTGGGACCTGATTCTCCACCCTTCGCAGCTCTTTCTCACGATCCATGAAACCATTGGCCACGGGACTGAGCTCGACCGGGCCATGGGTTACGAGGCCAACTATGCCGGCACGTCATTCATCTCGCCGCCTGAAAAAGTACTTGGCTCTCTCAAGTTAGGTCCTGAGTTCATGCAGATCATTGGCAATCGCTCAGAAGTGGGAGCGTTGTCGACGATCGGCTACGATGACGATGGAGTGCAGCCGAGCGACTTTCACATCATCAAAGACGGCATATTTGTCGATTATCAGACGACGCGTGAGCAGGCTCCCTGGCTCGAATGGTGGTACAAGAGGCAAGGCAAGCCGGTTCAGTCCCATGGATGCTCCTATGCACAATCGTGGGCAGACGTTCAGTTCCAGCGCATGCCCAACGTTTCGCTACAGCCGGGTGAACGCGATTTGTCCTGGGACGATCTCATAGCTGCGACGGACAAAGGAATCGCAATGATCGGCCGAGCTTCGTATTCGATAGACCAGCAGCGCTACAACGGGCAGTTTGGTGCGCAACTCTGCTACGAGATCCGCAATGGCAAGGTCGTGGGGCAATTGCGCGACGTAGCCTACCAAATGCGATCGCAGGAGTTCTGGAACTCGCTGGACATGCTGGGTGGAAAGTCGACCTATGAGCACGGCGGCACCTTTAACGATGGAAAGGGTCAGCCCGGTCAGTCGAACGCTGTGAGCCACGGATGTCCTCCTGCGCGGTTCAAGAACGTGAACGTCATCAACACCGGGAGGGCAGGCTGATGTCGTTTCCCAAGCGACTGATCGTGCCCAACTCCGTTGCGGCCGACGGAATCATGACTCGTGAGGAGGCGGAGTCGGTGATTTCACGTGCAATAGGTTTTTCCAAGGCCGACGCGATTCGAGTAAACCTGCAGAGCACTCGTGAGTCTAACGTGCGCTTTGCGGCAAATCAGATGAGCACTGCTGGCTCGACCAACGCAACCAGCATTCGCATTCAGAGCGTTTTTGGAAAGAAGAGAGCGAGTGTGGTGACGAACAACCGGACTGATGAGGGCTTGCGGAAGGCAGTCGCCGAGTCGGAGGCATTGGCGAGGTTGGCTCCCGAGGATCCGGAATACCTGGGTGAGTTGGGACCACAGAGCTACGTGAGTGTGCAAGGCTGGTTCGATTCCACTGCGGCACTCACTCCAGAGGATCGAGCAAAGGCGGCGCTGAGCGCGCTGGCACCTGCGCGGAGCGCCAACGACCTTACAGTTGCGGGTTTTCTGGTTACGACTGCGCGAGCCACAGCGATAGGCAACAACGCCGGACTCTTTGCTTATCACAGAAGCACTGACGCCAACTATACGTTGACGGCACGCACCAATGATGGTACCGGATCAGGCTGGGCCGGTGCAGCAGACAACGATTGGACCAAGGTTGATTTTGAGGATGTAGCCCGGCGCGCGATAGACAAGGCGCGTGCTTCACGCAATCCGGTTGCTCTCGAGCCCGGTCGGTATACTGTAGTCTTTGAGCCCGACGCTACCAGCGACCTCATTCCTCTGATGTCCGGCGCACTTCAGGCGCGGTCGGCTGAAGAAGGGAGGTCGGCGTTCTCAAAACCGGGCGGAGCTACAAAGCTTGGTGAGAAGATTGTGGATGAGCGCGTCACGCTCCTTTCTGATCCGGCCGATCCACTCATACTGGGCACGCCATTCGACGGCGAAGGAATGGCGTTAGGCAGACAAACCTGGGTGAGCCGAGGAGTGCTCAATCAGCTGGCATACACGCGTTTCTGGGCCAACCGTCGCAACAAGACTGCAACCGGCGGTGTGG
Organism: uncultured Gemmatimonadaceae bacterium; assembly: GCA_964649855.1. Lineage (GTDB taxonomy): Bacteria > Gemmatimonadota > Gemmatimonadetes > Gemmatimonadales > Gemmatimonadaceae > CAZYTS01. Next base: position 1,894 of record CAZYTS010000322.1, read on the forward strand.
GCTCGCTCCGTCTCGATGGAGGTAGCGGTTCGCTGGAGCAGATCATTGCGTCGACGGACCGTGGTGTCCTCGTGACACATTGCTGGTACATCCGCTCGGTGGATCAGCGTACGCTGGTGTACACTGGTCTCACTCGTGACGGCACGTTTTTGATCGAAAACGGCAAGATCACACGTCCGATCAAGAACTTCAGGTTCAACGACTCGCCGTTGTTCATGCTCGGCAACCTCGATGCTATTGGCCAGCCTGTGCGCACGGTTGGCGGCGACGCTATGCCGCCGATTCGAGTGCGTGATTTTCATTTCACGTCGCTTTCGGACGCGATTTGATATAGTGCTCAACGTTTGGCCGGTCGGTTCCAGACCGGCCTTTCAGGGAGGCGGTCTCGGTCGATTACGAGACCATTGCGCATTACCATCGAAAGCTTTCTGATGTTTTTGATATCGGCCAACGGATCGGCGTCGAGGAGAAGTATGTCGGCCAACTTGCCAGCCTCCAGCGTGCCGTAGTCTTTGAGGCCCTGCGAGGCGATTGCACCGTTCTTTGTAGCGGCAACAATCGCCTGTGATGGCGTCATGCCCAACTCGACGAGACCTTCGATCGCAGTGAGTGTCGCGGTTCCAGGCATGTAATGGGGATCGCGCCTTGGAGTACGGCTGAATTCGGGAGCTCCGCTAAGGTAGGTATCGGTGGAAGGTGTCGTTATGCATCCACCTCGGATGAGTTTTTCAGCGTTTGTGCGCCTGATACCGACCGTGGCCTGGAACGCGGTCTGATTGCCAAAGATGCCCAGCCGCTCCCGCATGCGCTCCCATCCTGTCTTCTCACGATCCAGCTCCTGCAGCGTGCCGTTCTTGACGGAGTCGGC
>CAZYTS010000323.1:0-1170 GCA_964649855.1 uncultured Gemmatimonadaceae bacterium
GGAATTACGTAGCCTCCTTCTCCCTGCACCGGCTCCATGATCGTTGCGGCCAGCAAGTCGAGCGGTGCTTTGCCTGAGTCGATCACTGCACGGAGACGCCCTTCTGAAATGAGTTCCTTGAGGGGAGTACGATCAACAAACCTGTTAAAGTCGACCTTGCCACCATACGGCGCGTGGACCACGTACGGTACTGCCTGGTACCCCTCCTTTTGTCTCTTCTTACTGAGCGAAAGCGTATTGCTGGTACCGGTTCTTCCGTGGAATGCGCCATCGAACGCCAGCACGAAGAACGGGTAGTTTGACCATAGGTCGTCCACCTCGGGGCGTAAAGGACGGATGCCAAGCTGGCTGCACATCTCGGCGTAGCCGCTTTCGCCGAGGTCGCTAACAATCTGACGGTACTTGGCGAACATGGCCACTTTAAGGGCGTTCTCGTTTGCCTCCGTCCCAGCGTTCGCAAAGTTCATCATGTACTCACCGCCAAAGTCTCGCTGCACGTACTCGATCATTAGTGCAGCGAGGTCCTGCGCGGCAGGAGCGCCGTGGCGGCTGTGATAGTAAAAGTCCGTGCCCGCCCCCATGTAACCAGGCAGGATGGCACCAAGACGCTGAAGCTTCTGAAGGACTTTCGGGTGGTTGTAGCCAAACACACCGTTTGTCCCCACTCCCAGAACCATGTCGAGAAAGAGGTTGTCGCCGAGGCCGCTTATGAATGGGCCAAGGGCGATGTGCGTCGGATCCAGGATGGCTGGAAAGTCGGGCTTGGTTGTTGGCGGAATGAGACTGCGCTGAAGTCTTGCGATCGAACTGGCCTGCTCTCCAAGTAGCTCACTTCGGTTGACACGCACCTGAAGGCGGCCGCGATGGTAGACCGTGTGGGTAAATGGGTGTGTCAGGGTAGACTGATCTGCGGCGTTTTCGGGAATTGAGGTTTCGTAGGTGTTTTTCATCATCTCTGCGTGTTATGGCGGATGCTCAAGCGACCTGTCAGCGCCGTTCGGGTGCCATCCACCATTGGTTTACAGGAAGCTTGCGTTGTCTTGGCCACGACTCGTCCAGCGTAAGCGCGTCGTAAAGCCGTCCATTCTTCATGACCATCGAGACACTGGTTGTGTTCCTGATGTTTTCAAGCGGATTGCGATCCAGCACTTGAAGGTCGGCAAGCTTTCC
>CAZYTS010000323.1:1270-2753 GCA_964649855.1 uncultured Gemmatimonadaceae bacterium
TGGACGACGTCTTTGTAGAACGGCCAGGTAGGAAGCGAGTGTTCCTCGCCAGCGTAGCCATCCAGCATGTGCGTGAGGTTGAGCATCACATCGGCGCCACCTTCGTTGGTGGGCGAGAGTTTCAGCTCGCGAGCGGCCTGCACTATCCACTGTCGTCGCTTGCGGTCGCCTGCCAGGTACTGCTTGATAGTCTCTGTTTTGAGGAAGTCTGAATTGCGACGCAGGGCATTTCGTGCATCTTCGAGCGAATTGATCTGTTCCTGATCAAAGAATCCTCTGCCTGTGCTATACAACCTCGGTCCGACAATGGTGCCTGTTTCCACCAGATCGGAGTACTCGATCACATCTGTGGTACCGGTCTGCGGATCGCGCATCGCGGTAACTCCATACGCAAGATTCGCATAGAGCTGCCAGAGTTCCGTTCTATGTACGCCCCAGCCTGGTGCGTATATGTGTGCATGAGGGTCTACGTAGCCTGGGATGATTGTTTTTCCGGATACATCGATTGTTCTTGCACCCTGCGGTATTTGGACCGTTCCACCCGCTCCCAGGGCCGCAATTCGGTTGTTGCGTACGAGGATGTCGCCATTTTCAATGACTTCGCTGCCGCGCATCGTGACAAGTCTCGCACCGCGTAGCGCTAATACACCGGCCGGTTTGTCTTTGGGAACAACTATGCGAATATCGACGCGCGCTGGTTGATAGCTGCCTCCGGCTAACGAAACCGAGTCGGCACGTTCAACATTGTATAGGAAGAGCGATGGGCCAAGCGAGTAGTGCAATACGCTGCCATCTGCGCTCCAGCCGACAAAACTGGCACCAATTCTTGTGAGGCGCCTTAGAGGAACTTGTGCGTTGGCGATATTTCCTGCGACACTCAGCGTAGGTGCCACATTGCTGGCGAGCAATGACACAATGTACACATTCTGCATTGCAAGCACTGCGGCGCGATTCCCTTGAGGCGACATCACGATGTCGTCAGCAGGCTCTTCAGCGGAGCTGTTCCAAGGCACCTGGTTGACTCGTAGAAGCAGCGTCTTATCTGTGCCGTCGAGCCTCAGCGAATACAGTCCCCTGTTTTCCGTGTCGAAAAAGTACATGCGACCGGAGTCACTGCCAAAGTGAGGGACACCATAGTACGGAGCGCGAGTAATTCCTGAGTGGTGACCTATCGGGGTTATCAGAGTGGGGCTTCCCCCGTTGGCAGGCATCCACATGAGATCTGCCGTTGTTTGCGTAGGTCCGGCAAATCCAAGCTCATTGGTTTCGAAGCGTGATGAACGGCTCGCGTAGGCAAACAGCAGCCTGGTCCCGTCGTTGGTGAACGCGAGCTTGTCGTAGTGTCCGAGCCTATTCGTCATATTCTCGGGCTTACCACCGTCCACGCGAACTCTGTAGATGTCACCTCCGATACTGTCTGTCCACGTTACAAACGCGATCGTGCGACCGTCGGAAGACCACGCGGGCGAGAACTCGCTCACCT
>CAZYTS010000324.1:0-2732 GCA_964649855.1 uncultured Gemmatimonadaceae bacterium
GTAGCCGCGCGGCATCACGCCGACGATCGTGACCGGGGTACCGCTGATACGAATGACGCGACCGACGGCATCTGCCGCGCCATCCAGCTTGTTCTTCCAGAAGTCGTATCCGACCACCACAACCTCTTCGGCACCGCTCCGCTCATCGGTTTGCAGCAGCGTCCGGCCCATCAACGCCGGAATGCCTGTCAGGGCAAAGGTCGACGCGGTCACGTTGGCGACCGTCTCCGGCTGACCGGGCCCGGCACCTACAGCGATGTTGCGCTCTTCCATCTCGACGGCGCTGACATCGGTGATCGTGGTGAGACCGTCGCGCCACAGCTCGTAATCATGGCGCGATGCAAGGACCGACGCATTGTCGGCGACATCCCAGTTCCGCAATGCGACGATCGCGTTGCCGTCGGGAAGCGGAATCGACGGCCAGAGCGCCTGTCGCGCGATCTCGAACCCGACGGTGCCGACGGCGATTGCGAACGCCAGGGCAATCGTTGCGATCACGGTGAGCGCAGGGTGCTTGACCAGCATGCGACCGCCGAGTCTCAAGTCGAGCATCGAGAAGCGCAAACTGTCGAATGCGCGCAAGCCACGTGCGTCGCGGACGCGATCCTTGAATGAGGCAGTGCTGCCAAACTCGAGACGTGCCTGCCGCGCTGCCTGCGCCGGCGTCAAGCCGGCTCGCACGAGATCTTCGGCGCGCAGCTCAATGTGAAGGCGGAACTCCGCTTCCATCTCGTCGTCCAACGCGTCGCCTCGGCGAATACTGCGCATCAGGGAACGCATTCGTGCGAGAAGAGACGACATGACCACCTTCTCCTAATCAGGTTAGGAGAAGGATAGGTCGACTGTTTCGGGTGGTCAAGGACGACGTTGCGTCGCGTCACGTTCTACACGCGGAGTTCTGACTGAAAGTGCACTGGACATGGGCCTCTTGGGCACGCTACACTCGCTGAAAGCACGAGATGCTGAGCGAAACAAGCGAATCACTCGAACTGCGGCGTAGCTGCCTTTATATGCTTTCTGTCACCAGTCTCCTCGACGCGATCCTGAACGCCTGGGATCGCCACCAGGCCACAGTCCTCGGTCTGCTCAGCGTTGTTCCCCCGGAAGGCTTGCAAGCACGCGCGATGGAGGGAAGCCCGACCGTCGCTGCCATGTTCGCCCACATGCACTACGAACGCATGTGCTCCCTAAAGGAGAACACCCCTGAGTTCGCAGGAGAAATTCCTGAGGTTCAGTGGAATTCCGGGGCTGACAGTGCGGGCCTGCGCTTAATGCTGGAGGACAGCGGCCGACGACTTCGGCACGCAGTGCAAGCTCGAATTGAGTCGGATCGATCTCTCGATCAGGACTTCCCTCACCCGCTCACCCTCCTGCAGTTCCTCGTTTTTCACGAGAGCTATCATCACGGCCAGATCAAGTTGGCGCTAAAGGCCGCCGGCATGCCACTCGACGACGAGGTTATTGGGCCGTTGAGCTGGGACGTCTGGCGTGCTCGAGACGACGTCGTAAGACAAGTGCCGCATACGGCCGATTCGTAACCGTGCGGTCGTCGGTTCAATCCCGCCCGCGTGCGCCACAATAGCCTCCTTGCCCCGGGAGAGCGTGCGTAGATACATTGTATCTACCATGCCACGCTCCAGCTCTGTCAAAGCCCGCATCGTTGCGATCGGCAACTCCCAGGGTATCCGGATTCCCAAGCCGCTGCTCGAACAAGCCGGCATAGGCGGTGAGGTGGAGCTTCATGCGGAAAGCGGCCGAATCGTCATCGCCGCCGCGCGACGCGCCCGCGCTGGCTGGGCCGAGGCAGCTGCGCAGCTTCACTTGCGCGGCGAAGATGGGCTCCTCGAAACACCGGCCCCAGCTTTCGACGCCGAGGAGTGGGAGTGGCAATAGCTCGGCTCGCCCGCGTGCCCAGTCGCGGGGAGGTCGTCCTTGTCGAACTCGATCCTACCCGCGGCAGCGAAATCCGCAAAACTCGTCCGTGCCTTGTCGTTTCACCCAACGAACTCAATCACCATCTCCGAACGGTGATCGTTGCGCCGTTGACCACAGGGGGGCACGCGTATCCCTTTCGGCCGGCGTGCCGCTTCGGCGGCAAGGAGGGCCGCGTCGCCCTGGATCAGCTGCGCACGGTGGATCGAGAACGTCTCCTTAAGCGCCTCGGCGTTCTTAGCTCGGGCAATCTGGCCAGTGTTTTCGCGGCTTTGGGAGAGATGTTTGAGTTCTCTTAGGTAGCTAATCTCCTTCTCTGTACTCCAGAATATCGCCGGGCTGACAATCCAGCGCTTTGCAGATCGCATCCAGCGTGGATAACCGGATGGCTCTTGCCTTCCCATTTTTGAGTACCGAGATGTTCGCCATCGTTATACCAACTCGCTCGGCGAGTTCCGTGACGCTCATCTTCCGCCTGGCCAACATGACGTCGACGTTGATGATGATTGCCATGCAGAATTAGACCGTCAGGTCGTTCTCGGACTTCATCTCCACAGCATTCTGCAAGATCGATTCGGAGGTGGCCGCAACAGCTGCAACGACAACACAGCCAAAGAGGGCAACAAGCCCCATAAAGACGCCGCCTGCGCGATCGTCTGAAGTGTGCAGCATGATGATGACTTCCGCTCCAATCACGAGGGCTAGTACCGCGAAGGCGCACAACTTGATCGTGCGCAGAGCCTTCACAGCGTCTGTCGAGAAGATCCTGTTGTCTCGGATGTAACCCAAAAGCTAGAATT
>CAZYTS010000325.1:0-2705 GCA_964649855.1 uncultured Gemmatimonadaceae bacterium
CGGCTGGTCACGAGCCGGCCCGTTCATCGCCGGTCTGCGCTGGGGCACCAAGCCCCCTCCAACACGGGCCAGGGTCGTCGACTACGAAGCGCCCGCCTTGATCGAGCCGTAGCTCTCACATCCTCCGCACAGTGGGTTGCAGGTCGCCGTATAACAAGGCGTTGCAGCTGACAAAGAACAGCTCGTTCCAATCGATCGTGTTAGCGTTCTGGCGGTGGGCCGCAGAGCCGCAGCGTTGACGGTCAGCGCTGTTCTTTGCAGCTGAACGCCGATCCGTTGGGCGGCCTGAAGGCTATCACTCCATCCCGGTCTAAGCCTCCCCACATCGCTACGGCCTACTTGACGTCATGCCAGTAGTAGTGCCATCATGTCTCCCGTCGGTACCAATGTGGAGACGGTAATGGATGCGGAAGTGAAGGCTATGGCGGATGTCGTTGCCGCCCTTCAAGGGCTGGACGATGAGGCTGTTGCGCGCGTACTCAAGTGGGCGCTCCAGCGTTACAAGATCTCGGCGAATGGAATCCTCTCGAAGGAGTCCACGGCACAGGCTGGCGAGGATGAGGGTGCTGAAACCGGCATCTCGAGCTTTGAGAATTTCCACGACCTCTTCGACGCAGCGAACCCAGCTAGCGCGCCCGAAAAGGCACTTGTGGCTGCGTACTGGTTTCAGGTCCTAGCGGGCCAGGAGGATTTCGACAGCCAGCAACTCAACAAGGAGCTGAAGAACCTCGGGCATCCTTCGACCAATATTACTCGTGATCTCGACGCACTGATCGGTCGCTCCCCCCGTCAAGTCATCCAGGTCCGAAAGGAAGGCAAAACGAAACAAGCACGTAAGCGGTACAAGGTTACGCGCGAGGGGGTCAAGGCGGTCGAAAAGATGCTCAAGCCCGCTGACGAGTAACGACGGATGTTGGACCAGGTTGCACTGAAAGACCTACTGCATAAGCAGGAACTCAGCCGCAAAGACAAGCTACTTCTGCTCCTCGCTGCAGACGGTGCCAAGCCGAAGAGCGTGAGTGCCGTGAAGGAACTCGGTATTGCCTGCGGACTTCGCCGAGTGAAACAGTGGAATGTATCGGACGTACTCGGGAAAGGGGAGCCTCAGGCGATTCGAGGTTCTGAGGGCTGGGAACTATCCTCAATCGGCAAGGCACGTGTTGCCACGCTTGCCGGCGTGTCATACGCGCCCCCGACCGCGAAAGCAGCCGTGAACCTTCGTGCTTGCCTGGCTGCAATTAAGGACGCAGATACACTGAACTTCCTGGATGAGGCGGTGACATGCCTTGAAACGGGTCTCCTGCGAGCCGCAGTGGTTCTATCCTGGGTGGGTGCGATCTCCCTCTTATACCGACATATTGTCGCAACCTCACTTACAGGCTTCAACACCGAAGCAGCAAGGCGAGATCCGAAATGGAAGCTCGCGAAAACTGAGGATGACTTGGCTCTCATGAAAGAGCATGAATTCTTGAACGTCCTTGAGGGGATCTCCGTTATCGGGAAGAGCGTGAAGCAAGAGCTTCAGAGCAGCCTAACCTTGCGCAACGCTTGTGGGCATCCTAACTCGTACAAGTTGGGACCAGCTCGGGTGGCCGCACACGTGGAAGCCCTCATCCTCAATGTGTTTCAGAAGTTCTAGGACTAGCGCGAGTGGAGTCCTACACGGACAGCCGCCCAACAACGGCATGCAGGGGACGCGCTACAGCGGCGCTGCGCTTGCTGTTGCGCGCCCCTGATGCCGGGCGTTGGGCTGCGAGAAGAACGAAGAGAGGGCGAGCCGTGAGTTGCCTTGACTGCGAAGCGGAGGTTGCGGTCGGCAGCAGGTATTGCACGGCCTGCGGAGTTGCCCTTCAGGCTCCGCGTCCCTCTCCTGCGCGTCGCGCCGCTACGCAGGCCGCCGTCGCAGTGCCCATGGTTATCGCCACACCGCTCATCGCGGGGATAGTCTCTCCCCTGGTGGGCCCCGACGCGCCAATAACCTATCCGAGCCGCGTTGCACTTTCGTACCTATTCATCTTGCTTGCGTCCTCGATACCGCCCATCTGGCGAAGCGATGGCTCTTCCGGCAGAAAATTCGCCGCATGGGGGGTCGGATCATCGGCTGGTGTGCTCACTTACCATGTCCTGGGAGGGGTCTGGTCCATTGCTCTCGTGGCTGGTCTTCAGCACCTCCTGTCGAGCCCCGAAAGCCTTCCTGCACCCGGTCTCTTTTTGCCGACAATGGCAATCGGCTCCTCGATACCACCTCTCGCCGGCGTGGCCATGGCAACCTGGTCTGCAACCCGCATGAGTTCGCCGCGCGCCGCTTAACTTCAAGTTTGCACCGCAACACGGACTCGCATCCATTGAAGCACTCCTCCGGGGTTCGATAGTCGAGTCGTTTCCGGGGTCTTTGGTTCAGCTGTGACGCAAGAGCGTCACAGGCCCTCTGGGTCAGGTGAGCTTGGCTCCTCCGTTTCGGCAGGTACTGTCTGAGAGGACCGTTGAAGTTCTCGTTGGTGCCGCGCTCCCACGAGTGGTAGGGCGTCGAAAAGTAGAAGAGCACGTCTGTCGCCTTCTCGACCTTCGTGTGGTCGTGAAACTCGGTGCCGTTGTCGGAGGTGATGGTCTCGAAGCGATCCTCGTGGCGGCGAATCAGCGTCGTCACACGGCGCGCCATCCCTCCGGCACTGTTCGCACCCGGTGCAGGACCCGAACCGGTAGTC
>CAZYTS010000326.1:0-2703 GCA_964649855.1 uncultured Gemmatimonadaceae bacterium
GCACAAAATTCCGATGGCTTCCTTTTCCGCCCCGGTCTGTGAACCCGGCTGCCTCGAGATCTGCGATAAGCTCCCTGACCTTCGGAGGCATGCCGTCACCGTGTCAAAGCGACATAACGTTGGAGCTGAGCGGCGCTTGAGGCGGACGGCGGCTTGCGGCAGCAAGACGACGGCCGGGTCAAGCGTCCGTTCGAGCGACGGGTTAGGCGTCAGCGCACGTCAGTAGGAGCGACGCGAGTTCACGGCATTCACCCCCTCGATGAATCATACGATGACAATTCGAGCAGACGACAGCGAGTTCGTCGAGAGTTGTAGTCGTCTCCTCGGTGAACGAGGCAAGAGGAGTCCGGTGGTGGACTTCGGCGTACCCTGAGCCGATCGCACCGTATGTTGCCTCGAAGTCGAAGCCGCATCCGGGGACTTCGCAAATCAGCCTACCTCTTGAATGTGCTTTGCGTACAGATTCGAGCTTGGCCAGCCGGAGTGCGTTCTCTCGGTGGCGGTGGACTACGAGCCGATGGATCTGTGCGCCTTCGCGTGCGGCGATAGCCAGGGAGTCGCTAACCCCTGCGCCAAGCAACTGTTCGTCGAAGCATGCCAGCTCATGTAGCGCATCTCGCACTGGTGGGTGCAGCACCCATCGCCAGCCAGGGCTTTCCGCCGTTGGTGGAATGAAGTAGGCGAATACGTACGATCGTTGCCCTCTGACGTCACCGGCTGGACCTATGGCGCTTCTGATATAGCTTCCGACTAGCCCGTAATGCATATTCACAGGTTTCCAGTTCACGAAGCCTGCGGCGAGTGCTAAGTCGTGGGTCGTGATAGTTACGTCAGGTGCTTGATAGTGGGCTCGCAGCATCTTGAGCTGAGGCTCGCTCAATCTAGGAAGCACCGCAGTTAGGGCAGCGACGTATTGGGCTTTGCTGGGGAGTGGGAGTTCTTCGGAAGGCATAGCGACCTCGGTTGCTTCTGACGCCTAACGTCGAAGTTCAGCGGCACTTGACGCGGCCGTGCGACCGCGGAAGCGGGCGCGCGGACGGGTCATGTATCCGATGCAACGAAATGTTAGATCGCAACTGCACCATGACGGCCTCGACCAGACTTCGATTTTGGCGTTGCCAGTTCCTCGCGTACCACCTGGCGAACAGCATCGAGCATCGAGCGCTGCTGAATGTAGGCCACCAAGGCATCGTTGATCAAAGTTTGATAATTCCCGCCACCGGCTTTTTCAACCTGGGCGCGAAAATAATCAATCACCGAATTGTCGAGACGTATTGAGATCTTCGTCTTCCCAGGGTCGGGTTTCACAACCGCACCTTGCTCGGCTCCCGCGAAATCGATATCTCTGTACGGTTCAGCGACGGGCTTTTTCATACTGTTTCCTTTGAGGCTTGTTTGCTTTCCAAGCGGAGATCAAACGATAGCGATCAGGTTCTCAGTGCGTATAGACAACGACTAATAGCTCTCCAGTCGCGCTCATGCCCAGCGTCACAAATCGCTGCTCTCCGATTTCATCTGGATCCTCGCGAGACAGTGCATAGTCGTCGGCGAGGACCGTAGCGGCTTCCGCGAAGGAGATGCCGTGCGCGCGCAGGTTTGCCTCGGCTTTATGCGGATCCCAATCGATCTCCATACATGGCATTGTATGGACAAATGTCATCCGATGTCAACCTGGCAGAGCTGGCATCTCGGCGCCTGTGATCTAACACGATTTAGATTGCGGACGAGTAACCAGATAACCCGGTCACATCCCGTATAACTTGTCCACACACCATTCAGTAACCCCTTGTCGATATTCAAGTTCTTCGACATTGCAGCTTACAGAACCGGCGTAACTGACCAGCGTAACCGCTCGAACTTCTTTGCGTGTCGTCATTTAGCTGCCATCCGAGCAGCGACCGGCGGATCGAGCCCTGCAAGTCGGCCGTTTGGATGATGGCGCCAGCCGCTTCTGTGTATGAATATACAGCCATGAATCGAAGCTTGACAAGTCCTGGCCAACCGGAGATCGGGCACCTTTCGGCGCTCTCCGACGGTGCCACACGAGGCAAGGGCGGCACAACGAGTCGGCGGCGGGGCTTATTGGCCAGCGTGCGCGAGCGGGTACGTTATCTCCACTACAGTCTGCGTACCGAGCAGGCTTATGTCCATTGGGCACGGGCCTTTATCCACTATCACGGTATGCGGCATCCGCGCGATATGGGACGGAATGAGGTCGAGGCATTCCTGTCCCATCTCGCGAACGAACGGAAAGTCTCCGCGTCGACTCACAAGCAGGCCTTGTACGCCTTGCTTTTTCTATATCAGCAAGTGTTCGGGCTGGAACTGCCATGGATGAACAAACTCAGCCGTCCGCAGGTTCGCGTGCGTATACCGGCTGTGCTGTCTCGCGAGGAAGCCGCTCGGCTGATGACCAGCCTTGGCGATGCTGTTCCGGCGTTGATCGCACGGACGTTGTACGGCACGGGAATGCGTCTGATGGAGTGCATGCGGTTGCGCATCAAGGATGTCGATTTCGCTCGCTCGATGATTGTCGTTCGCGAAGGCAAAGGAGGGAAAGACCGCATCGTGATGCTGCCCGTGGCTTTGCGGGATCGGCTGCGGGTGCAGATCTCGGAGGCCCGTCAACTCTGGTCGAGCGATCGAGCAAAGGGCGTGCAGAGGGTCGAGCTGCCGGGCGCGCTATCAGTGAAGTATCCGCGG
>CAZYTS010000327.1:0-2642 GCA_964649855.1 uncultured Gemmatimonadaceae bacterium
AGGCGTCGACGCCCATGAGGTCGACGACAACGCCGCCCTTGATCTTCTTGACGAGAGTTCCCTCGACGGGTTCGTCGGTCTCATAAGCGACGCGGATTTTTTCCCAGACGCGCATGAAGTCGGCTTTCTTTTTCGAAAGCACGACCGAGCCTTCCTGGTCTTCGAGGTGCTCGAGGAGGACGTCAACAACGTCGCCCGGCTTTAGGTCGGGCATGTCCTTGAACTCTTCAAGCGGAATGGTGCCTTCTGACTTGAAGCCGATATCGAGGACTACAAGGTTTTCACGGATCTCGAGGACTTTGGATTTGACAATCTCACCCTCGTCGATAGACGCGAGGGTGCCATTGTACATCTCGAGCATCCGGTCGTATTCGGCCGACGAGTACTCGTCTTCGTCGTAGAGTTCCGGTCGTCTGTTGACGAGGGGCCTGAGTTCCCCCATTTGCGCCTTGCGCTTTTCCGCCGCGGACAGGCCGGGTATTACGGTTTCAGCTTCAGCCATTTAGGCGTGCTCCTTCATCCGCGGATGCTTAGGCTCGCCGCGGGACGAGTCAGAGGGTTGAAAGACGGCGCCAGCACGACCGGCTCCTTGTGGGGTCGGCGAGCAAACGACGTCGGATTTTGAGAGCCCTTAATTTAGATCGATAAAGTCGCCAGAGTCAACGCCTTAGCGCACTTTCCGGCGATCCAGAGCGGCCTGTGCCAGCGCCACGATCCGGTCCACCTGCTCGCTCTGGGTAAGGGCACTCGTGTCCACCAGAACCGCGTCCCGGGCCTGGACCGTCTGGGTTGCGTCGGCGGCGTCGCGCTTTACCAGAAGCTCGGTCTCCTGCGCGATCTCTGCTTCTGTGGGCTTTCGGTGGAGGCGCTGGATGAGCCTGCGCCTGGCCCGCTCCCAGGGGTCTGCCACGAGATAGACCTTGAGGTCAGCGTCTGGAAAAACCGCGGTCCCCATATCCCGACCGTCCGCAACAACGTCAAAGTCCCGCGCTACCTCCCTGACCCGTTGGTTCACCCACTCGCGCACCGGCGCCATTTGGGCCACCTGGGAGACGGCAGCCGTTACGGCCGCCCCTCGAATCTCCTCGCCAAGTGTCTCCCCACCCATCGCCGGGAGAAAGGACGTTTCGGACGGCACTAGCGAGACCTCGCCAGCGCGCTCCAACAGGAAGCTGGGAGTCCAGCTTTCAGGGGGCCTGCCACTGCGCAGCGCGGCCGCCGTAGCTGCCCGGTAGAGCGCTCCCGAATCGACGTGACGAACTCCAATGCGAGAGGCCACCCACTGCGCGGTTGAAGATTTCCCGGACGCTGCTGGGCCGTCGATCGCTACGACAAAACGACGACTGCCGCTATCACTCATGGGCCAGGCGTCCCATGTCCGACCAGAAGCCCGGGTACGACACATTGACGCAACGCGGGTCGTCGACGGTTATCGCCGTGTTGGCGCTGGTAGCGAGAACACCAAACGCCATGGCGATCCGGTGGTCACCATGAGTGGTGATCTTGCCGCTCAAATGCGCATCTGTGCCAGTGATGACAAACCCGTCAGGCAACTCTGTTGCGGTAACCCCAACAGCACGGAGATTCGAGACGGTGGCAGCGATGCGGTCGCTCTCCTTGAATCGGAGTTCAGAGGCGTGACGTACCACGGTTTGTCCTTCTGCGCGCGAGGCCACGATGGCCAGCGTGGGCAATTCGTCGATCATAGAGGGCACCAAGTCCGGCGGAAGCTCGATGCCCTTGAGTGCCCGACCGCCACTCACAACAATATCAGCTGCTTCAGTTCCGTCACTCCGGGACTCGGCTGACATTGTAATGTCAGCACCCATGATCCGCAGGGCTCGCATGAATCCGTCACGATGCTCGCTCGCGAGAACGTTCTCGATCCGGATGCTGCCGCGCTGCGCCAGGACCGCGAGCGCTGCAATAAATGCCGCTGACGAGGGGTCCCCCGGCACCACAACGTCGGGTGGAGTGATCGATTCCACGGGGGCGAGCGTTATCCACGTGCCTTCGCGCGCTATGCTTACTCCAGAGGCGGAAAGCATCCGCTCGGTGTGGTCGCGCGTTGGAACCCGCTCCTCAACCCTGACCTCGACCCCCGCACAAAGTCCCGCCAGCAGCACTGCGCTCTTGACCTGAGCACTCGGCACCGGGACCGTATAGCTCACGCTCTTGAGTCGCCCGCCGTGGATACGCATCGGAAGTCGATCCCCCCTTTCCAGCCACTCCACTCGCGCCCCCATTTGCACCAGAGGATCGGCGACTCTACCCATCGGACGCGCGCTGAGCGAAGCGTCGCCCCGAAAGGTGCTGGCAAAGGGCTGCGCCGCTGCAATCCCCGCCATCAGACGTGTAGTAGTCCCCGAGTTGCCGCAGTCAAGGTCCTCTCGCGGAGCCGAAAGATTCGATCTCAAGCCCCTTCCCTGAACAACCATCTCAGCGCTCACCTGCGGCAGATCCCAACCACACACCCGCAAAACGGCGGCTGTCGATTTCACGTCTTCGGATTCGAGGATGTCGCGAATCACACAGCGTCCAGAGCCGAGTGCGGCAAGCATGAGCGCTCTGTGTGAAATGGATTTGTCACCTGGCACCCTGATCGACCCGGCGACTTCTATTTCCCTGCGGCGGGCACCTAA
>CAZYTS010000328.1:0-2611 GCA_964649855.1 uncultured Gemmatimonadaceae bacterium
AAGTCCGTTACCTCGCCCCAGTCGGTTTCGGATGATCCTGGGAGTATCGTCCTAACGATTTCCGGTTTGCCACAGGGAGTCGACGGCTCAGTAGTCGTCCGTGGCCCCGGCGGTTTCAGCGTGACAGTTTCGCGTTCTCGCGTGATCCAGGGTCTCACACCGGGCAGCTACGAGATCGACGCGCGCGCCGTGAAGAGCGCCGAGGGCGATGGTTATTCGGCCGGTCCAGTGCAGTTGGTAAATGTCGGCGGCGTCCCTGTCGTGAGCCACACGGTGCTCTATGGCATCAGTACGGGTTCACTTGCCATCGTTTTCAGCGGATTGCCACAGGGTGCCGCCCCCGCGATCAGTGTGACCGGTGCTCTGGGCCACGTGGCAACCGTTTCGAAAGACACAACGCTACGTGGACTCAGTGAAGGCGCATACACGATTGCACCGCAACCCGTAGTAGTTGGCGCGAGTGAGTACCGCGCTGGAAACGCAATTACGGTGCACGTTTCGGCATCAAACGATGCTCTGCCTGTATTCCTCAGATATTCGTCCAACAGCGTTCTTTCGGAACTCCCTAACGTCAGCATAGAGGGGTTTCACATTCAGCAGGTGGTTCAGCGTCTGGACGGTTCGGTCCCTCTCGTGGCCGGCCGCGCCGGTTTGCTTCGTGTGTTTGTGACCGGCAATTCCCTGTCACTCCCTGGCGTCAGGGTAAGACTGTACCACGGAAACACGTTGGTCCGTACGTCGATGGTTGGACCAGCCGGCACTTACGTTCCGCGCACTCCGGATCCTTCGACGCTTGCCAGCAGTTGGAACCTGAGGATACCGGAGGAACTCATGGTTCCCGGGCTACGGGTTCTGGCAGACGTGGATCCCACCAATGAAGTGAGGGAATTGGACGAGGGAGACAACACGTTTCCTGCTACAGGCATACCTCGCGCCATCGAGGTGCGGACAGCGCCACCTTTGTCGATCACGTTCATACCAGTAACGCAAGCCGCGACGGGCCTCACCGGATTCATCCATCCGTCCAACGCCGCAACCTTCCTCACCACGGCAAAGAGGCTTCTTCCGCTGGGAGAGATAACGTTCGATCTGCGCGAGACTTTCACCAGCAACGGTCCGCGCCTCGAGTCCAATGACGGCAACAAGGCATGGTCGCACCTCTTGAGTGAAATCAATGCCCTGCGAGCTGCCGACGGAGCGCGCACCGTCTATGCAGGTGTCGCCCGCACGACCTACAACTCGGGAACCGCAGGCATGGGTTATGTGCCGGGGAATGCGCTAGTGGCGTGGGACAAGACGGGTTCTGCATCCGAGGTAATGGCCCATGAACTTGGCCACAACTTTGGCAGGCGTCACGCCCCTTGTGGCGGGGCAAGTGCTCCTGATCCTGCCTTCCCGTACGCCGGCGGAGTCACCGGCGCCTATGGCTATGACATGTTCAGCGGGACGCTGCGGCCACCCACGATGCGCGACCTCATGGGTTACTGTGCACCGGCGTGGATTTCGGACTACACCTGGAGCGGGATTCTCAACTACCGTTCGGCCAGCGTAGCTTCTAGCCACCAACTCCAGGGTGCAGCTAAACCCTCGCGCGGCCTCCTGGTCTGGGGACGGATCAGCGACGGCGTACCAGTACTGGAGCCCATTTTTGAGGTTGATGCTCCGGCGCTTTTGCCGCAGTCGACCGGTCCAAACAGATTGAGCCTTCGCGACAGGAATGGGCGAGAACTCCTGGAACTGAGCTTTGCTGCCAATCCAGTGGCCGACGCCGACGATTCCGAGCAGCATTTTGCCTTTGTGTTGCCTTTTGACCTCCTGGTCGGCGCCGAGGTGTCGGAGATTGCTCTGGCGACGGCAGCTGGGTTGAGTGTTGGCGAGAACCTGACTCAGGAGAGTACGCCCGCCTCCGTCAGAACGAGACGTCTGGCAGAAGGACGCGTGGCTGTGGAGTGGAGCGACCGATCGGTGCGCGGGGTGATGGTGCGAAGCCCACGCAGCGGCCGAATCCTGGCCTTCGGGCGCAAGGGCTCGGCCGTAGTCGAGAGCGCCGAGCGCGAGTTGGAAGTGGTAGTATCGGGTCGGTCCGGCCGATCGGGAAACATGCTCAGGGTAAAGGTCGAGTAGGGGCCTTCGTCGAGCGGCGCCTGGGGAAAAGACGCTTGGTCCCGGGCCTCGCGCGCTTCACGCGCTTCGCCCGGGAAGTCGCCATGTGCGTAAAAGGCTGCGTCCTTGTTCTCAGAGGACCATATGCGTCCCAGCTTCCCAACGTCCCAGCGTCCCCAACCTTTTCGCTACCCCTTTCTCGCCCGGAAATGCGACCACGTGCGTCCCAGCCTCCCAACGTCCCAACCCCCTCGCCCTCCCCTTAGATTCAGAGGCTAACACGGGCCGTCGACGGCCCATTCCCCATCCTCTGAAAAGCAAAAACAGCATGTCTTCGTTCGACGTGATCTTCATAGGCGGCGGTCCTGCTGGATACGTCGGGGCACTTCGCTGCGCGCAACTCGGCATGTCCACGGCTGTAGTTGAACGTGAAGGACTGGGCGGTACCTGCGTGCTCTGGGGCTGCATACCGGCCAAAGCGCTCCTCGAAGCAGCTTCTCTGGCCAAC
>CAZYTS010000329.1:0-2604 GCA_964649855.1 uncultured Gemmatimonadaceae bacterium
CCACTCAGCGTAAAGTCGGCCTTTTTGAGAAAACCGCCCTTGGACGCGTAGTCGTTGATCCGCCGCGTGAGTGAAGCCTTGAAGCCGGTAAGATGCGTTCCGCCTTCGTGCGTGTTGATGTTGTTGACGAAGGTGAAGACGTTCTCGTTATAGCCGTCGTTGTACTGCATCGCCAGCTCAATTCCTACGTCGTCCTTCTCAGTTTCGAGATAGACAACTTCTGAATGCAGCACTTTACGGCTGGAGTTGAGGAACTGCACCATCTCCTTGAGCCCACCCTTGGCAAAGAAGGTCTCGCTCTTCTCGCTTCCGCTGCGCTCATCCTTGAGCGCTATTGTGATCGCCTTGTTAAGGAACGACAGTTCGCGCAGCCGGCTGGCCAGCGTGGAGTAGTCGTAGTGCAGCTCGGTAAAGATCTTGGGATCAGGCTTGAACCAGGTCTTGGTACCGGTATCCCGAGCACCGACCTTGCCCAATGTCTTGAGCTTGGTCGTCGTCTGACCACGCTCGAAGTCCATATAGTGTTCCTTACCATCCCGCTTTACCCACACCTTTACTCCTTCTGAAAGGGCGTTCACAACAGACACACCAACGCCGTGGAGACCGCCCGACACCTTGTAGCTGTCCTTGTCGAACTTTCCACCCGCGTGCAATACCGTCATTGCCAGTTCGAGCCCCGGCATTTTTTCGGTAGGGTGAATATCCACCGGAATGCCTCGACCATTGTCCTCGACCGTTATTGAATCGTCGGCGTGAATCGTTACCGATATCGAATTGCAGAATCCGGCCAGCGCTTCGTCGATTGAGTTGTCTACTACCTCGTAGACGAGATGATGCAGACCGCGCGCCGAAGTCGACCCGATGTACATACCAGGACGCTTTCGCACCGCCTCCAATCCCTTGAGTACCTGAATATTTCCGGCGTCGTACGCGCCAGACTTTGCGTCGTTAGACTTGGCCATGAGTGCCCATAAATGAGTGGCTTTGAGCCTCCCGAATAAACGCCGAAACGCCCTTCAGAAAGCAACTTAGAAAAATACCCGTTTTCAAGCCCGATTTCAACCGCTGGGATTGCTCCTAAGCGATTGTTCGGTAACGGCTTAGCGCATGAGCGACCAGCGGATTCGGCGTATGGGTCGGGCCGCGGTAATCCGGTTGATCGCCGAGAGTAGCTCTCCCTCCAGCATCGTCAACTCGTTCATCCATGCGCTGGTTCGCGCCACCGCGAACAAAGTCCCGTCCTCGCTCACCGAAAGAGGGCGCGTCGCCTGCGCTATTTCGGGTCCAACCAGCTCCGCCCAGTTGGAAAGCACCTCAGTCTGCTTTACCCGATCGCCAATCCCGCTGCTACGCAGATACCTGCCCAGCATGTCCGCAATTCTCTCGGGCTGCCCTCCCCGGGTGCCGTCGTCACCCTTCCGCATCTATCACCCCTCCTTCAACGTGCCAGCGCGCTAGCCGCGTGTAGCTCTCTGGGACGTCGTCGGGCTTGGGAACCGCAAGTATCGTCTGATCCCCGGCCGTGTGGTCCAGTAGCTCAAGAATCCGCGACGACCGGCTTCGGTCCAACTCCGCGAAAGGGTCGTCCAAAAGGAGCAGCGGGGTGCGACCAATCCTGTCGCGTAGCGTCTCTCTCTCTACCAGACGTAGTGCCGTCGATAGCGTGCGCTGCTGGCCCGCGGAACCAAAAGTTTTGAGTGGGCGTCCGCGAATCTCAAAAACCAGGTCGTCTCGGTGTGGTCCATGCTGCGTGAGTCCACGCCTGAGGTCGGTCGTGCGCGACGCGGCAAGTAGAGACGCGAGTCGCTCTCTGGCCTCAGTCTCACCTATGACGGCGGTACTCTGGTCCCTCAGATTGGTCAGAAGTCGCATCGTCACGGGCTCGACTTCTCCCATGGCCGAGCAAAGCTCGCCGAGTCTTGGAGCCGCCAGCGCCAGCCAGGCGCTCCTCTCATGCCAAAGTACAGCACCGTGCTCGCTGAGCGCCGATTCCCAGATGGAAACGCGCGCGACCGCGTTTGTCGCTCCCCTTGTGCTGACTTCGCGCAGTGCAGCATTCCTCCTAACCAGAGCGGCCCTGTAGCGCTGCAGCGCCGCCACGTAACGCAGAGAGGTAGTGGCTAGAACGATGTCGACAAAACGGCGTCGCTCGGCTGGCGCACCTTCCACAAGTGTTACGTCACGCGGTGAAAGGACGACGGAGGGAAGTGCGCCTAACGCGTCTGCCTGGCGCGAAGTTTCGACGCCATCGAGTACGATTCGCTTTCGACCTGTAGTGCGCTCCACTCCAATCCGGACGTCGCTATAGCCCGGCCCTGAACTCTCAAGGGTTGCAGAACTGAACGAAAGATGAAAGGCATCCTGTCCAAAGCGGACCAGGTCGCGATCACGTGCACCGCGCATCGATCGTAGAGCGTGCGCGTAATGGATCGCCTCTAAAAGGTTTGTCTTGCCCTGCCCGTTCTGGCCGACCAGCACAAAGCCAGCAAAAGGCACGTCCAGAGTGGAACGCGCGATGTTGCGAAAATCCCGGATCACCAGGCGGGCCAGTCTCACCGAGTTCACGGCTCCCGGCGCATTGGGCGCGAGTGCTTGCTCGGTGCT
>CAZYTS010000330.1:0-2566 GCA_964649855.1 uncultured Gemmatimonadaceae bacterium
CGACTGCAAGCACTGCCGCCACAAGTGCCGCGGAGGTAAGCGCCAGCGAACTCTTCTGCATATGGAGACTCCGATGTGAATGGTTGAACCGCGAGTGGGTTTAGGGCCTCTTAGGGTCCCTAGCGGTTAGCATAAGACCAAAATCCACAATAAGTCAAGTATTTTTGTAGATTATTTGACAGTTGAGGGCGCCGGCCGTAAAATTCACTTACTCCCTGTCAGGAGCCTGCTCCGATGGCATCCGCTGAACTCGGCAAAAAATTCCGCGAGTCCACGAAAGGGCGTGTCGTAGCGCTACTTAGGCGCGGAACGCGCACCGTGGACGACCTCGCCTTAGAACTCGGCATGACCGACAACGCCATCCGGTCCCATCTGGTAGCGCTCGAACGGGACGGGCTGGTTCAACAGTCGGGGGTCAGGCGCGGTCCGGGGGCAGGAAAGCCCGCAGTCATCTACGAGCTTTCGGCGCGTGCCGAGCAGCTCCTTTCGGCAGCTTACGAGCCGGTGCTTAGCGCCGTGCTTGAAGAGCTGGTAGAGAGTGTTCCAGAGCGGGTGGAAGAACTGATGCGGAAGGCTGGTCTTCGGTTGGCAAGCGAGTCTGGAGTGGTTGCCTCGGGCACGATACAGGAGCGCGCAAGGGCGGCTGCGGAGCTACTCGCTGCACTTGGTGGAGACGTTGAAGTCGAAGAGGACGAAGGGGTGCTCTACCTCAAGGGATGCGGTTGTCCGCTGGCGTCTGTGGTTTCTCGCCGACCCGAGGTTTGCCAGGCAATGGCGTCCCTCGTTTCCGAGATCGCGGGAGCCAGGGCAGAGTCACAATGCCTCCATGGTGAGCGGCCGCGTTGCCGCTTCAGAATGACTAACGCTGCCTAGATCCTTCGGCCGCCCACTTGCGCAAACGCACGCAACTCAGACACTTTGCGAGCCATGAGGACTTACGCAGTTGACGCGCGCTACTTTTGGTACTGGTACGCCAGCTTTCCGGGCTCCCGGAGGGCGGGTATCGCGCATTTGACTGTGTAGAAAGTCAAACGAGCATACCACCGCGGCCTCCGGGAAATCCCGGGGGCCGTTTTTGTATGCGCACCATTCTAAATGGAGATGTACTACGATGGCGCAGACGCAGGCAGATGAACCCGGCTCCTTGACTCGTGCCGTCCGCATTGGACGGCAGGGAAGTGGTGATGTGAGCATCGGTGGAAGCGAGTTTGTCGTAGTAGCGGGCCCCTGTTCGGTGGAAGGGGCGCAGATGCTCGAGCAGACCGCCTCTGGCGTCAAGCTCGAAGGAGCGAGAGCGCTGCGCGGCGGTGCTTTTAAGCCACGAACGTCACCGCATGCTTTCCAGGGGTTGGGAATTGCAGCCCTTGAAATGCTTGCCGAAGCGCGCGCTACGACCAATTTGCCGGTAGTTACTGAAGTGCTCGATGTCAGGGAACTTGAAACCGTTGCGCGCTACGCAGATGTGCTCCAGATCGGTGCCCGAAACATGTATAACACGCCGCTGCTCTCAGCAGTTGGAGAGTTGGGTCTGCCGGTGTTGCTCAAGCGATCCTTCAGCGCCACGCTGCACGAACTGCTGAGTGCAGCCGAGTACATAAGCGTTAAGGGGAACGAAAGGATCATCTTTTGCGAACGCGGTATCAGGACCTTTGAGACCGCCACGCGAAACACGCTCGATGTCGGCGCAATTGCCGTACTCAAGCGACTCTCGCCATACCCCGTGCTGGTCGACCCTAGTCACGCGGCTGGGAAGGCTTGCTACGTGGCCCCTCTTGCGCTGGCGGCCCTGGCCGCGGGAGCCGACGGACTCCTGGTCGAGGTCCACCCCGACCCCCAGAGTGCACTCTCGGATGGGGACCAGTCCCTCTCGCTACCCAGCTTCGGGGCGCTAATGGAGGCTCTGAGACCCGTAGCCGCGGCAGTGGGGAGGACTATGGCCCCTTCGCCAATACGAAGCGCGGCTCAACGGGGCATTTTGGCCGGTGGGGAAGGTCGCCGGAGTGCGTACGCGATGATGTCTTCCAACGGTCGCTCGGCGGCCGGGAATCTCACGTGACGGAGTGAACAGATGGGACGTCTTGATTTGACTGCAGCATCAGCCAAACCACGCACGCCCCACACCCCGTGCGCCCCGGGAACGACAAAGAACTTCAACGCTTCGACGAGACGACGTCCGCAGTGCTCCGCGCGCAGTATGCGCTCGCGGAGCGCTTTGTAAACGGGGTCCGCATTGGTGTACTTGGCGCGCTTGCGATTGCGAGCGGGTTCTACTCGCCGTACCTCACTCCCGAACTGAATCGGGCAAACGTTCTGGTCCTTGCGCCCATGCTGGTTTGGGCGATGGCGCAGCACTTTGCCTTTCACGCGTCTGGCCGCACCTGGCGTCACCTATCTGTTGCCAACGCCCTCATTGATATCACCGCCGTCTCAGCCATAGTGACGTGTTACGGTCTCTACGGAGATCCGAATCTTGCGGTCAAGTCGCCGATAATCAGCGCGTATTTTGTCATACTTGCAGCACGGCCGTTTACAGGTTCACCGCGGCTGGCCATAGTCAGCGCGGTAA
>CAZYTS010000331.1:0-2537 GCA_964649855.1 uncultured Gemmatimonadaceae bacterium
CCCGGCGCACCTGCTAAACCCATGAGTCTGACATTAAGAAGCTGGGCCCGAAAAGAGCATACTCGACGTGTGCGCGGGCAAACTGCACCCACGCCGCCTCTATCCTCTACCGCCACGCCGAGCAGCTCTGATTCGGTACCTCGGTTCGGTTGACGAGACGCTAAGTGATCGCAGGAGGTGCGCCGAGTTCGATTGGCGCTGCGACAAGATTGCCATACTCCGTCCACGACCCGTCGTAGTTCCTCACGTTGTCGACGCCAAGCAGGTACTTGAGCACAAACCACGTGTGGCTCGATCGCTCTCCGATTCTGCAATACGCAATCACAGGGCGATCGGGATCCACGCCACCAGTGGTGACATACGCCTGGCGTAACTCGGCGTCGGGCTTGAACGTGCCATCGGTCGCAACCGCGGTTGACCACGGAATACTGCGCGCCCCCGGAATGTGTCCGCCACGCTGCGCAGTTTCTGACATACCGGGTGGTGCGATGATTTCCCCGGTAAACTCCGCGGGACTCCTGACGTCTACCAGACTCTGAGATCGCGAATTGACGACTGCCAACACATCCGCAACATGAGCCCGCAACTCGCGATGCTCGGTCTTGACGCGGTAGTTCGTTGGCTCGATCGACGGAGCGTCAACCGTGAGTTCCTTGTCTTCTTCGTTCAGCCACTTGACTCGGCCACCATCCATCAACCGGACGTCTTGGTGTCCGTAAAGCTTGAGGAGCCAGAAGCCATATGCTGCGAACCAGTTATTGTTGTCACCGTAGAGCACAACGGTGTGCTCAGGAGTAATTCCGGAGGCGCTAAGCAGTTGCTCAAACGCCTCGCGACTAACGATATCGCGCCGTACTCTGTCCTGTAATTGCGTTTGCCAGTTCCAGCCGACTGCGCCCCGAATGTGACCGGCCTCGTACGCCTTGGTGTCGACGTCGATTTCTACGATGCGTACGTTGGGATCGTCAATATGCTCCTGTACCCACTGTGTCGTTACAAGGACCTGCTCCCGCTTGGAAATTGTAGGCATGGTTGATGTGGTTGGAGAATGGGTTTTCAGAGCGCAGTACCGCGCTCGAGGTCAGGAAGGTGTCGCGCCATGGTGGCCGCGTATTTGAAGACGTTGTCGGGGAAGATCATGACGCCTACGCCGCTCAGCGCCTGATCGCGCTCGATGATACGGCGTGCGCCTTCGAGAACGAGACCCGAACTCGGGCCAGCGAGCAGGCCCTCCTGTTGTGCGAGGTCGAGGGCGCGCACGTACGCCTGCTCGAACTCGACTTCGAGGATTTCGTCGATGAGTGAGGCGTCAAAAAGTTCCGTAGCGTCCAACTGCGAGACATTGCGAAGGCCGGGAACGTCGTGTCCTTCGGATGGCTGCACAGCAATCACTCGAAGGCCAGGATTCCGCTCACGGAGCCAGCCAGCGAGCCCGGTTACCGTTCCACAAGTTCCAAGGCTAACAAAGAGATGCGAAATGGTTCCGCGCGTCTGACGCCAGATTTCCGGGGCGGTGGTTCTTCGGTGGGCAAAGACGTTGGCGTGGTTGGCGTACTGGTTAGGCATCACGTACCGGCCAGGCTGGGAGCGTGCGTGCGAGCGCGCGAGATTGATTGATCCGTCACCGAGCCCAGGCATGGGACACAACTCGTCGTTGATTACTTCCAGGTCGGCACCAGCGATGCGAAGCAGCAGCTTTTTCTCGAGTGGTACGCGGTTGGGGACGACGGCGCGCAGCCTATACCCGCGGAGGCCGGCAAGCACCGCCAGGCTTATTCCGGTGTTCCCACTGGTTGGTTCGACGAGTCCACGTCCCGGAGCGTGCGGGCCGACAAGGCCGCGTTCTTCGAGATCCCGAAGCATTTCCCACGCTGCACGATCTTTCAGCGAACCAAACGGGTTGGTCCACTCGAGCTTGGCGTAAAGCGAGAAGGCAGGCCGCGGATTGAGGCGGTTGATGCGCACCAGCGGTGACGGGTTGCCCTCATGCGGCATCATGTCAATCACGCTGTCGAACACGCGCGTATGCACCGATGGAGCCACGTGCACGGATGCTTCATGTGTGACTCGAGGAGTCGCATTCGGCGAGACTTTCAACGCAGACGCGGCCGCTGCCAGCGTTTGGTCTATTATTGCATCGTCATGCGCAAGCGAGACGAACCAGCTCTCGTAGCCGCTGGGCGGAAGAAGAACCCCGCAAAGCCGAATCGCTCGAAAGAATGCTGCAAAGGCCTCGTGGTCTGCCGCACGAGCGTCAGAGTGATTCGCTACTGGAGCGGTCGAGAAGAAGGCAGTGAGCATCGAGCCGACGCGCTGCACCTGCGCAACGACGCCGGCCCGCTCAAAGATCTCTCGCAGCCCAGTTGCAAGGCGCGCAGCCGAATGCTCGAGTCGTACGTAAGCGTCTGCGTCGAGCAGTTCCAGCGTTGCAAGTCCAGCGGCCATTCCCGGCGGATTGCCAGCTAGTGTGCCGGCGTGATACACGGGGCCGCGCGGTGCTACCAGCCGCATCAGCCTCTCGCGCCCCGCAAAGGCGG
>CAZYTS010000332.1:0-2537 GCA_964649855.1 uncultured Gemmatimonadaceae bacterium
GTCAGATTCGAATTAGCAAACGCTTCGAGCTCGCGGTGCAGCGTCCACCCATAGGCCATCATCCACTCGGGACTGTCAGACCCCGCCAGGAGCCGACTCGCGCCGCCAGAATCAGCGATCGCCTTCACAATCGCGTTCCTCACCTCCACAAACTTCCGTCTGCGTGCCTCCGTCCTCAATTCCGCGCCGGCCGGGGACCAGTAGCTCGCGAGCGCGCGCAGGTAGAGCGAACGATGCGACGGAGAAAGCACCTTCCAGTCGGGACGCGCACGCGCTTCCTCTTCAGTCTGGCCTATTGCAAAGGCCTTGTTGAAGACGTGAAGCGTCGGCGTCGAATAAACGCCAGATTGCGCGGTCGCACCAGCAAGCCGCGCGATTTTTGCATTATCTATGTAGTCCAGGCTCGTCCAGTTCCGTAACTGAAAGAGTCCGAACTGCGTAACCGACGCCTTGATCGGCGACGAATCAGCCAGCACTCCTTCGAAGTAGCTGTCCAGATGTTGTATGTTCTGGCCCACGGCGAGCGCGCGCGGCACTCCGACGTCCGGCACAACATGACCATCCACCCTTATGCTCTGCCGACTGGCCTCATCGATAATGGCTTCCCACACCTCGGGTGTGAGCCAGTTGGTGACCTTGATCAAGTCGTAGCCCGCAGCCTTGTACTCGCGGACCGCCGCGCGCGCCTCTTCGGGCTGCGTCACCACGCGGGCGTTTGCATCGTTGCGCCCGGTAAGGTGAGGACTTGCAACCCATAGTTGGGGACCGGCGATTTCTCCCGACGCCACCTGCCGCCGTAAAACGAGTTGCTCGGGGGTGCCGATCATGAGCCGAGCCGTCGTCACGCCTAACGCGAGCATCACGCCAAGTTCGTACGGCGCCACGGAGTCTGCCACGTCGCCGTCCGAAAAGAGATGCGTGTGCATGTCCGCCAGCCCCGGGATCACATAGCGCCCTCCCCCGTCCACCCTCCTCGATCCAGCGCTCCCCCCTACCTGGCCCGCGACCCCAATCGCCGCTATCCGACCATCGCGAATGACGATAGTCTGGTTGGCGAGCACCGTGTCGCGCGTCATCGGGACCACGTTGACGTTCGTGATCACCAGTTCACCGCGCGCCAATGCCCCACGTGAAGGTTGTGCAGGCAGAGGCAAGTTTGGCGCCGCCAACAGGAGTATCGTAGTCAGACAAGCTGCCAATGCGATCCGGAGCCTCAAGTCTTTCGTCGCGTCCATCGAGTGGGGTGTGGGGTGCCCTATCAATCGTCTATACGATCCGTCTCCTCAAGCAACCGGACGCGAAGTGAGAATTTGCAGGGCTGGCCCGTCATGAGTCGCTCTCCCCGGCGCATAGCTCATACGCCGGTCTTAGGGGTATCATCCCGTGTGCACAAATCTCCTCCGCCACAAAGACTGTTCGCGCCGCTCCGGCTTATGGTCGTAGCCGTCGCCCTCGCCGCATGTGCACCCGCGCGACTTCCGAGTCCTCTCCCTGGTCCAGCTACGCTCTCATCGCCATGCGTGATCTCTGACACGACAGCGTCCACATCCGACACCATCCGCGTGTCCGGTCTGGCCGGTTACCAACCCGATCGCACCGCCACCGATTGCCAGGGCCAGCCCTTTCATATAGACGCTGCACCGGCCATCGTCGCCATCGAGCCCCCAACAGGCTTCGACATGCGCGATCTGCTCGAAGGCAGGCTTGCCAGCGTTGGGGTCATGCAGCCCGACCTCCTCATCACGCGTCGCCCCGAAGTGATCGATTTTGCCAGACGCAGCTCGGCCCACATAGTCGACACCCTTCCCTGGAACACGACCTACTTGTTGGTCACCGTTGGTCGATATGAGGCGCTCCTTCCTTCAGCCGACGAGCGTGACGTACTGGCACGCGACGCCGTGCGCGCCGTCGCCCGTGGTGCCGTTGAACCCTTTCCATGGCTAACTGCCGAAAGCTGCATCACCGACAGCGCAATTCCGCTCTTTTCGCAACCTAGTGCCGTAGTCGGTTACCCGACCGATGACCCCATCGGACGCCAACTCGCCGAGCGTATAGTGTCGCTCGCCGGTGCATCGACGCCACCGGCCTGGCTACCCGCAACGCTCGCCGGCAGGAAAACCCTCCGCGTTGCGCCCATCGCACACGACTCACTGACGATCGCGCCTGCAATAAATCGCGCCACTGCTACCGTCATGCCAGTATCACGTGATGCCACAACCCGATGTGGTATGACCTCCAACTTTACTCTGCCGCGGGGCGCTACACCTCTAATAGATGTCAGGGATCACGTGATTATCAGGCGAGGATCAGGTGCGGCTATTCTCATCGACTCGCGTGGTGCCCTGCACCTCCTCAAGCGAGAGCAGCAATGAACTTCCGGGCTCGACTCACCCTCGCCTTTCTCGCTATCGCTGCTTTGCCGCTCGTGATACTCGGCTACGGCGTCAGGCGCGAGATGACTTCGAGGCTCGAGGCCGAGGCAATGCGCAGGGTGGAAACCGTCTCGGCGGCTGTCTCGATGCGCGTTACGTCGACGA
>CAZYTS010000333.1:0-2512 GCA_964649855.1 uncultured Gemmatimonadaceae bacterium
CTCGGCAACTGGCAGGTGGTTGGTTAGGTGGCGATTGGTAAGAATGGCGTTAGGACGCCGCGTGACGGAGGCTGGTGATTGCGGGGTCCGTGCTAGCAGGTCGCTGACAAGCAGGACTGGCCAAACTGTAGGCAGTATCTAACCAAACGGAGTAGAGAGTGACGGTAAGAATCTACCCAGTGTTGCTGATGCTGCCGTGTTTGGCAATCGGCGCGAGCGAACTTCACGCGCAGGCGTGCGTTGCTCTTTCCAGCGACCGCGGCGGAGCATCCAGCTTTCTCGTAGGCTTGGAAGCTTCCAGGGACAGGCGTGCTCTCTCGGCTCGGCTTGGGAAGGCGGGCGAGCGATTGCTGTTTGGCGGATCGGTGGCTGCGACCAACCATCACCGAGCAGGTGGACTCGGCTTTGAGGTCGGTGGAGATCTGGGTCTTATTTATGCGATGTCTCCAGCGTTGTTCGCCTGCCCGATGGGTGGGGTGGGATATGCTCAGCTGTCGGAGTCGGGACCAGTAGTTTTACGAGGTAGCGCGGAAGTAGCATTGGGGCGGGTGATTAGCCCTAATGAACGCGTGCAATACGTGCCGTTTGCGGCGCTTGGTATTGCGCGAGACGAGAATCTCGTCGTGGTTGTGGAGGACATCTTGCTTCCTGCCGGTGCTCCGCCAGCGGAGCATCGGTACGAGAGCACTAGCTATGGCTTTGTGACCGCAGGGTTGGGGATTGCCCTTAGAGAACGACTTCTGGTGCGTCCCCTTGTAGCCGATGCTGCGTGGCAGACAATCCCCGCCTCCCACGCACCATGTCGCAACCTTTCGAAACCTCAGCAAGTAGCGCAACTCCGCCTCATCTGTTTGACGCTAGGTGAGTCCCGGGTTAGACGTCCCAGCACCTCGCAATCACCAGAGACCCAGTATGACATTGTTGACCGCACGGGAGTGTTAGTCGCAAGGCTCCGACTCCCGCGCAATCAGTCCGTCGCGGGCTTTGGCAAAGGAGTCGTCTACATCGACACCGTCGACGAAGACGGCCTGCATCGCCTCTCAAAGCATCCTTGGCCAAACTAGCTGGGGCTCAGAAGGGAGAGGAACTCACCAGCAACGAGCCATAGGTTTCACGTTCCTGATGGTGGCAGGGTCTTTATCCCACCAAACCAGATTCTCTGACTAAGGTCAGAGAATCCTCCCGGCAGGCCAGGACCCCTGCCGTACCAACCGCTCAAGCGCCATCTTCAATAGCCTATGGCATGGTTCCGCAAGGAAAAAAAGGCCCGACAGCCACGGCGCGAACGCCTCGAAATCCCCCCCGACGTATGGGAAAAATGCGAGGCCTGCGCCCACACAGACATCCGAGAGAAGTTCCAGCGTAACCTCAATGTCTGCCCCAACTGCGACTACCACCGCCGCATCCGCGCCCACGAGTACGTCCACATCATCATGGACGAAAACTCCTGGGAAGAAACCGAGACCGAGCTCCGCTCCGTCGACCCACTCGGCTTCCCAGACTACCCAGGCAGACTCAAAAAGGCCCGCACCCTGGCTGGCGAGACTGACGCTATTCTCACCGTCGCCGGGACTCTTGGCGAAATGCCCGCCAACCTGGGGGTCATGGACTTTGCCTTTATGGGGGGCTCCATGGGCTCCGTAGTCGGCGAAAAAATCGCCCGGCTCGCCCAGCGCTCCCTGGAACGCAAACACCCCCTGATCATCGTCTCCGCTTCAGGCGGGGCACGCATGCAGGAGGGCGTCCTCTCCCTCATGCAGATGGGAAAGGTCTCAGCCGTCCTCTCGCAACTGGCTGACCGTCGCATTCCATACGTCTCCGTTCTCACCAACCCCACTACCGGTGGAGTGAGCGCCAGCTACGCGATGTTGGGCGATGCAATCATCGCAGAACCGGGAGCCGTAATTGGATTTGCCGGACCGCGCGTCATCAAGCAGACGCTCGGCCAGGACCTGCCGGAAGGATTTCAGACTGCAGAGTTCCTGCTCGACCACGGCATGCTCGACTGCGTTTCTCACCGCAAAGACCTCAAGCAGACGTTAGGCCGTCTGCTGAGGCACATGAGCGGCAAACCTGCTGCCGCGGGATGGGCGACGACCTGAACGACTACCAGCGCGCAATCAACGCGCTCTTCGCACGCACAACCGGCAAGAGCAAGTTTGGTCTGGAGCGCACAGAAGCCTTTCTCGACGCTCTGGGCAAACCGCACCTGCGCATGCCGGTTCTCCACATCGCCGGCACCAACGGAAAGGGAAGCGTCTGCGCAACCCTGGAAACGCTATTGCGCGCTCAGGGGCATCGCGTAGCCAAGTACACGTCACCACACCTGGTGGACTTTCGCGAGCGCTTCATCCTCAACGGACTGCCGATCAGCGAAGACTACGTCGTCGAATTCATCGACAGGTGGATGCCGGAAATCGAGAACATCGGCGCCACGTTTTTTGAAGCTACAACAGCCATGGCCTTTGCCTGGTTTGCGGACCAGCGCGCCACCATTGCCGTGATCGAAGCC
>CAZYTS010000334.1:0-2512 GCA_964649855.1 uncultured Gemmatimonadaceae bacterium
CTGGTCATCCTCGTCTTTGGCCCATTCCGGTCGCAGCTTGACGATCTCGTCATACAGCTCGACGCAAATGCGTCGGCTCATACAGACGACCATAGCCTTGCCTTCCATCGCTTCAAGGCGTTTGTCAAAATGCTCAACGATATCACGTGCAACGACCGCTAGGCGCTTCTCTGAGCCTACGACGGCTTCGAGTTGTGCCCACTTAGTCTTGAGCTTTTCCTTGCGTTCAACCTCCTCACCCTCGGTAGCTTCCTCAAAGCCGGCGTCGATCTTTGGTCTTTCGCTCTCGTCTAGCGCCAGCTTGGCCAGTCGGCTCTCGTAGTAGATCGGCACCGTCGCGCCGTCCTGAACCGCGCGCTGGATGTCGTAGACGCTGATATAGTCGCCGAACACTGCACGAGTGTTGGCGTCTTGTAGCTCGATCGGTGTACCGGTGAACCCGATGAATGAAGCATGGGGCAGGGCATCGCGCATGTTTTTCGCAAAACCGTGCCCCATGTAGGTGGTGCCATCCTTACGCTTCACAAGATGTGATCCGAACTCGTACTGTGACCGATGCGCTTCATCCGCAATCACGACGATATTGCTTCGCTTGGAAAGGGTCGGATGTTCGTCGCCCCTCGTTTCTGGAAGAAACTTGTGGATGGTAGTAAACACGATGCCTCCGGCTTCCACTTGCAGGAGCTCTCGAAGGTGCTCCGCGCTTTCCGCCTGCACCGGCGGCTGGCGCAGCAGGTCTTTGCAGCGGGAGAACGTGCCAAAGAGCTGATCGTCGAGATCATTGCGGTCGGTGAGCACGACGAGCGTTGGATTCTCCATCGTTGGCTCACGGATGATGCGCCCGGCGTAGAACGCCATAGTCAGGCTCTTGCCCGAGCCCTGCGTATGCCACACCACACCTACGCGGCGGTCGCCGGGCTTGCCGCCCGGCTTTAGGCCTGACTCGTACCGTCCATCGCCTTCGCGCAGGCGGCTGGATCGCCTTGTCAGCTCCGCGGCACGGAGTGTCTCCCTGACTGCTACCTGCACCGCATGGAACTGATGATAGCCGGCCATCTTCTTGACGATGCCCCCGCCGCCATCGTCCTCGAATACGACGAAGTCGCGCACCAAATCAAGGAAGCGGTGAGGCGCCAGCAGTCCCTCGATTACAACCTGGAGTTCGGGCATGTGCGCACCGGTCACCGCCTCGCCCGAGACCGTGCGCCAGGGTTTGAACCACTCTCGGCCCGCAGTGAGTGTGCCTGCTCGTGCTTCGACGCCGTCGGAAGCAACAAGTACGGCGTTGGTGCCGAACAGCGCCGGAACTTCAGCTTTATATGTTTGGAGTTGCTGAAAGGCAGTCCAAATCGTCGCGTCCTCGTTCGCCGCGTTCTTGAGTTCCAGTACTGCGAGCGGCAAACCATTGACGAAGAGCACCACGTCCGGTCGGCGGCTGTGCTTGTTCTCGATGACAGTGAATTGATTTACCGCCAGCCAGTCGTTATTCGCGTGGTCGTCGAAGTCGATCACGCGTGCTTGCGCTCCTCGTATCGCGCCATCAGCATTGCGGTACTCAACCGTCACGCCGTCCACCAGTAGGCGGTGTAGTGTGCGGTTGCGCTGGATTAGGTCCGCGCCCTCGGGGCGAGTGAGTTTGCGGAATGCGTCTTCCAGTGATTCGGTAGGCAGGGCGGGGTTGAGACGGGCGAGCGCATCGCGCAGGCGCTGCGATAGCACCACCTCGTCGTAGTCGCGCCGCTCTGCAGTCAGCGTTTCCGGAGCGATGTCGGGGCCGTGGGTGATCTGCCAGCCGCGGGCCTCGAGCCAAGCTAGGGCCGCCTGCTCGACAACGGATTCGCTGACGCCGTGCTCCCTCATGGCTTGGCATCTGGCTGAGTGGCCGCCTCGGCGTCTGTCTGCTCGGCCACTTCGAACTCCGCAGCGTACAGCCGGTAGCTGTCCGGCTCCATCTGGAAGAGGACTTCGCTTGGTCTGAACTCGATACCCAGGATCCGTACGGGGCTATGCGATTCGTCTATGGATTCGTTGAACGCCTGGTTGACGTCGTACATCGCTCGGGACGCAGGCGGCAACTTCCGGTCCTGTTGGTGGACGCGGTAGAGAAAACCGACGATCGTATCGGCCGCTTGGGCAGCCATGAGAGCTTGGGTGGCTTCCATCGCTGGGCGAGGCTTGTCCGATCCGTGGGAAGCAAAACCGCACTTGTTACGCAGCTCGCAGATTCCTTGGATGGCTGTGCTGAGGCCGTTTAGTGTTTGTTTCAGGCTCTTGCGAGCATCGGCCTCTCCGCTAGCTGTGGGCGGAAGAAAGGGTAGGTGATAGCTCACCGTTTTAAACAGCTTGGGTAGATCGTCACTCTCGCCGTAGGCGACTTGCCGGTCGGTGAGGATGGTGCGACACACAGTTTCTATTACGGTCCGGGCAAGGTCGAAGGCGAGCGCTGGGTTGTCCAGCACCGCTTGCTCAATGCTCCTCAGCTGCTGTTCGATGTGTATAAGTCCCGCGGCGA
>CAZYTS010000335.1:0-2495 GCA_964649855.1 uncultured Gemmatimonadaceae bacterium
CGGTACGCCAGGACCGCTTTGGCTGGGCGTCTGAAACCGGAGGGTCAACGTGGACGCCCGAGGCCGAACGCAACGCCTGCAGCAGTCGGTGTCGCAGTGTGAACTCGTCAAGCGCAGATGCAGACGACGGTTTGCGCACAAAATCGACCGCACCGAGCTCCAGAGCTCTGACGGTCAGTTCCACGCCGTCGCTGCTCTCCTGACC
Organism: uncultured Gemmatimonadaceae bacterium; assembly: GCA_964649855.1. Lineage (GTDB taxonomy): Bacteria > Gemmatimonadota > Gemmatimonadetes > Gemmatimonadales > Gemmatimonadaceae > CAZYTS01. Next base: position 206 of record CAZYTS010000335.1, read on the forward strand.
ACTGAGCATAACGACCGGTCGCGGGAATTCGCTCATGAGGCAGCCGAGCGTTTCGAGTCCGCTCAGACCGGGCATGGCTATGTCGAGCGTAACAATATCGGGGTCGAGGTCGTGCACGGCGGCAAGGGCGTCGCTGCCATTCGAAGCTTCGCCGGCTACTCTAAAATCACCTGAGCTGGCAATAACGTCACACACGACCCGCCGAATGAGCGCCGAATCGTCAACAACGAGAACCGAGCGCACCTCAGAGGACGTGCTCACCATGTCGCATCGAAGTGACGCTGACCCGTCCAGTTGCAACGTCAAAAGATACGCTGCGCCCGTAGTCCCCTCCTACGTCTTCGGCAATCAGCGCAATCCCGGCCGTTTCGAGGGCGTGCCTGACCGCCATGACGTTGCGCTCTCCCATATTGATGCCATTGGAGAGGAGCGAGCCGAACATGCTGGCGCCCCCAACTATCCTGGCAACCGCCACCCCTGTGGCGCCATGCCGCCTCATCTCATCGATCAGAAACGCAGGGGCAGTTGACGCAAACTTTGCCGGCCTGCTCCGGTCTCGCGACAGGGTCTCACTGGGGAGAAGGATGTGCGCGAGAGCCCCCACCTGCGACGCGGGGTCGTGCATGATGAGGGCAACGCACGATCCGAGACCGACGCTCGAAAGTACGCCACTGGCACGCGCAACGGCATAGCCGGCCACTGGAACGTGTGTGGTGGTCGGATGCAACATCGATGTTGTCATCCTGAACGACGCACCATGTCCAGGTTGCTGCGAGCCGCCGGGTTGCCCGGCGCCAGCGCCATGGCGCGCTCCCAGCACCTGATCGCGTCATCTGCTTCGCGACGACGATATCTGATGTTGCCGAGCTTGAGCCACACATCTCCGCCGAGATCAGGAGCGTTGCTTACGGCATTGCCATAGCTCTCGAGCGCCTGATCAATGTGACCGGCATGATAGTGCAGGTCGCCGGAGTTCTTGTGCAGTTGGGCGACTCCGGGCTGCTCCATCAAACCACGTTCGATAGCCACTCTCGCCTCAGACACACGCCCGCGCCGCTCCTCGACGGCCGCCAGATTGTTGGCTATGGCGGCGGCGTGCGGAAAGAGCTGAGCACCCTCGGTAAGGATCGCTGCGGCGCGGTCGAGGTCCCCTAACGAGGCAGCACAAAAGCCCGCGTAGTGAAACCACGCGGCAGTTCGCGCGCGCCTGCTGCCACGAGCAGCCGATGTCCGCAGGATGGAGTCTGCTCCTGCTACATCACCACGGCGTATTGCCAGCACGGCTCCCATCAACTGCACGGCCGGGTGGTCCGGCAACAGATGCGTGGCGCGTGCGTGCGCCACCCGCGCTTCGTCAAATCGGCCCAGCCGCTCCAGTGCATAGGCAAGATTCAGATGCACGGCACCCTTGTCGGGCGCGCGCTGAAGCGCAAGACGCAGCGAGTGTACTGCGTCGTCATAGTCGCCACGCCTGATGGCCATGACACCCAGAAAGAACTCGCCACGTTCGTCACCGGGCTTGAGGTCCACCACGCGGCGGAACTCCCGCGTCGCCTCGTCGAACATGCCGGACTTGTAGAAGGCAATTCCAAGATTCCGATGCTCTGATACGCGAGACTCTATGCTCGGCTCTTCGGCAGGTTTGGCACGACCGACGCGGTGGAGGAATCCTGCCGTTACCAGACCAAACAGTGCCTTGCCCACGTCGAACTCGCCAAGCCCCGAAGCCTCAATCAACGCTTGTACATCGCGCTGACCGTCGACCAAGGGGATGAGCGCATCCTGCTCCATGGTGAGTTCTACGAGCGACTCCTCGAATCGCTCTCTAGTGAGCGCAAAGACCACGTCAAAACCCGGGACCTTCTTTTCGATCATCCCCCATTCGTCTATGCGTCGTGCGCCTTCGAGCAATAGCGACTCGGGATTGATTGAAACGAGCAGATCCTGTTCATCGGGCTGCACATCGGGTTCGAACGAGAACGTTCCCTGCGTCCAGGTAAATAGATAGTAGACCGCTTCTTCAATCTGGCGTTTGATGTGCTCGTGCAGTTCTTCACGCGCGAGCAAGCGCTTTTCCACAAGAATCTCGCCAAGCCGCTTGTTAGGACTCGCAGCCTGAATCGCAATTGCTTCTTCGAGATCGGACCTTGCGATAACTCCGCTGGCTACCAGCATGTCACCAAGCCGGTCACGCCTGTTGACTATGGAAGCAAACGAAATACGCCCTTTGTCAAAGTACACGCTGCCAAAAGCGCTACGGTGTGTGACCGAGAGGCAGCCAGACTTCTTG
>CAZYTS010000336.1:0-2481 GCA_964649855.1 uncultured Gemmatimonadaceae bacterium
ATACTCACCTGCGACTTCCACAATTACATCACTGACGACCGACTGGCGTACATGCCTGCCCCATTCGAGGCGGAGCAGCTGCTGCTTTCCCCACTTGGTGGCTGGCTCAAGTCACGCGGCAACTGGGACCCTCCGTTTGCTCGCAAGCCCATACGTCACCGGCCTGAGTTCCCGTGGATCGACATCATTACGCACTTCCCTCGCACCGTAAGGAGACTCACCAGAGAGGAACTGCAACCGCGCAGCCCGCAGCCTTCACCACTTCTTGCCGACCGGAATCCACTCGCCGAGCTACTCGGCAGCGCCGCGACGGCCGCAGGCTCGGAGCCTTTGAGCATGCGAGGCGGAAGCTTTCCCTCGACCGGTTCAATTGGAGACATCGCGATTAGTGGGGTCGGCAACGTATTTGTAGACATCGGCATAGGCTGGCCCTGGATTGTGCTACCTGAGAAGGGAAAGCAGCTTGATCTCTCTGAATGGGTGCATGTGGCAACGCAAGGGCGCGATCACTACGTACGCATCGTCTACGAAGGGAGGCTCTATCCATTCGGGCACCGCGCGGCCCTGATCAAGATTACGGAGCGCAAGTTCCGCAACTTTGTTCTGCCTAACGGTGCGGACACGCCGGTCGCGTACATGGTGCAGAAGATGTACATCGTGGTACGGGAACCCGTGCGCGACTTCTCCGACGCGAACGCCTCATCGCTGAGCAACAACGGCAGAGGCATGCCGCTCAAGAAGGTGCGACTCACGACTACAGTCACTCCAACTATCAGTTACCCGTATTCGGGAGTGCCACCTGTCCCCGGAGCGAATGGCGTCTTTTGGGTAATGGTCGACGATGCCAATTCTGATCCCATCGACTTTCTCTTTAACGCGGTTGGCACCGACGTCGCCGGCAACGAAACCGATTTTACGACGCCATTGATCTTTGTGCCAAACAGCCGCTGTGACGATGCCGGAGACCTGGAGGATGTGCGCAAGGCCTACGCGAATAGTGGAGAACGGCGTGCCTGTCGCTCTCCTGGTAGTAAGGTCACCCTCGCTCAGGCGTCTGCCAACGGTGAGACCACTTCAGTCGAAAGCGACGCACTCTACTTTGAAACCGAGCCAAGTCCCAGTTCCAACGGTGAAGTAGTACGCAGCAAGTTCTTTACACCACGGCTCTACAAAGCCCGTGTCTACGTACCAGCTGCTGCTGCCATAACCGGAGCGCGTACTGCTACAACGATCGCGTTTTATCAGGACTATCTGACGAATGACTTTGCCGGTGTCGGCGAGGTGTTTGCCCGGATAGTGAAGGACGGGCCCGAGCAGGGCGGCTTCCCGACCCTCGTTGATGATGTACTCAGTGCGGGATTCTCTGCCGACAAGGCTGGAGGCATCGCGACGCCCAACATGAGCGTTTCGTCGCTCTCCCGTAAGCATGGCCCGCTGGCCGGTGACATAGTCAAGGCAGCCGCCAATACCTTTGATCCCTCGTCGTTCTTTCCTAAAGGGCTAGCCGACGCCGCAAAACTCTTTGGTTCCTTCTCTCTCGAAGACCTGATCAAACTGGCTGGTGGTGGTCAGACGATGGACAAGGATGCGCCCAAGATGCGCGTCCGCCCGACTCCTGGGCCGCCACCAAAGGTCATCGCCGAGTTTGACTGGCATCCGAATGTCAGTGATGTGGATGTGGGAATCGTGAAGTTCGTGGCCAGCGATAACGGATCTGCGGCCACCCTCGACATTACCGGTACAATCGAGACACTGGTTGGCGGTGCCGGGCCAGGAGCCAGCAAGAGTCTCATTGAGGGCAAGCTCAGGAACTTTCGTATTGAGTTCATCAGCGCCGTCTACATTCATTTTGTCGAGTTTGGCTTTAAATCCGAGTCTGGGGCCAAACCAGATGTATCGGTTCAGCTCAACTCCACAAAGCCAGTCTCCTTCGTTGGTGATCTGGAATTTGTGGAGACGTTGCGCTCACTGATTCCACCCGGATTACTCGGCGATGGACCGACTCTGGACATCAACACCGAGCGTGTTCACGCGGGCTTTAGCGTGGCGCTTCCACCGGCCAGCGTCGGGATCTTTGCCCTTTCCAATATCCGACTCGGCGCTTTTGTAGAGCTGCCCTTTGCCGAGGGGAGGCCGCTTTTCGATTTCTCCTTTGCTCAGCGGCAGGATCCATTCACTCTTGCGGTCACGATCTTTGGCGGCACGGGCTTCTTTCACATTCAGCTCGATACGGATGGGCTCCGTCTCCTCGAAGCAGCACTTGAGTTTGGAGCAATGGCGGCACTCGACATTGGCGTTGCCAGCGGCAGCGTGCACGTGCTCGCGGGCATCTACTTCACACTTGAGAAGAAGCAACCCGGTGACCCGCTGGTTGCAACGCTGAGCGGCTACATGAGAATGGGCGGGCAGCTACGTGTTCTCTGCATAGTTAGTGTGTCGGTGGAGTTTGTACTGAGTTTTACGTACAGTGACGGGAAGGCT
>CAZYTS010000337.1:0-2475 GCA_964649855.1 uncultured Gemmatimonadaceae bacterium
CTACCTCTTCCTGAGGACTGCGCTCGGCGGTCCCGCCGAAGATCTGCTCCTGAGTCGAGACTACTTTGAGCGGGCAAGAGCACTCGATCCAACGTTTGGACCTGCAGTTGCCGGACTGTCAAACTTCTATGCTGTAGCTGCGCGCCGAGGAGTGCTAAAACCTTTTGAGGAGCACTTTGGGACTGCCATCGCACTTTCCAAAGAAGCGCTTGCGATGGATGAGACGCTCGCGATTCCGCATGTGCATTTTGCGGTCAAGGCGCTGTATCTGGATGACGATTGGGACCTTGCCGGGCGCGAGTTCGCCACAGCTGTTGCAAAGGATCCCGAGTATGCGGAGGGGCATCGCTTCTACGGCGTCTGGCTGGGCATGGTCCGGCGCCATGAGGAATCATTGCGAGAAATGCAAGAAGCCGCGCGCCTTGAACCCGATATCCCGCACATACTCAGTTCGCTTGGAGCGGCCATGCTGGCAACAGGTGACTTAGGAGGTGCAGAAGAGGTGCTGCGCAGGACGCTTAGTCTCAATCCCAGGCACACCCCTGCACGAATCAGACTCCTGCAGTTGCTCGAAGACACCGGCCGCATCGATGCGGCAGTAAAGGAGCGGCTGCGGTCACCAGCGCTTCCAGGTGCGGAGGTTTGCGCGGCGGCCTACCAGGAAGGCGCCGAGGCCGGCTATCGCGGCGCGCTGCACGACGCTCTACTCAGCGAAGCGAGAGCTCTAGAAACGCGACTCGTTGAGCGAGAGCCCCTGAGTGTGGAGGATATCTTCTCACCTCCTATAGTCCGGCTGGTGTCGCTCTACGCCCGGCTTGGGGAATGGAAGCGCGCCAGAGAATGGCAGCTTCAGGGAATCGCCGAGCGACCTGCACTGAGTCGTTGGTTCAGGTCGCTGCCGGAGCTCGACCGTATGCCGGAGAACTCGGGTCTCTCGCACCGGTAGGTGTGGGGCGGAGCGGCCTTCCCAACTTCCCATCGTCCCAACTTCCCAGCCTCCCAAGCCCCATCGTCCCAACCTCCCAGCCGTCCCAGCTTCCCAGCTTCCCAACTTCCCAACGTAGTACGGTCGATTCCGGCCTGCGCCGTACGACGCACCTGTGAGAGGGTATCAGTCCATACCGTTACACAGGAGCAGGATCATGCGAAAGCTTATTGTTGGCGCCTTTGTTTCACTCGATGGCGTCATGCAGGCACCGGGAGCGCCTGACGAGGACCGCGAAGGAAACTTCAAGCACGGTGGTTGGCTCGCGCCTTTTGTCGATTCGAAGTTCGAAGAAATCATGGTCGACTGGACTACTCGCGCCGGAGCGTACCTGCTCGGTCGTAAGACGTATGAAATCTTTGCGAGCTACTGGCCCACTATCACCAATCCCAAGGATCAGATCGCGGTGGCTCTCAATTCGCGTCCCAAGTTTGTGGCGTCGCGCACGCTGAACGATGTAACGTGGAAGGACAGTACGCTGCTCGAAGGCGACGTCGCGTCTGCGGTCAGGAAGCTCAAGGAGCAGGAGGGTGGTGAGATCGAAGTGCATGGTAGCGCCAATTTCATACAGACACTGCTTCGCAACGATCTCGTGGACGGACTTAGAATCTGGCAGTTCCCTGTAACGCTCGGCACGGGGAAGCGACTGTTCGATGAGGGCACGATGTCGGCAAACTTCAGACTGACAGAAGTCCAACAAACGAGCAAAGGTGGAGTGCTCACGGTCTACGAGCGCGCAGGGAAGGTAGAGCACGGTGAGATCGGCCGCTGACCGCGAAGCCGCGGATCGAGAGGGTTGGACGTCGGCCTGGATGACCGACGTCCTCGCCGTGCGCGCTGTCATCGCCATCCTCGCCATAATCGCTTCGTCATGAGGTGATCCGGCTGAGTCCGTCGCTTTCCATGGTAAGCACCCTCGTGGGCGCATCACGAGGGGGTCCACAACAGGCCATGGAGGTCCCCAGATGTTCCCCATCAACAACCGATTAGGCGCGCGGGTCACCCTGACGCTCCTGACGTCTCTCGCTTTGGCGGCTTGTGGCACCGACGGTGCTACAGGTCCCGGTGAGGAACCGCCGCCCCCACCACCCGAGCCAAGGGTCTGGACTGTCGACTGGATCGACGGCGGTGGTCAGCGCGGCGGTACGAGAACCAACCTCTCAGGCTACTACTGGGCCTACGATTCACCTGGTGGAAAGGGCGGCAGGCTTTATGCCGAAACGGTCCTGGGGATTGGTATCAACGAGCACGCCAAAGTCACATCGTACACGTATACCGACGTCGTGCTCGCTCCCGGTACCTATGACTTGGCAGTAGACGTCGAGTGGCGCGGCTATCTGTATGGAATAGGCGTCGCGGGTACCGGGTCCAAGTCGACGCTGGTGCTGCGTGTCAACGACAAGGCAGGCAAGGGGCTCTTGGTGCAGACGATTGCCTCGGATGAAGTGCGCGAGTCAGCGCTCTCGCTCGGTGGCAAGCGCTTTGACGGC
>CAZYTS010000338.1:0-2464 GCA_964649855.1 uncultured Gemmatimonadaceae bacterium
GTGGCCACATAGCGATGGAACTGTTCCTGTCGAAAGCGGGTATTTCCGTCACCCACGTTCCGTATAAGGGCTCCGCAGCGGCCACGACCGCTGCGATTGCGGGCGAAGTGAATATGCTTTTCACCAATCTTTATGTGCTGGCACCAATCCTCAATTCTGGCCGATTGCGTGCGCTGGGCGTCGCCGGAACTGCGCGACTGGATGCCATCCCAGACGTGCCTACCATAACGGAGACTGGATTTCCTTTAGAGGCGTACGCATGGTTCGGGTTGGTCGCCCCTGCGAAGACGCCAAGTGGCATTGTCGAGCGCCTCAGCAGGGCGCTGAATGTCTCACTGAGCCGACCCGAGATCCAGCAGCGCATGAGCGGCTTCGGTGTGAATCTGACAGGCAACTCACCAGCCGAATTTGCCCGTTACATTGCCGAAGAGCGCGCTTACTGGGAGCGTCTTCTCCGGCAGGCAGGCATCGTTCCACAGAATCAGGTCCCGCGCCGCACAATGAACTAACCGTGGAGCGAGAATTGCTCAAGCTTTACGGAGACTTTTTGTCCAGGCCGTTTCGCGTTTGCTGGATGCTGAAGGAATCGAACGTTCCGTACGAGCACGTCCCTGTCAGTGTGGAGGGGGAAGACCCGCAAGCACGCGCGCCGTGGTACCTGGCGCTCAATCCGAACGCGCGAATCCCGACCATAGATGACGAAGGTTTTGTCCTGTGGGAGACACCAGCAATCAACTTCTATATTGCGCGCAAGTATCGCAGCCCACTGTGGCCGGATACTGCTGCAGGGGAGGCGCGTGCGCTGCAATGGGCGTTTTACGCTGCAAGCGACCTCGAGCCTGCGGTCGTGGCCGTGCGCCGCCTGAAATACAAGTGCTCGGCGAACAAACCGGATTCTGATGCGCTGGCGCGAGCCGAGGATCGCGTCGTCGAGACTTTGGGCCCGGTAAACGACGCGCTCGAGAAGACAGGATTTCTGCAGCGTGACCGTTGGGGTCTCGCCGATTTCATGGTCGCGAGCGTTCTGTTCTCGCTGCACGAGTTCGAGTACCCGAATTTCGCCGTATTCCCACGACTTGGTGAATGGCTGAACGCCTCCTATGCGCGGCCGGCCGCCCGCGAGGCGATCGCGCTGTACTTCGCACACAAACGGGGGTTGCAAAGACGAGCCTTTCCGCAAACTTAGGGTCGCATCGAATGGAACTTAGGACGGAAGATCTTGTGACGACGTTCACGACTGAGCGAGGGCGGCAAGTCGCCGCGGACAACTTGCTGCTTCACTGTGCAGGTGTGCAGTCCGGAAAGGACGTGCTGTTCATCAATGAAAGATGCGACGCAGTCGACCCTGAGGTGGTCGCCTATCTGGAGGCGCGCGCTCGCGTGCACGGGGCAAGAGTCCGCAGCATCTCCCCGCCGCGCGCGGAGTCGCCGGAGGGGATCCCTGCGGATCTGATGGGCGCGATCGAGAGCGCGCAGATCACCATTTTCAACCACCAGCTGGGTTCGCTCTTGAGGCTCAGACCGGCACGCGGCAACGGCGTGCGCGTTCTCAACTATGCGACCAACTGGAAAGTGCTCGACTCGGAATTTGCGCGCATCCCGTATGGCCTCTGGACCAACGCCGCCTCCCACATCGTAGGCAAGCTCGGTCACGCCCGTACTTGGCGAGTGCAATGCCCACGCGGCACCGATATCTCCGGCGAGATGCCGCAGATGCAGTCCGCCGAGGGACGCGCCAGCACCGGTTTCACTCTTCACTCCTTTCCGATGGACACGCATCCACCGCTGGTCTCGCTATCGGCCTCAGGTCGCATCGCGTTCAGATGGTTCGTATCTTCAGCAGTGCACGATCTCGGCATCGAGGGTATCACTCTCGAAAACCCGGTTCTCGCTGAAGTGGAGCGAGGCCGCGTCGTGCAATTCACGGGGGACTCCCGCACTGTCGAGAAAGCCCGGCGCTTTCTTGAGGAGATCGGCACGCGTTACGGCAAGGACCCGTTTACGGTGAACTCGTGGCATGTGGGTATTAATCCACAGACGCGCGTGGCGTTCGGCCCCGAAGAAAACCTGGAACAGTGGATGTTTGTCGCCCATTGCCATCCCCGGATTCTTCACTTTCACGTAGTGGGGGAGACGGTGCCCGGCGAGATCTCGGCCACCGTGCTCGATCCGACAATCAGCCTGGACGGTGTCGTGCAATGGGAGGCCGGGCGCCTTCACATGCTCGAGGACCAGGAAATGGTCGCACTCTCCAGAAAATGGGAGAACGGCGAACGAGCGTTCGCGCTACAGCCTGACGTCGGGGTGTAAAGGCCTCCTTGTCTTATCAAGGCCATGTCCAGGAGTCGATTCTTCGCGATCTTGTCTGCATGGCCAGGGAACGGAAAGGGGTAATGTCAATGGAAACTGAAATCCAACGCCGACCGGCAGCGTGTGCGACGCGGCCCGATCAGGTCCATCTCCC
>CAZYTS010000339.1:0-2439 GCA_964649855.1 uncultured Gemmatimonadaceae bacterium
ACTCAGAGAGCCCATAGATGTAGCATCATTTGCTCCGGCGACGAAGGAAGGATTTTTTATCGTTCCGCGACTCGCCTCTCACGAAGACGAATGAGCGAGTCGCTCCTCGGGTTGCCCGCCGCAAAACTGGCCGAACGCATAACAGCGGGCGATGCTTCGAGCCTTGCTGCAGTCGACGAGGTCTTTACACGTGCCGCAGCGGTAAATGCCGGGCCCGACGGCCTCAACATTTTTCTGGCGCATGATCGCGAATGGTCACGCGCCAAAGCGCAGGAGCGAGATGCGTCGGTGGCCGGCGACTATGGTGCGCGGGGCGATCTGTTGGGAGTCCCGGTGGCGGTCAAGGACAACATTGCAACGCTGCACCTTGCCACAACATGCGGCTCTCGGATTCTCGAAGGCTATGTGAGTCCCTACGAGGCGACCGCTGTGACTCGCTTGAAAAACGAGGGAGCTGTAATAGTCGGCAAGACCAACTGCGACGAGTTTGCAATGGGATCGTCGACCGAGCACAGTGCCTTTGGCCCAACACGAAATCCGCGTGACCCCAGGCTAGTGCCAGGTGGTTCTTCCGGCGGATCTGCGGCAGCAGTGGCCGCGGGCCTCGTACGTATCGCGTTAGGTTCAGAGACCGGGGGATCGGTGCGCCAGCCGGCGGCATTCTGCGGTTGCGCTGGCATCAAACCAACCTACGGGCGCGTAAGCCGCTATGGACTGGTAGCCTTTGCGTCATCTCTCGACCAGATCGGCGTTTTTGGCACAACGGTTGATGATGCGGCTCTGGGGCTGGCCGTCATCTCAGGCTATGACAGCCGCGATTCGACCAGCGCACGAGCCGGAGTTCCGTCGTTCCGTACCGCGAGCAACGATTCACTCAAGGGTCTCATAGTCGGAAGGCCCAGGGAATACTTTCCCGACAACCTCGACGTTGGTGTGGCAAAAGCCTGCGACGACGCTGCCGGAGCTCTTGCCGCTCTGGGCGCCGAAGTGCGCGATGTATCGCTGCCTAACACCAGCCTTGCGATTCCGGCCTACTATATCATCGCACCGGCAGAAGCATCGTCAAACCTCGCCCGCTTTGACGGAGTGCGCTTTGGGCTCCGCGAAGCCCAGAACGATCTCCGCGCGCTGTATGAAGTCACACGCTCCAGGGGTTTTGGCGCCGAGGTAACGCGCAGAATTCTGTTAGGTACGTATGTCCTGTCTGCGGGATACTACGATGCCTACTATCGCAAGGCGATGCAGGCGAGGCGTCTCATTGCCGAAGACTTTGCGCGCGTCTTTGCCAGTGGCGTGCACGTCCTGCTCACACCAACTACACCGGGGCCGGCCTTTCCTCTTGGATCAGTGAGCGATCCATACGAGATGTACCTTAGCGACATCTTTACAGTTACAGCAAACCTCGCAGGCATACCCGCCATGTCGGTGCCGGCCGGCAGCGTGAACGGGCTCCCTGTAGGTGTGCAGATCATGGCGAACCACTTTGACGAGTATCGAATGCTCGTTGCTGGTTACGCCATAGAGCGTGCGCTCGGTGTTACGTCATGACCGCCGGCGGACCGTCGCCAGGCAAGTGGGAGCTTGTCGTAGGACTCGAAGTACATGTGCAGCTCAAGACCTGCACAAAGATCTTTTGTAGTTGCCCTACGTCGTTTGGCGATCCGCCTAACGCCAACACGTGTCCAGTGTGCCTGGGACTTCCTGGCGCGCTTCCCGTTCTCAATGCCCACGCTGTGGAACTGGGCGTACGCGCTGCGCTCGCCCTGGGCTGCAACGTGCACGAGACCTCGGTCTTTGCGCGCAAGAACTACTTCTATCCCGACCTTCCCAAGGGCTACCAGATCTCACAGTTCGACAAACCATTTGCGACAGGGGGGCAGGTACCGCTCGACGATGACGCAAAAAGGTCCATTGCGCTGACGCGAATTCACCTTGAGGAAGACGCGGGAAAATCCGTGCACGACCGCTTTGAGGGTGCCACAGCAATCGATCTCAACAGAGCCGGCGTCCCCCTCATCGAAATTGTCAGCGAGCCAGATCTCAGAAGTATCGAAGACGTGCGGGTATACCTCGAAAGGCTCAAGGAAGTGCTGCAGTACACGGGAGCAAGTGACGCGAGCATGGAAGAGGGGAGTCTCAGGGTCGACGCCAACGTTAGTGTGAGGCTCCGGGGAAGCTCTGCTTTCGGAACACGAACCGAAATCAAGAACATGAACTCCTTTTCTGCTGTAGGGAAGGCGATTGAACTGGAGTTCGCTCGTCAATGCTCTGAACTGGATCGTGGTGGCACTATCCGCCAGGTCACCATGCTCTGGGACGCGCAACGCGACGAAGTGAGGCCGGCTCGTTCAAAGGAAGAGAGTCACGATTACCGCTACTTTCCGGACCCCGATCTGCCGCCACTACGACTCGACGCGGCCTGGATACTCGCACAACGGA
>CAZYTS010000340.1:0-2419 GCA_964649855.1 uncultured Gemmatimonadaceae bacterium
ATCAGAAGATCCCGTCCCCTTTTTCAATTTCACTCAACCGCCCTATGGATTCTTGTCAGTGCACGTTCGTACGCTCGGATTCGCCTGATCCGACAGCGTGAGGATAAAGACTTGATCGGTTCCGTAAATGACCCCGCCCTAGTAGGGCCCGGTCGGCCAAGTCGAAGCTTCCGCACGTCCATACTGCCTCACCATGCGCCGCAAGTCGCCCATGCGATGACCCGTGGCGAACATCCAGAACGCACGTTCACGGAATAGCAGGTCCACGCGCGCATCAAAGCTGCCAGGGTCGCTCAGCGGACTCATGGCAGGGCTAATTGCTGTCGCGCGGAGTGAATTGAGAATACCGAGCCACCCTGCTCCTGTTGGGGATGTGTCGTCGTGGTTGGCCTGCAACGCGGCTTCGGCCTCGATGAGGCGAGCCTCGATGCCAGTGACCATTGGAATGGCGGCCGCCAGCGAACCATACTTCATGAACAGCGCAACGTTAGTCACTCCGTCAGCTCCAAGGCCTAGCGACGTAGTTGGAATACGCGGATCGCCAGAGCTTACAAAGTCAAGCCCATTGATGCCTTCGCGGTCCGACACGGTGATCGTTTTCAGGTTATTGCCATTGTAGATCAAGTTGGTTTGTAATGGGACCGAGAGTGTGGCCTCAGCATTGAAGACGTAATCAGTTGGGACACCGTTTACGGCCTGCGCTGCTTGGGCGTACAGGCCTCGGTTTAATAGCGCGCGACCACGCGCGACCTTAGCCAGATTGAGCACGCGCGCCGAGTCAGCCGCGTAAACAAGTGCTGAATCGAAGTGAGAGATCGCGACCTTCAGGATGCTGTCACTGGTTAGTGGACCGCTGTAAACAGCCGTTGTGCCCTGGATATCAGTGAGCGGCGTACCGTTACAGCTGGTCTCGCCAAGGAAAAGCTCGGCAAGGCCCTTTGTGGCAAATAACTGTCCCATCCGTGATCGAGGTGTCGGTGCAAACTGTCTCCTCGCCTCGATCGCCTGCTGTGCCTGCGTCCGAACCCGGTGCATCAGGATGGGCCCGTATTCTGTGAACGTCAGTGATTGCGATCGATAGTCGATGTCTGCTTGCGATGTAAACGCTGTCGCGAGCTTGAGCTCATCGCTGAACACACCAGTGTTGTACGCAAAGGACATGAAGGGTGACATGATCGACGCAAGAGCTGCGTTCGTTAGCGCTTCGGTGCCAGCGGCGTTAGAGAGTTGTGCAGGTTGCACAACGTCGGGCGAATCCAGATCCGTTAGCGAAGAACAACCCGACGCTATCAGAAATGTCGCAGCAGCGGCGAACCGGGAGTATGTATGGTTCATCTGTTGTCTCAGAGTCCGAGGGAAAGCCGCAGGATGAAATACTTGGGCAGTGGCGAGACCGGGTTGTCGTACCCGAGATCCCACACCGTGCCGAAGTTGCCCGTCAGGTCGGGGAGAGCCGTGACTTCAGGATCGAGTCCGGAGTATTTCGTCCACAGCATAAGATTGCGTGCGCTGAAAGTCAGCGTGGCGTTGCGGGCGCCGAGCAGTTTGCTCAAACTCTTTGATGCATCCCAGATAACAGATGCCTCAGCCCAGCGCGTGAATGTACCGTCTTCGGCATAACCGGCATAAGTCAGAGTCGGACCAGCGAAACCGGCATATGCGGCCTGCGAAGCGATCGATGCATTCGGGTCATTGCGCGCCTTGCACGATCCATAACTCGCGCACTTATTGAGCTCCGTAAAGTTCGTCTGGATGTAGTTGCCCTTGTAAACAAACATCGAAGTCAGGCGCAGAGTCCCGTCGAATAGAGATAGGCTCCGGCTGATAGTGAGCAGGTCGGTTGGGTTGGTCACACCGATGAACGTGATGGAGTCGTCGACCTGGACTTCGTTGATCTGGAGAACGCCGTCGTTGTTGGCATCGTTGTAGCTCCTAATCTTGCGATCCCACATGCCGAAAAGTGGGAAGCCCTGCACAAACTTGATAAAGCGATCCTCGGGAGGACGCAGGCTCTCATCGAGTTCGAGGAGCTTCGAGTGATTGATCGACCCATTCAAGGTGAGATCGAACTGTGTGCCACCTGTCTTGAAAACCATCGCGTTAATCACTGCTTCGACGCCGCGGTTACGCACGCGACCGACGTTATCGAGTTGGCCGGTAGCGATGAGACCTGCCGATCGCGGATATGACCGCTGTACCAGTGCGTCCTTGCTTCGCTTTTCGTACGCTGTGGCTTCGAGGCTGACGCGGCCGTCAAGGAAATCGACGTCGAACCCGCCCTCGAGTTCGCGACGGAGGGGCGTTGCCGGGTCGGCGAGATCGGCGATGACGGTCCGCACCCGGTAGGGCGCAAGGTTGGCCGAGATCACCGCGAGCGAGCGCGGGTTGATGTCGAGGAGCGTGAGGTCGACGCGATCGC
>CAZYTS010000341.1:0-2379 GCA_964649855.1 uncultured Gemmatimonadaceae bacterium
GGCTGAAGCAAACGACGTGCGATTCAAGACGTACGAGATGCCCTTCAATAGTGACTCCTTTTTCTGGAGTTCGTTTACTCCTCGATCAGGATTTTCCACTATCGAGGGCTACCGCAACTACCTAGGCAGACTAAACGACATCCCGCGCTACTTTGGCGAGCAGATAACCAACATGCGCGCCGGTCTGGAACGAGGATTCAGCGTACCTCGTGTTACTACCGAGGGACGCGACAAGACCATTGAACCGTATATCGTGGGCGACAGCAGCAATCCGCTGTTTGCTCCATTCAGGCAAATGCCTTCGTCGATCTCTGCAGAAGATCAGGCTGCCCTGAGAAGCGAAGCTCTGACGACAATCCGTGACGTAGTCGCACCTGCCTACAGGGATCTCCTCAAGATGATCCGTGAAGAGTACATCCCTAAAGCCAGAACCACTCTGGCTGCAACCGCTATGCCCGACGGCGAACGGTACTACAAGGCAATGATCGAGAAGTACACCACGCTCGATCTTACCGCGCAGCAGATTCACGACATCGGTCTCTCCGAAGTCGCTCGCATCAAGGCTGAGATGGAAGCCACCAAGGAGCGCGCGGGTTTCAAAGGAAGCATGGAGCAGTTCTTCAGATTCCTCCGCACCGACCCGCAGTTCTACGCCAAGACGCCGAAGGAACTGCTGGCGTACTCGGCTTACATCGTGAAAAAGGCGGATTACAAGCTCAAGGAAACGATTGGGTTTCTGCCGCGCTACCGACACGGAGTACTGCCGGTGCCGGACGCGATTGCCCCGATCTATACGGCAGGGCGCGGAGGACTGGACGCGTGCCTTATGAACACCTACAACCTCCCATCCCGCACGCTATACACGATCCCTGCGCTGACCCTGCACGAGTGCACCCCCGGCCACAGCTTCCAGGCGGCGCTGGCACGTGAAGGACCGGAGCGTCCTCCCTTCCGCCGCGGCTCAGGGTTTTCTGGTTATGGCGAAGGCTGGGGTCTCTACACCGAGTGGTTAGGCACGATCATGGGAATCTATGAGACGCCCTACGAAGATTTTGGCCGGCTGACGTATGAGATGTGGCGTGCAGTGCGACTGGTGATCGATACCGGCATTCACCAGTTTGGCTGGACGCGTGCACAAGCCATGGATTACCTGCGCACGAACGCCGCTCTTTCGGAGCACGAGATCACGACTGAGGTGGATCGCTACATTTCCTGGCCAGGTCAGGCTCTTGCCTACAAACTCGGCGAGCTTCAGATCCGCCGTCACAGAAAGGATGCCGAGGAGAAGCTTGGCCCCAAGTTCGACCAGCGGAAGTTCCACGATGCGATCCTGGCGCTTGGCTCAGTGCCGCTTCCGGTACTGGAGGAGCGAATGAACCAGTTCATCGCTGATGGTGGTGAGAATCCCTCGCTCGATTCGCTGCGCGGGCGTTCAGGAGGTGGGCGCTAGCTCGGATTCGGGTTGGTATTGGTAAACGACGCTTGGTCCCGGGTCTCGTTCGCTCACGCTCACTCGCCCGGGAAGTCGGTGTACTAACAAGGGCGCGCCTGCGAAAGCAGAAGTCAGCGTCTTAACAACCGTGGCCCTGCGAAGGCAGAAGCCCAGTGTCTTTGGCTTTTTTCCGGGCAAAAAGACGCTGGGTCCCGGGTCTCACGCTCACTCGCCCGGGAAGTCGGTGTACTAACAACGGCGCGCCTGCGAAAGCAGAAGTCAGCGTAATAACAACCGCGGCCCCTGCGAAAGCAGGGGCCCAGTGTCGTTTGCATTGATAACGAGTTGGCTAGAGACTGATGATGCAGGCGCCTCTTGGAGTAGCTAAGAGCTCAGCCCACGACCTCCTCATAAGCACACGTCAGAATCTCGCGCGGGTTCTCACGGCCAAAGGGGCCGTACGCTTCAAAGCCTTTGAGTGGATCACGCATTGCCATGATTTCAGCGCGTGACTTTCCTGACTTTACCTGCGCATCGGCAAAGGCCAATACCGCGCTGATGTAGTCACGAAATCCGGAAAGGAATGTGTGATTGCCCGTTACCGGCTGATCAGTGTTGGCGTGTCCAAAGATATAAAGCGTGTCGTTGCTGTGTGCACTGAGCGTGCTTTCGAGCACCGATATCCATCCGCGCAGCGTTGCGCCCGCTGAACGATCGACTACAGGGTGACGGTTGTTGAACATCAGGTCACCCATATGGACTACGTTGGCTCTTTCAAAGGTGATTACTGAGTCACCGCTGGTGTGGGCTCGGCCAAAGTAGCGGGCCGTAACACGCTCGTCCCCAACGTCGGCGGACCAGCTATCTGTGTACGTCGTGTCTGGAAAGAGTTGGTCGGCCGGTGGTTGTCCGCTGGGAGGCTGGCGCATGTGTTCGTTGGCCTTCGC
>CAZYTS010000342.1:0-2317 GCA_964649855.1 uncultured Gemmatimonadaceae bacterium
ATCACGCTGCTCCAGGAACAGCTCGTCATCGCGATAAAAATCCAGCAGGACAAACCCGAGGACAAAGTCCAGCGCCTCCTCGGGGTACACGCCTGCATCGACCGCGAGGATCGGCGTGGCCACCTCCGCCCCGATTGACAGCAGGCGCGAGCGTCCGTCATCCCACGACGGCAGATTGCGGGCCGGCATGACGATCATTGGTGACGCAGAATCGCCCACGGGCATAGCTGGCGTCATGGGTGGCCTCGACTCGGAGGTGACTGCCGAAACAACCGACATCGTGCTGGAAGTGGCGTATTTCTCGCCCAGCAAAGTCAGATCTGCCAGGCGGGCACTGGGAATGAACACCGATGCCAGCTATCGCTTTGAACGTGGCGTCGACCCCGAGGCGACCCTCGAATCTCTCTATGCAGCGGTCAAGCTCATAATCGCTGTTGCTGGCGGCACTGTTCGCGGCGCGCCGCTGGACGTAGGTGCTCCACCTGCGCGACCTGGCGCTGTGTTGGTCCGGCCTGAGCGCATGCGGCGACTGCTTGGCGATGACGTCGCTACCAGCGAGATGACCAGGATGTTGCGGAGCGTTGGCTTTGATGTGACGGAGACTAGCGGCGTCATGGAGGTTACCCCGCCATCGTGGCGGCGTGACGTCTCTCGCGACGCCGACATTCTCGAAGAGATTGCGCGCCTCCGGGGCTACGACGTGCTCCCCGACCAGCTCAACCCATTTCGCCCGGGGACCGTACCAGATCACCCGTACCATCTGGCCACTCGTAGAGTGCGGGATGCTCTCGTTGCGGCAGGACTCTTTGAGACCAAGCCACTCCCTTTCGTCAGTGGTAACGACGAAAGCTACGTTCGCGTAGCCAATCCTCTCGCAGAAGACGAACCACATCTTCGGCGCTCGATTCTGGAGACCCTCGCTGCGCGGGCATCGTACAACCTCTCGCGAATGCAAGGTGACGTGCGCCTCTTTGAAACAGGATCTGTGTTTGAACCTGCAAGCGGCGACGTACTGCCGCGGGAAACGCTAAAGGTTGGCGCCATCATCATGGGTCGCAGGCGACCTGTACATTTTACGGAGCCCAACCCGCCATCCTTTGATCAGTGGGACGCCAAAGCGTTAGGCGCCATGGTGGGGGAGCTGTTGCACCACCGGGTGACACTCGAAGCGTCACATGGTTCGGAGCTGTGGCGCATCATCGCCAACGGCAAAGAGGTCGGGATCATCCGAGCTCTGGAGTTCGACCGGCCAGCGTGGGCCGCCGTCCCTTACGGAATCGAAGTCACGATCGGTGAACTCGAGAACGCTCAGATCTCGGCCCCTGGCACTCATCAAGTCGATGCACCTGCGCCAGCAGCGGCGTCCCGCCACCAGACGT
This sequence comes from uncultured Gemmatimonadaceae bacterium, assembly GCA_964649855.1. Taxonomy (GTDB): domain Bacteria; phylum Gemmatimonadota; class Gemmatimonadetes; order Gemmatimonadales; family Gemmatimonadaceae; genus CAZYTS01. The sequence goes on from CAZYTS010000342.1 coordinate 1,380, forward strand.
ATCACCCGCTTCCCGCGATGCCGGCCACGGAATTCGATCTTGCACTCCTCGTTCCCGCGGACACCACCGCGGCGGCGGTCGAAGCCGTCATCCGAAAGAGTGCAGGTGAACTGTTGGAGTCCCTTGTAGTTTTCGACGAGTTCAGGGGAGCCGGCGTCCCCGAAGGCTATAGAAGTGTAGGTTGGAGATTGACCTTAAGGGATCCCGTTCGCACACTTCGAGACAAGGAAATCGAAGGACGTCGTAAGAAGATCCTGCAGACACTGGAGCGCGAACTTGGAATCAGACCACGTAGCTGAGTCGCAGGCGCTTAAGCAGCTGGAAGCGCTTGTTCGCAACCTCGGCGAAGAAATGGCTTCTTTCAGGAGACGGGCCCAAAGTGCAGAACATCGGGTGCGTGTGCTCGAAACCGCGCTGGCTCAGAGGGAAAGCGCGGAGGCTGCGCCTCCCGATCCCGAGCGAGTTCGCGCGCTCGAGCAGGAGGTGGCGGAGCTCAGGGCGAGACTCGGCTTTGCCACCGAACGAACTGACCAGTTGCTGTCGAGGGTTCGATTCCTCAGACAGCAGAATGGCCGATCGGTAAATAGCCACGCCTCGGTTTCCGGAGAGGAATCATGAGCGACAAGCGTCATGTTGTGCGCGTCACGATCGTGGGCGAAGAGTTCACGATCCGGAGCGACGAGACACCGGAGCATACGAGGGCAGTGGCCCAGTATGTGGACAACGCCGTTCGGCAGGTCCTCGCTTCGAGTTCTGTGCTGGAGACGCAACGTGCTGCGATCATGGCTGCGCTCCAGATTACCGACGAGCTCCTCAAGCTCCGTCAATCACGCGACCAGGTTGAGGCGGGGATCGAGGCGTTGAACGCTGAGGTTCGGCGTTGGCTTCCCCCGGCAAAGCGGGGAGATACAGGGGAGCAGCTGGCGATCGGATAGCTA
>CAZYTS010000343.1:0-2298 GCA_964649855.1 uncultured Gemmatimonadaceae bacterium
CCGCCGCGATTCCGGAAGTCGCTCGTGCTGTTTAACCTCCACCGGGCTGCGGCCCACGGCGAATCTGTTGTTGTCGTCGAGGGCTTCTTCGATTGCATCAAAGTGCATCAGGCGGGCCTGCCTTGCGTAGTTGGGCTGATGGGGTGCTCACTCTCCATTCGACAAGAGGAGCTTCTGCAACAACATTTTCGGGAGGTCATTCTCCTGCTCGACGGCGACAAGGCAGGACGGAGTGCCGGCGCCGCGATTGCTGCGCGTCTGGTATCGAAGCTCTCCACTCGGCTGATCGAGATGACGGATGAGAGCCAGCCGGACCAGATGGATGCCGACCAGATTCGATGTTTGTGCATTTATGGCTACTTCTAGTCTGCCCAGTGCTCGTCCGTAAATGGTAGGCAAGGGAGGACCTATAGCGTTGCGATGTGTACGCAGGTTCCGGGCCCACTTTCCAAGAACGACACGTCGGGCGAAACAAGCTACCAACAAATGGCGGGTCCAGCGATTTGGGTACATTAAGATGCCAGAGGCTATGCTTCTGAAGCGATCACAGTCGTAAATACGAAGAAGGAAGTTGTAAGGAAGTAAGTCCCGCTTCGCCTCGCCTGACGACGGCCGCTCTTCTTGTAACATCGCCGCCAACTCCAACATCGAAACAGAACGACACAGCCGTACCAGACCGGGGTCGGTTTCGCGACCCTGGTCTGGTCCTACGCCTAGTTCAGCCCTAACCCACAAGCGCTCAATACACCCAGGGGCCCGGTACCCAACGAAAGGCATCGCCGTCGACCGCTACATGGCAGACGGACGGGAACGACAGGTGAGTGGCCACCAGCGACTCGCGGTTCGCCGCCAGCTCCCGCAGGAGACGCACACGGACGCGGGCTGCCTCCTCGGGGTCGTGTTCGAAGCCGTTGTGCCAGTCGGGGTGCTCGAACCCGACCTGGAACACCGCGTCGCCGGCGAACGTCAGCCGGTCGCCGCCGGACGCCAGACGGACCACGCTATGCCCGGGGGTATGGCCGCCGGTGCGTTGGACGAGCACCCCCGGCACCACCTCGTACTCCTTATCAAACAGCCGCAACTGGCTGTCATACTCGCCCAGAAATCGCTTGGCCGTCCGCTGAAGCGCATCAGGGAACCCGGGCGGCATGTGGGCGCGGGAGAAGTCGGGCCGACCGCCCCAAAACTTGGCCTCGAACGCCGCCACGTGAATCCGAAGGTCCGGACGTAGCCGTTCCCTCACTCCGTCGACGAGCAGCCCGCCAATGTGGTCCATGTGCATGTGGGTAAGCACCACGTCGGTGATGGATGCGAGATCCACGCCGGCGGACTCCAGTCGCTGCGTCAACCGCCCGGCTTGCGGCAAGTTCAAGCCCGGATCTGCGCCTATCCCAGCGTCGATGAGGATGGTGCGGCCGCTGTTTCGCACCACTACGGCGTTAAGCGCCCACTCAAACACGTCCGCCGGCAGAAACTTGTCGTTCAGCCAGGCCGCGCGAACACTTGGGTCGGCGTTGTGGCCCAACATTGCTCCTGGCAGCGGTAGCACTCCGTCACTGACTACCAGTACATCGATATCTCCGACCCGCAGAGCATAGCGCGACGGAACCAACTCGTCGGGCTCCGCTCCGCCGGGGCGTGAGGTGTTATCCAGTCTCGTCCTTGTAACCTCGAACTGAACGGAATCAGCAATAACGTCTTTAGTCATAAGTGAAACCTCCCGTTGCTACTGGATGCATCTGTGGTTCCATCGAGAGCGCGTACTTTGGATCGGAAACGTGAACATCCAGAAACAGCCGGTGTGCTTGGGCTTGCGTGCACGAAGGCCAGAACATCGGCGATTCGGGCTCGTCTGCATCGACACAATCATCAAGGGTGGACCACGCGATATCGTGAAGAGTTCAGCGGCGACCCTCTGCGGCTCACGATATAGCGTTGATGCGCACGAGTGCGTGTACGAGCATCTATGCGGGCCTACGATGGCCCTCGTCGTGCACGTGTGAAGCTACATGATTCGGTCCGTGTGCGTATTCTGTGGGTCGAGTTCCGGCAAGCTCGACGAATATCGAACCGCCGCAACAGTGCTTGGACAACTGCTCGCCGACCGTCATATTCGGCTGGTGTATGGTGGCGCCGCGGTAGGTCTGATGGGCACTATTGCGGACGCCTGCCTTTCGCAAGGCGGCGAGGTAATCGGAGTCATTCCACAAACGCTGGTCGATAAAGAGATTGCGCACCGGGGTCTGACGGAACTCCGCGTTGTTCAAACAATCCATGAACGGAAGGCGCTGATGTCGG
>CAZYTS010000344.1:0-95 GCA_964649855.1 uncultured Gemmatimonadaceae bacterium
AAGACACTAGGCTCCTGCCTTCGCAGGAGCGGCGGAGGTGTGCCTTCGCAGGAGCGGCGGAGGTGTGCCTTCGCAGGAGCGGCGGAGGTGTGCCT
>CAZYTS010000344.1:195-2274 GCA_964649855.1 uncultured Gemmatimonadaceae bacterium
TCGCAGGAGCCGCGGAGGAGTGCCTTCGCAGGAGCGGTGATCTGATACCGCACTCGCCCTACCCCTGCCCATCGTCGTTAGTCGGCGGCGTTTGCTCCGCCCACCAGCCACGCGCAAGCGGACGCTTTCGCGGATATACCTCATCCAGCGAATTGCCATCATATAGTCGCCCGTTCTTCATCACATAACGCACGGTGTTCGTGTTGAAAATGTTCTCGAGCGGGTTGGCGTCCAGCACCACGAGATCGGCTAACTTGCCGCTCTCGATGCTTCCCACGCTCCTGGCGTGTCCAATCGCGTGCGCCCCGTGTATCGTTGCAGCACGAAGTACATCCATGGGCTTGGTTCCTCCACTCGCCAGATTCCACATCTCCCAGTGGTAGCCGAGTCCCTGGAGCTGTCCATGGCTCCCAATGCCGACTCGGCCACCCGCTTGGATGAGTTTGTTAGCCTGCGCCGCGATCAGGGGATGTGAATACTGGCTCGAATGCCACCACCCGGGACGACGCAAACCCATACGCAGCAGTTCGCTCCTGGGCGTGAAGCGCCCGAGCTTTTCGTCGCGCGTTATGTCGTGACGCTGGAACCAGTAATTCTCAGCCCATGGCCCTCCATACAGCACGAGAAGCGTTGGCGTGTAGGTCGTGCCACTTTCAGCCAGGAGCTGCAGGTTGTCTTTGTAGAGTGGCGCGATTGCAAAGGAATGCTCCAAGCCTGCATATCCATCCATGGCCTCTGTGAGATTCTTCTTGTAGTCGAGTCCACCTTCGAGCGTTGGCGAGAGGCCAAGTTCGTGCGCTGCCATGACGACCCACTGTCTGACCTTGCGGTCGCCGACCATATATTGCTTGATCGTTTGTGTGTTGTAGTACTCGGTATATCGACGCAAAACGTCACGTGCATCATTCAGGCTCTTGATGTCGTCGCTCCAGAACACACCAGGCCCGGTGGAAAAGATGCGCGGCCCGAGAATGTCACCCGTTTCAACCAGGTCGCCATACGAAAGCACGTCGGTGGTTGCCGTCTGCGGGTCGCGCGTCGTGGTGACTCCATAGGCGAGGTTAGCCAGATAGATCCACGGTTGCGCACGGTGGATCCCAAAGTCCGGCCACATGTGAGCGTGCGTGTCAACGAGCCCCGGCATGATCGTCTTGCCCCGCATATCCATTTCCTGCGTTCCTGCCGGGATCGCAACTGAGCCAGACGCGCCTACGGCAACAATCCTGTTGTCGCGAACTAGAATATCTGCCGATTCCAGCACCTCGTCGCCTTTCATCGTGATGACCCGGGCGTTGCGCAACACGAGACTCCCTCGCGGCTTATCGCGCGGGACAGTTATGGCTACGTCGATCCTTTGGGGTTCGTAGGCAGGTACGCTCCTCGCGGTATCCGACGCCGTCCGTGCCGAATCGTTGCCAGCCCCAGCTCCCTGACGGCCTGCGCGACGCACAGAGTCAGCACGCGACGTTGAGTCGCGTACAAGCGAGTCTGCGAGCTGCAAGTCATAGGTGAAATAACTCCGACCAATTGAGAAATGCGCCAACGTCCCGTTGGTGTGCCAACCTGAAAAGTCTCCGCCAATTCGCGTGAGGCGCCGCACGGGAACTGCGGCGTTCGCCGGATTGACGACTGATACAGTCGGCGCCTGTGAACCGATCTGCGGGATCTCCACTACAAACACGTTGTTGTCGACTTCAGCAATTGCTCGGCCCCCATCGGGAGATATCTGAATCTCTGATGCATTACTCGGTTGGGCGTTGGCCGACCTGTAGTCTGGATTGCCCGTTACGCGCAGGTGCTGTTTGCGATCGGTGCCGTCAAACCGCATCGACACAAGGCCCTGGTTACCCTGCGTTACATAGATTCTGTCGCTCTCGTTGCGAGTAAAATGCGGAAAGCCCCCTCCTCCTATGGGAGTAATTGACGTTACGGCGCCGCCCGTCGCTGGGATCCAGATCAGTTCCCGGCCATACATTGCCCCTTCTTCGAGCCGCGGCTGACGAGGTCCGCGATAGGCAACAATGCGCTGGCCGTCGGGCGTGTAGTTCACGTCGGTATAAAAGGCTGTTTGCCGCGTGA
>CAZYTS010000345.1:0-2240 GCA_964649855.1 uncultured Gemmatimonadaceae bacterium
CCAAATGTCTTGCCCACGGTATAGAGCTCGATAAAGTCCGGATGCTCGCGTGCCCACTTCTGCATCCACCACTCGATTTCTGCAGATGTGTGGTAGTGCTTAAAGTCCATCTGGCCTTCAACCAGCGGCTTTACTTCCTTGTAGTTCGTGAGTGGAAAGACCGAGGCGCCGTCTCGCTGCCCCGGGATCACCAGGACTTTACGCGTGGTGTCCTGGGCATTCTGCGCCAGGATCGTGGCTGGCGTGGCGGTCGTCAAAAGAGGGACGACCGCGAGGGCGATAATCCTGGACATCACGCGCTGATACATGCTTGGCGGGTTGGAGTTTAGACTTCCAAGTGACGGGCGGATCTGCGATCTGTCAACCGTAGTCGTGGGACGGTGCGGTTTTGGGCGGTTTGCAGTGGCAGGCCGGCCGGCATTCGACAATCATAACCACACTTTTCTGACCATCCGCACCGATTACCGGGTTCTGGCAGCCCTGCCTCGTCGCACTCCTCCTCGTTCCGCGTTTACTCGGCGAGAGCTCCGGGTAATCGATTCGCTTCGCACTCCGCGTGCGGTGCAGCAGTTCCTCAGGGAGTTCCCCTACAACTGGATGAAGGGTGGGGTCACGATGCGCACTTTTCGTGGCGTGTTGGAACATGGTGAGGCGCACTGTCTGGAGGCTGTGCTGTTTGCGGCGACGGTGCTGGATCAGCACGGGTATTCGCCGATCGTACTCGACATCGAGTCACAGGATGGACTCGATCACGTGCTGTTTCTTTACAGGCAGAAGGGACTTTGGGGGACGGTGGCTCGTTCCCGGGATTATGGGTTGCACGGGCGCAAACCGGTCTTCAGATCGATACGCGAACTGGTCGCGACGTATGCTCCTCCGTTCGTAGATGGATCGGGGAGGGTGATAGGGTTTGGGACGGCGCATTTGGATGCGCTGGTGAAGACGGATTGGCGCCTAGGCCGCCGTAACAACTGGGAGGTAGAGCGGGAGCTGATCCGGATGCCGCACTCGGCTTACAGAATGAACGAGCGTGAGTACCTGCGTTTGCTCAGGCAGTACGCGGTATTTAAAGCGAGCGGAGCAGCGCAGACGCGGGCGGTGATGAGGCGGATGTATGGGAAGCCAGTGAAGGACTGGCTCTGACTGGTCTCCGCGCGAGATAATGTGGATGCGACAGAGCCACACCTGTTTGGGCGTGGCTCTTTTGCTTACGGATGGAGCGATTGCCTAGGTAGTTCTAACGAGCCCCCGCCAGCATCGCCGTCGTAAGCAGCACCCACTGCGGACCCTTCCAACCTTCAGGGCCGTCCTCATACGATTCGCCAAGCGAATGCGCGCCGCGACCACGGCCACCACCATCCATCGTCACTGCCTGTATCCCGAGACTCATGGGAATGTTTGAGTCGGTGCTCGATGCTCCAGTCTCGGCCGTAAAGCCCAGCGACTTGCCCGCTGCCACTGCAGTTCTGGCAATAACCGACGTGTCGTTCACTGGCGCCGCAGGACGAATGCCCATGTCCGTCCATTTTACAGTCACCTTGGTCTCCTGCCTTGCCCGCGGCCAGCGCGCATTCTCGGCTTGCACAGCTCCCTCGACCGCTGCCCGGAGTTTGGCGTCGATTGCAGCCAGTTCCGTCGGGTTCTCTGAACGCAGATCAACCTCCATACCACCGCGCGGTGATATGGTGTTCACCGACGTTCCCCCGCTCACGATCCCTACATTGAACGTCGTTCGCGGCGACTGCGGCACCTGAAAGTCAGAAATCGTTGCAATGGCTCGACCCATTGCATGAATGGGATTGGGCATACCAAACGCGCCAAAGCTGTGACCACCAGGCCCCTGGAACTCGATCAGATAGCGACGACTCCCCACCGCGCCGGTCGTTAGACCGAGCCCCGTGCCATCAACCGAAATGAAATAGTCGATCTTTTGCGGAGGCGATTTGAAGAGATAGCGAACACCCCGCAGGTTGCCCGGCCCCTCTTCGCCCACCGTGCCGACAAACAGAATCGTGCCGGGGTGCTGCACCTTGGCTTCCGCCATGGCGCGCGCCACAGACAGGATCACCGCCAATCCTCGGCAATCATCCCCGATACCAGGAGCCAGGTAGCGCTCACCCTCGCGCTTGACCTTAACATCCGTGCCCTCAGGAAAGACCGTATCCAGATGGCCCGACAAAACCACGGTTGGGCCGCTGCCGGTGCCGCGCCGCTCACCTATGACGTTGCCTTCCTGATCA
>CAZYTS010000346.1:0-2202 GCA_964649855.1 uncultured Gemmatimonadaceae bacterium
ACGGCAAGACGACCAAGCTCTACACCTTTACTCTGCCTGAAGGCGCCCCCGACGTGCGGATCTACCTGGAACTCAGTTGCGAAACCTGGGGTGGCTTTCTCTCTGCGGAGGGCGGATGTCTATATGGTAAGGGCGACGTCGCAAAGTTCCTTGGGCTCGGAGGCTACGCGCAGTGGACGCGCATGGTGGTTACTGAAAAGTTGTAGCAAGATTGGCTGCGGCGCGGTGAGGCTGCTACGTCTCGACGCTTCGACGATGGTCCTCGTGGGTTGGGGACGTTGCTCGAGGCGTCGAAACCTGCCTCTCGTCATCACTCGCCGGTGCGCTTAGCTTGAGGCAACTCCAGCCGCCCTAAGCTTAGATGCGCGCAGCACTACTGATCCTTGCCATCTGTATTGCGATACTCGCCCTCGTTTATCGCGTCAAAAACCCCGAGCATCTGGACCTTGACGCGACCGCACGCGCTAGTGCACCTGGGCGGTTCGTGCAACTCAGCGACGGCTTTACACACTACGACCTTTCGGGACCTGATACCGGACAGCGAGTAGTGCTCGTTCACGGCTTCTCGGTGCCGTCGTACATCTGGGATTCAACCGCGACTGCGCTGAGCAATGCCGGATTTCGTGTTGCGCGCTATGACATCTACGGACGCGGCTTCTCCGATCGTCCCGACGTCGACTACACGCTCGATCTTTTTGACAATCAGCTCACGCAACTTCTCGACTCGCTGAGCTGGCGAGAGCCGGTAGATGTTATTGGTCTTTCGATGGGCGGTGCAGTGAGCGCAACCTTTGCCGGCCGCCATCCTGAGCGCGTGCGTTCGCTTGTTCTTGTTGATCCCATAGCAGGTCGTCGCGACCCAGTTCCCGGATGGTTCCAGGTGAGATTCCTGGGCACGATGTTGTGGCAGTCGCTGGTAGTGCCGCCAATGGCCGATGGCCAGTTGGGTGATTTTGTTCATCCTGAGCGGTGGCCGGACTGGCCCGACCGATACCGCGATCAGATGCAGTATCGCGGGTTTGGGCGAGCACTGCTCTCCACTTCAACTGAACTTGCCTGGGTCAAACTGGACACAGTCTATGGACGTGTAGGTTCGCAGGGTACGCGCACGCTCCTCATCTGGGGGAGGGAAGACACGGCTGTGCCGTTTGATCGTGCGGACTCGGTTCGTCGCGCCATCCCTCAGGCGGAGTTCCACCCTATAGATAGCGCTGGCCATCTGCCGCATATGGAGCGGGGCGATGTGGTGAATCCGCTGCTCATATCGTTCCTTCGTGGTGGAGTCAGCGTTAGCGATACCGCTGCTGTGAACAAACCGTAGCGTAAGTGGCCAGGCGACGGAAAGGGATTCCGGAGTTAAGCGATCCGCTTCTTGACGCGGAAGTTGCTGACGTCCTGGACCTTCACGGTGCTTCGCAACAAGAGGCAAAAGCATTGTTGCGCAACTATCTCGCCACGGCCAACCGTTTGCATGCTGGCGCAGTCGTTAAGATTATCACGGGGCGAGGCCGGGGCTCGGCGGGTGGTGCTGTGCTCAAGCCACTGGTTGAGCGGCTCCTAAAGGGAGAGCTCCGGACCTTCGTGGCGGACCATGCACTGGACGTGGATCAAGGTTCCTATCTGGTTCGGCTCAAGTAGATTGGGATAGGACCAACGTGGAGCGGGTGCGATCTTGGTGTCATCACTATTGTGGCCGTTAAGCGTCGTGATGGGGAGATGAGTTGCGCGCTGCGCTCGTCAAGTCCTAAAGGCAAACGACACTGGGCCCCTGCGTTCGCAGGGGCCGCGGTTCCTATAGCTCCGACTTCCCGGGACATAGCGTCGTGTTTGTAAGGTTGACAAACGATCACCGACATGTAAACGCCTGCGTCCTCGGGACACGGCCTTTCAAAAGTCTCCCTCGCGAACATACGGATAGCTCCAAAGCGTCATCTGCAGCAGACAGGACTTGACCCAGGCTGCGTGCATTTTGTCGACGTCGTCGGCTGAATGACCCTTCTTTGTCAGAAAGGGCTTGAGCGTGAAAGTCACGGGAAAGATCAACGCAAAGAGATCACGAAAGGGAACTATTGCAGTTGAGTCAGCGCCGTCGGTACGGTTCTTTCCCGTGCGATGGTGGCGAAGGCCAATCTCATACTGATAGTCGAGCCACGCCTCGACAAACACCTCTCGAGCCGTGTCCAGAATCCACTGTCCAAACCT
>CAZYTS010000347.1:0-2193 GCA_964649855.1 uncultured Gemmatimonadaceae bacterium
ATCGGTGCAGTCATAGCGAATTCGACGGCGGTTGCTCTAGAAAACGCACGTCTGTATGAACAAGCAGAAGACGTCATCGACGGGCTGCTTGTCAGCAGTGTGAGTCCCTCCGCGCGAACGTCGCTGATCGGCGCAATGAGCCAAATCTATGTCGATCATTTCGCTCTCACTGTCGATCGCCTTAGTTCGCCGGCAAAAGCATTCGAAGTTCTAGAGCGGGCGCGCGGCAGAACGGCTGTGGATGTCTTGACCAGCCGGGAACGGACTCCGAATACAGGTTCTCGTGCCCAGACGGCCCGTGAGCGCGAGATTGCGCGTTTGCAGATTCGGCTGATGCGCGCTTCTGCACGAGATGAGCGCAGGGAGATTCTCGAAAAGCTCTTTGAGGAGGAGCAGGGACTCTCCGGAACTAAAGTGAGCTCAATACCACGACAATTAGGGCGGGGCCAGCCGATCGAGCTCAGCAAGCTGCAAAAGATGCTCCGGCCGGACGAACTCATCGTGGAGTATGCGCTTGCGTCGCCAAGATCCCATTGTTTGCTCATCGACAAGAACGAGATCCGCGCATTCGCACTGCCCGATCGGGATCGTATCGAGGCGCTTGTGGACAGATATCTCGCGCAGGTTCGGTCGAAAAGGAGTGCGAAGGAGCCGGCCCGAGAACTTTACTCGGTTCTTCTGGAATCGGTTGCTAAAGATAATCAAGCGCGCCATCTAATCGTTGTGCCGGACGGCAAACTGCACTTGCTGCCGTTCGACGCCTTGGTAGACAGAAGAGGTGATTACGTTCTAGCGCGTAGTGTTGTCACCTATTCGCCATCCGCAACCGTGCTTCATCTGCTGAGGACTCAGCCTGAGAACGCGGCGACGGACGTGCCTCTCTTAGCGGTCGGGGATGTGCCGTACCAGGAGGGTGGGAACCTGATCGCTACTTCTGGGGGCCGCGCGAAAACAGTTCCGGTAGGTACAATTCGTGGCCTTTACGATCTCAAAGGAGAGAGGCTCCCGCCTTTGGCCGGCACCGCGGAAGAGGTGAGGTCGATTGCAGATATCGCAGGTCCTAAGGCTATCGTCCTCATGGGACTGAAGGCCACGGAAGCGGCTCTCCGATCACAACCGCTCGAGAGAATCAGAGTATTGCACATAGCGGTTCATGGAATCTCGAGCAGCACGTCGCCCGAGCGTGCAGCATTGGTACTTGCCCGTGGCACGAAGGATGAGAACGATGGTCTACTGCAGGCCAGAGAGATCTCGGATATGCACCTCTCGGCCGATCTGGTAACGTTGTCGGCGTGTGATACTGGGGCGGGTCGCCTCGTGGGGCAAGAGGGCATTGTAAATCTTGTGCGAGCGTTCCTTTTTGCCGGCGCGAAGAGCGTAGTCGCGAGCCTTTGGGCCGCAGACGATGTTTTTACGACGTCTCTCATGAAGCGCTTCTACTCGAACTTGGCCAAAGGCGTGGATAGAGCCGTCGCACTACAGAAAGCCAAACTTGAACTCATAGAACAGTTCGGTGATGACGCAGTGCCGTACTACTGGGCGGGATTCACTTTGGTGGGGGACGGCTCTCGGCAAATTAAATTCTCGGAGTAGGCGCATGGAAGTGGACCGGAAGCAAAAAGAAGAGCTCCTCCGTAAGGTTTCCAATTTGGTGGAGCAGAAATATTTCGATCCTGAATTCGACGTTCCGAAATGGCGCAGCTTGGTCAGTGCAAGAACACCCACGATTCTGAATGGAGGAGGTGCGGCCGAGTTTGAGCAGCAGATGCATGATCTTGTCTCACAACTGGGCTCGAGCCACACTGCTTTCTATCACCGCAACTGGCGTCCATTACCGCCGCGCCAGTCGATCTGTGCCACTCTGCAGCAATGCGAAACGCAAGGCGGACTTCGCTGGATGCTGCAGGATGTTCAAGACGGCGGTCCGGCACACGGGGCGGGTCTTCAGAAAGGTGACCTGCTTATCGGGATTGATGGGGAAGAAATTCGTCCGCCCGGCCGTGTGCTGTTGAAGCCTGGCCGGCCAACAAAGCTGCGAGTTCTGAAAGCAGATGGGAGAGAGGCGTCTGTCGAAGTAGAAATTCCTGTGCTGAAGCCCAAGCAACCCTTCAGTACCCCCCAGGCCGTAGTTGGTTCAAAGTTGGAATCCAACGTCGGATACCTGAAGATCAATATGTTCCCGGGCATCGTGGG
>CAZYTS010000348.1:0-2187 GCA_964649855.1 uncultured Gemmatimonadaceae bacterium
CGCGTGCAGCCTCGAGACTCGACTCGAGAATCGACTTTTCAGGATCCTTCTTGCCGGTAAACCGACCGGAATTGACGTCCACCGACACCAGCGCCTCAGTGGGCTCGATGATCAGATAGCCGCCAGAGGGCAGCTCGCAACGTCGCTTGAAGATGTCACGGATCTCCGTCTCGATATCCGCCTTGTCAAAGAGCGGTACCGTTCCCTCGTATAGATGAATGCGCTCCACCAACTCTGGAGCAATTCCCTTCAGGTATTCAACTATCTCGTTGTAGATCTGCCTGGAGTCGACCTGCACCTTCTCGATCCGCGAACTGAATACGTCCCGGATGATTCCCCTGGTCAGTCCGGTCTCACGGTGCAGGAGCGACGGAGCGCGCACAAACGTCGTCTTGCGTTTGATGCGCTTCCACTGACTCACAAGCGTATCCAGTTCGCGCTTGAAGCTCTCGGTCGTGGCATCCTCACCAACGGTTCGCACAATTACGCCGCCCGCCTTTGAAGGCATCATCCCCTGGACCTGTTCTCGCAGACGCTGCCGTTCAGTGCGATCCCCGATCTTGCGGCTCACGCCAACCCGCGTCGCATGCGGCATGAACACGAGGAAACGCCCCGCGAGTGAGACTTCGGCCGTAACCCTCGGGCCTTTAGTAGAAATGGGCTCCTTGGAGACCTGCACGATGAGTGTATCGCCCTTCTTTACGACGTCCTGGATAGGAGGTGCCTTCTCCCGGCGTCTTGAACTCTTGCGCGGAGACTCATCCTCTTCGTCGTCGTCATCATCATCATCGTCCTCGTCACCGTTGCCGGACACAACATCCGAGGCATGGAGGAAGGCGCTCTTCTCCGTGCCGATATCTACGAACGCTGCCTGAATACCAGGCTGCACCGCTTCAACACGTCCCAGATAAATGTCGCCGACCATGCGCCGAGCTTCGGGGCGGTCGACCAGGAGTTCAACTAGTTGCTCGTCTTCGAGGATGGCTACACGCGTTTCGCGCGACGTAGAGCTGATCAGTATCTCGCGTTTCATCTATGGCTCGCCGGCTACGACGCGCTCGCGACTCGAGCGGTTTGGTGCGGTGAGCTCCTGTAGAGAGTGGGGGACGCGCGGCGACAAAGCGCAGATGCGCCAACGCTCGCACGGTAGTTGTTGTGGTTCCCTGCTCTGCCGCGATCGACCAGCTGAGCCGCGCCTTTAGAGGCGCCGCTGCAACGTGTGCAGCGGTCGTCGTGAGGTGCGCCAAGCTGCGATCAAAAGCACTCGCTTTGGTTACGGCAACACTGGAACCTGTCGCAGATGCGCCAGCCGGCACGCGCCTGGCAAGCTGCGACAAATAGCTACGGATGCGAGCGAGTCGCGCCAGCATCCGTGGGAATACGGTCTTCATACTACACCACGCATGCGCAATACCAGCACCACCAGCGCGCCAGCATAACCCAGCGCCGCCTTCCACTCCCGGTGCTTCATGTACAATGCGCTGCTGAAACCTTCGGAAGAGCGAGCCTCACCAGTAGCTCCTTCGGAGCCTTTCCACGCACTCAACCGCGGAAAAAAGGCAGGCACGTGTCGCGCCCACTCCGCGTACTCGGCGGGAAATCTGGCAGAGATGTTAGCTCGTTCTCTTTCCATGGTTGGAACATAGATGAGAGCAAAGAAAGCCGCCACGAGGAGCAGCAGCGACCAGTGGGCCGCGTAGGCAAAGCCCACTGCTATAAGAAACGACCCGAAGTAGAGGGGGTTACGCGTGTGGGCGTAGGGGCCGGTCGTGGCCAGCCTGTCGTTCTTGACGATATGCCCTGCAGCCCAGGCGCGGACCAGGAGTCCCCACAGCGCCACAACAGCGCCGACAGTGAGAGTTCCCGGTGTGGGACGAGCAAAAAGGAGATACCCGACGCCAAATACAAAGCCGAGTGGCAGGCGCAAACGCCTGGCAACCTGCGAGTAGTTCACGAAATGAGATCTTTGAGGAGTTCTCTGGAAATCACGAGTCGCTGAATTTCGCTCGTGCCCTCGCCAATCTCGCAGATCTTGGCGTCGCGCATCATGCGCTCCACGGGATAGTCCTTCGTATATCCGTAGCCTCCGAAGATCTGCACCGCATCCGTCGTGACGCGCATCGCCATGTCGCTCGCGAAGCACTTCGCCATGCTCGCCAGGAGGTTCAGACGCTCCCAGTCCCCGTC
>CAZYTS010000349.1:0-2114 GCA_964649855.1 uncultured Gemmatimonadaceae bacterium
CGGCCGCGCTTGCCTCTTCACGAGCTATCTCTGGCTGCAACTTGCCGATAACAAGAAATACATCCTCGTCGTGAGAGGCGGTTGGTAAGAGCAGCTTGCGGCTGGGTAGCGGCAGCCACGCCTGCATGTCGTTGCGCGCTTCCCAGGCAGCACCCCTAAAACGCGGTGGCGCTACACCCACGATAGTGAAGGGGACGTCAGCCAGAGTAATCGTTCTGCCGACAATGTTGGAGTCTTGAGAGAACGACCGCACCCACGCCGCGTATGACAACACGGCCACCTGAGCGCCGTCGCTTTGGACGAGACCGCGCCCGATGATTGGTTGTACGCCGAGCACGTTGAAGTACTCGTCAGTCACGAAGGTGGCGGTGAGAGTCGTCTCCTCGATGCCGGGTGCCAGCGCAGTCAGTGGTTGTGAGGTCCACGCTGCGACATGCGAGAATTGGGTCTTGAGAGCGGCGTACGCGTCGACCTCGTCCATGGTGAACGCGCGCTCGGTACGGGAGTCCAGCCCAAGCTGGCTTCCGCGGACACGCACCAGATCGTTGGATGCTTTGACACCGGCTGGTGGTCGCTCGGTGAAGGAGTAGACCATGGTGAAGAGCACGACATTGACTGCGATCCCGATGGAGAGGACCGCGACCATGGTCAGGGTTGAGAGCGGGTTGCGGAGGAAGTGCCGAAAGCCGAAGCGTATGTCGCCTAGCAGTGTGTCCAGTCCATTGGTACCACGGGCGATACGTCCTTCTTCTTGTAGGTAGGTTATGTTGCCGAACTCACCGAGTGCCTGGCGTCGAGCTTCTTTTGGCGAAATCCCGCGTGCGATGAGGCGTTCAGTGGAGCGCTCGATATGCTGCGCCATCTCCGTTTGCATCTCGCGTTCGAGGCGTTTGCGCAGGACGAAGGAGCGGAGCCAGAGGAGGATGCGGGCGATCATTTGACTTTTGTCAGGCCGACGGTCCGACCTTGAGGATCGACGTTAGGGCGTCGGAGAAGCGAGCCCAACTGGCGCGTTGTTCGGCGAGCTGTTTGCGTCCGGTAGGGGTTAGGCAATACACCTTTGTCTGCCGGCCGGATTCAGACTCGGCCCAGCTTGCCTTAAGTAGTCCTCGTTGTTCGAGTCGGTAGAGAGCAGGGTAGAGGGACCCAGCATTGACGTTCAGGAGGTCTTTGCTGATGACCTGTATGCGCTGGGTGAGGTCATAGCCGTTTGTGGGTTCGGCACGCAGGAGTTGGAGGATGATGAGATCGAGGGTGCCGGTAAGGAAGTTGGGGTTGGTCATGGTGGGCGTGCGACGTCTAGTTTATCTAGTGGTTGAGGTACGATAAGAGCTGGAGCACTAGATGGTCAAGTGGACTCGCAAGCGTTCCCGAAAGCGACTGGATCCCAGACATTCACTAAGTGCACGCCTCCCTGCGGGCCTACTTAACGCGAGGCTTCGGTCGGACGCGCCACTCGATGCTAACCCCAGTTCCGCCGAGTTTCTTAGCTGCGGATTCCAGACGTCTGTCTAGTTGTTTTGGTCCTCAGGCCATGTTAATTTACGCTATTCATTAATCGGATGAATGTATAATGGCTTCTCGTAAGGGTGTCGTCCGCGAACCGGTGCAGGTATATCTGGCCGCGCCGGAGCGAAAACTGCTTCGGGAGGCAGCAGCAGTTGCGGGGGTATCAGGCGCGGAGATTCTGCGTCGCGGCCTTCGTCGCATGGCTGGCGAGCTTCTGGTTGACCGCAACCCTGCTATGCAGCTCCTCGCCGAAATGAACTCGGCGGCCTGGGCGCCTGACTTGCCCTCCGATGTGGGCGCGCGGCACGACGAGTATCTAGCTGCGTCGCTGACCCCTGCGCCAAAACGCAAAGGCTCACCCAAACGGCGGTAAACAGCGTGGCAGGCTCGTTGTTTCTTGATACCGCGGGGTGGTTCGCCGCGCTGTCGCCTAAGGAAAGTGGTCACAGTGTTGCGAGGGAGGCGTACGAAGAGGCAGTTCGAGTCGGGCTTTTGCTCGTTACGACGCCACTCATCGTCGCCGAAATGCACACTCTGGTCCTTCGTTGGCGCGGTACGTCTGCTGGCGCGTTCTTCCTGGAAACGGTTTTCGAGAGCGGGGCGTA
>CAZYTS010000350.1:0-2080 GCA_964649855.1 uncultured Gemmatimonadaceae bacterium
ATGGGAAGGACGCCAATCGTGAACGGGTCCTTTGCTTCGAACGACCATAGCTGAAGCGGTGGTCGAAGGGTCGTCCCAACTTCCCAACCTCCCAACTTTCAAGCGTCGAAGCACCCCTCGCCCTCTTCGTCCACCTGAAACGTGCAGACCCGGCTATCAATAGAAGGAATGCGAACTGTCTACTGCGTGCAGGCAGTCTCCACTTCACTCGGCGCAGTCGATGGAATCTCGTCTGCAACAGTTAAGATTGGATTTGCCGAACTGGAGCACGCGGAACCCCTGGACGAATCGTTGCTGCGCCAGGCGGTCGACGTAGCAGGATACGCTCTTACGAACGTAACCGTGCGACGTTCCCTTCCCCTCGCTCCTGAGAACGAAGGGTAAGCGTTGGGATCCTCTGTTGTAACAAGTGGGGTAGTCTGATCCGTACGCGCAGACTTTCTTGTTCTGGCTGCAACGAATTCTTAAGTTGGCCGGCGCTCGGGACCATGGCCTGAGCATCGATCAGGTCTCCTGCAAGGAAGGACCCCATGAGCTCATTGCCGCGCGCTCAGGACCGCGAGCTTGCCGCGCTCCTCGCTCCGGACATACTCGCATTTCTGGACGAATCTCCCGGCGACGTCGCCGCCGAGACCGAGGAGCTGCACCCTAAAGACCTGGCAGATGTTGCTGCGATGTTGCCGTACGAGCGCCTTGCGGAGTTGCTCAAGGTACTCGGTCCGGCGCGCGCAGCAGATGTAGTCGAGTATCTAGAAGAAGAGCTGCGGGTAAAGCTCCTCGAAGAGATGTCTACGGAGCAGGCCGCGGAGATCGTCTCCGAAATGACTCCGGACGATCGCGCCGACATCCTCGAAGAGCTCGAACCTGAAACGGCAGACGAGATCCTCGAAGACCTGCCCACCGAAGCAAGGCGCGAGACCGAACGACTCCTGCAGTACGAGCCAGATACGGCTGGCGGTCTCATGACGACCGAGTTCGTCTCGGTGCTGCAGACGCTGACTGTGGAGCGTGCGCTCGAGCAGGTGCGCGTTGCCGCGCGCGGCGGACGTAAAGAAGCGATGCACACCATCTACTCAGTTGACGAGAACGGCAAACTCGCTGGCGTGATGTCGTTGCGAGAACTGGTTGCCGCACCCGAAGGTGCCACAGTAGCCGACGTCGCCTGGACTGAGATCGTAAAGCTGCCCGCGACCGCCGATCGTGAGGAAGTCACCGAGGTCACCTCGGAGTACGACCTTGTGGCAGTCCCGGTCGTAGACGATGCAGACAGAATGATTGGTGTGATCACAGTCGACGACGTTATCGATGCACTTGTCGAGGAACAGACCGAAGACGTGCAGCGCCTTGGCGCGGTGCAGCCACTCGAAGAGCCGTACTTTCAGGCGGGCTTCTGGAACGTGGCTGGCAAGAGAGTGGGGTGGCTGGTTTTTCTCTTTATTGGCGAGATGTTTACCGGTACCGCAATGCGTCATTATGAGGACACGCTTGCAGCCGCTCTCACGCTTACGCTTTTCATTCCGCTCATCATCTCGTCGGGAGGAAACTCGGGTTCGCAGTCGTCGTCGCTGATCACGCGTGCGCTGGCGGTGGGAGACGTGGAGCTGCGCGACGCATTCCGCGTTCTACGTCGCGAGTTGGGCCAGGGTCTCGTACTGGGCGCATGCCTCGGCGTTTTAGGTTTTGCAAGGGCTTTGTTGTGGCATACGCCGATTGAAATGGCTGCTGTGGTATCGATAACTCTGGTGGTGATTGTAGTGGTTGGTGCGGTAGTTGGTGCTATGCTGCCGCTGTTCTTTCAGCGAATCAATGTGGATCCAGCTGTGGCGTCATCGCCTTTTGTTGCGTCGCTTGTAGATGTCAGCGGGATCGTAGTGTATTTCACTATTGCCAGACAATTATTGGATCTCGGATGATCGGGAACTCAGGTAGATGAGGCAGCGTGGCAGAGAGGTTTGAGAAGCGCGCGGTCCTGATGGTTGTGGGGGCCGCGCTTGGCTTTTCCGCAATCTCGCTTTTTGTCATACTCGCCACTCGCGAAGGGACGCCGCTTTCACTGGTGCTGCTTGGACGTTACCTGAGC
>CAZYTS010000351.1:0-2054 GCA_964649855.1 uncultured Gemmatimonadaceae bacterium
GGGGGGCATGCTACTCAAGCACCCCGTGTCGCGCATGGCGATAATCGCGCTTTCTATTCCTGTTGCAGTACTCGTGAACGGTGTTCGTGTGTTTGCCACGGGCTTTCTGGTTGCCTTTGTGGATCCTTCGCTTGCCGAAGGCTTTTCGCATATAACCGAGGGATGGCTCCTCTTTCTGGTCGCCTTTGCAATCCTTGGAGGCATTTCCTGGTTTGTACTGAAGCTGGAAAAGAAGTGGCTGGCGCGGGGAGGTAAGGGCGATGGTGGTTCTGGCGGAAGGTCACCGATGGCGACGCCGAGTCTTGCAGGAGGAGTTGCCGATGCTTGAGCTCAGGCGCCTGATCCCATCGTTTCTTTTTGGAGCCGGCTTTCTCCTCACGCTAAGCGCGCAGAATCAGGAAGCGGCGCAGCTGGAGCGACCTCTCAAGTCGATGCCAGTGACTCTGGCCGGCGTGACAGGAGAGGAGCACATCGTAACTGATGAGGAGGCGAGGGTTGCGGGGTTCACCGACTACGTCTTCCGCATCTACCAGCCGGATTCGCTCAAGGCCTTCTCCGTATATGTAGGCTATTACGACTCGCAGGCCACGGGAAAGACGATCCACTCTCCGCGCAACTGTCTGCCGGGGGCGGGCTGGCAGACGGTGGAGTCAGGAACAGTCAACCTGCCTATGGGTGGCAGTCAGGTGACGGTCAATCGGTACATTCTTGCTAACGGTCCTGCCCAGGCAATAGTGCTTTACTGGTATCAGGGTCGTGGTCGCGTGGCGCACAGTGAATACGCGGTCAAGTGGGACCTGCTCAGAGACGCGGCCACTCGCGGTCGGACCGAGGAAGCCCTCGTGCGAGTAATGGTACCTATTCCGCCTTCGCGCGAATTCAGCGAGACAGACTGGTCAGACAGGCAACGCGAAGCCGACGCGCTGGCGGAGCAGGTTGCAACGGAGCTCTTGCCTCGTGTCGACCAGGCACTTCCGCCCTGGGCCAGCTGACGCCAACCTTGCTCCGGCCGAGGTCGTGCGCGCGCAATTGCGGTTTAGCGTCAGCCGTAGTGGGCCTTTCTTGCTGCGAGGATAACAGCCGGGTCGTCTGAGAGTATTCCGCTGATACCACTCTTCCAGAGCCGGAGCGCGAGCGAGCCGTCGTTGACGGTCCAGACGTGCAACGGAACTCCTGCGCGCGCGACGGCACGTGAAAGTGCCACGAGAGGAACGGGGATGCCGCGATGGAAGCGCGGCAGACTCATGACCTGAAACGGCAGCCGTGAAACTACTCGTCGTGCCAGCGCTGGAACGAGAAGCGAAGCAACGTGCGAGGTGGCCGATGCAACGGGTATGGGGCTGCCACGAAAGTGTTCTAAAGCCACTCTGCTGAACGATGCAGCAACGCATCGGTGCTCGGCGCTCTGGCGCTCGATGACCTGCCGTACGTAAGGAGCTGCCTGCGGCGTCTTGATCTCGATCAATAGCGGCACCTCGGGCAACTCTTCCAGCACTTCGCTGAGTAGAGGGACGCCGACTCGGCTGCTTGGGTAGCGTCGGCTTCCCGCAAATCGCGCACCGGCGTCAGCGGAGCGAACTTCGGCGAGGGTCAGCTCTGACACCTCGCCGCGCATATCGGTGGTCCTGTCCAGGCGCGCGTCGTGCAACACTACCACGTGCCCATCTCTCGTGAGACGCACGTCGAGCTCGATACCATCGACACCCACTTCAACGGCCTGCCGGAAGGCCAAAAGGGTGTTTTCAGGGGCGTGCGCACGGTTGCCTCGATGAGCAATTACCGACCGTGCGTCGCGGTCGAGGAGTGGGTTGGCGCGAAGTATCATGGGCAACCACTCCGGGTGGGCAGCAAACCCACCCGGAGTCCTTCAGTCAGTTCAAAAAGAGTACTGCAGCCGCGTCACTATCATGCGTCCGATGAGCGGTGTTCCTGGCATCGTTCTATATCCCTTGTCAAAGATATTTGTGCCATTGACTGAGAAGAGCACTTCGTTTGCAGAAGCGATTGGCAGCCGGTAAGAAACGCCGAAGTCAAAGAGGGTCGCCGACTCAACG
>CAZYTS010000352.1:0-1960 GCA_964649855.1 uncultured Gemmatimonadaceae bacterium
GAGCCCGCAGCATCAACGCCCTGCCGTCCGAGCGATGCACGCGCACCCCGACCACCCTACCGTCGTCCTGGCGGACGAGTTTCTCAGCTCGGTGGCGCGTGAGTACGACAACGCCACGCCGTATAGCGGCGCGCCAAAGAACGGAGATGTATGCCCTCGCGTTGGGGACTACATTGTGCATCCGCGCAACACGGTTTGGCGGCTCTGAACTTGGTCCATAGAATTCCAGACCCAGACTTGTTAGCCAATTGAGGGTTTCAGGCGCATGACGAGCAAACAGAGCACGCAATCTGGCGTTGTTGTGGATCTCCCAATGCGATGCGAATTTGCCCATGTCCTCGTCATGCCAGGCAGGATTATCCTCGATTCCCTTTGCTCGTTGAAACGCCGTGCAAGCTGCGGTGAATGACCCCACTGAAATGCTGGTGGTACCGCCTAGTTGCGCGCATTTTTCGATCAGGACGACCTGCGCGCCGGCTTCAGCAGCAGCCAACGCAGCGGCCATGCCCGAGCCTCCGCCGCCGACAACTACCACGTCGGCTTCCTGGTCCCACGTGATGCACATTTTGATCGAGGATTCCATCCTACGGCCCGAAGCGTTTCCCCGTCTCCCACTACGGCAGAACGTAAGGCGCCCGATAGCGATAATGGAGTAACTTGTTCGCCGCTGAGTTGTTGGTGAACTTCTCTTCGCGCGCATCCCACACCAGATGACTCTTAGTCTGGTGCGCAATATTGCCGATGAGGGTCGCCGAGCTGGAAAGGTGCCCCGCCAGAGTATCGCAGTTGCACTTTGCCCGGCTTTTAATGCAATCGAGGAAGTTTCTAGTGTGAAAGCGGGTATCGAAACTACCTTTGCTGATCCGTGACTCCATCGCGGGTTTGAAAGACAACCCGTACTGCCTCGGCACTTCCCGGTCCAGCGGTGTCTGATAGCCCATCGGCCTGGTGGCGATCCTCTCGGGGACCACCTCCCAGCGGTCCGAGTGCAGATACATCGTCCCTTTAGTACCGCGTAGCTCCATCTCCGACCCCTGCGCGTTGCCTCGCGCCGAGTTGGCGTTGTACTGGGAGAATACGACCAGCGTGGGGCCTTCGAATTCCCAGAGGACCTCCAGCGTGTCCGGAATCTCGCGGTTATCCCGGATGCCCGCGTAACGGCCTCCGATCGCGGTTACTGACTTTGGTGAATCCTGCCCTAAACACCACCGCAACATATCCAAATGGTGGACTCCGAAGTTGGTTAGTTGACCACCGGAATAGGAATAGAACCACCGGGAGTTGTAATAAGAACGATTCCTGTTGTATGCGACCATGGGTGCGGGACCTAACCACCGGTCCCACTCTTGAGCGTCCGGAGGCGGACCATCCGGGGGGTTCCCAAGTCCTTCAGGCCAGTCATTTCGAAGATGGTGCCCCTTCGCTACCGTCACGTGGCCGATGCCCCCGGAACGGACGAACTCAACCGCCTCCTGAAGAAACTTGCCGGATCTCCGCTGAATCCCAACTTGTACGACACGCTTTGTGCGCTCAGCCGTCTCAACCATCTTTCGGCCTTCCACCACAGTGAGGCTGAGGGGCTTCTCCACATAGACGTCTTTACCGGCCAGACACGCTTCAATCATCATTAGTGCGTGCCAATGGTCGGGTGTGGCGATGACAACCGCATCGACGTTCTTGTCTTCAAACACCTTCCTGTAGTCGCGGTACTTGACCGGCGTGGCGCGACTCTTGTTAATCGCCAACTCCATGTAGTCGTCGCGCAGATCGCAGACGGCCACAGTCTGTTGATCGCTGTGCTCAAGGAAAGCGTCATGCACCTGGTCGCCGCTACAACCGATTCCGATGGATCCCAACCCCACGCGCTCGTTCGCACCCAGGATACGTGAATACGAGAAAGACGATAACGCCGCGCCTCGTACAAAATCCCTACGGAGCAAATCTTTCATTCCTGTGTACT
>CAZYTS010000353.1:0-1947 GCA_964649855.1 uncultured Gemmatimonadaceae bacterium
CTGACGATAGGCGGCGGAAAAGGACGGCCTGCTCCTGAATCCTACCTGATACGCTACCTCTTTCACAGAGACCCTGCCGGTGCTCAGCAAATCCCTCGCTCGCTTCATACGAAGCCGGCGGATGAGCCCGGCGGGAGTCTCACCGGTCACCGCATTCAGCTTTCTATATAGTTGCCGCGGGCTCATGCACATCTCCTCGGCGAGCCTGTCTACGCCGAACTGCGAATCGGAGAGGCGTGCCTCGATCTCTTGTTGCACCTTGTCGAGAAACGCTGCTTCACGTGGCGGGAGCGATGCTGCTGGCACTTCGCTCACGGCTGCATTGCTCGTGTTGGGGAAAACTGACGGCGGCGTTGCAAAACGCGCACGCAAGCGACGACGGTCCTCCACCAGCGTTCTCACGCGCACCCTGAGCTCCTGAGCGTCAAACGGTTTGGACAAATAGCCGTCTGCGCCTGACTCGAATCCCTCGATCCTGTCTTCCACCTGCGAGCGCGCCGTCAACAATACCACTGGGATGTGACTTGTACGCTCATCCGCCTTTAGCATCGCGCACAGCTCCAGCCCATCCACTTCCGGCATCATCACGTCGCTCAGGACCAGATCGGGCACCTCCTCCGACGCCAGTGCAAAACCGTCACGCCCGTTGGCGGCCTCGATGATCTCAAAGTCGTCGTCGAGATGGCTCCGGATGTACGCACGCATGTCGGCACTGTCTTCTACAACCAGCACCAGTGGCGGATCATCGGCACTGGCGGTTCGTGGTACAACGCGGCGATCCTGCTCGGCCACAGGTTCCAGTGCATGTGGCATGCTGACATAGAGCGAGCGCTCGTTAGGCGTCCGCTCGCCGTAGCCAGGTACACCCATAGGCGCTGTCGCGGCCTCGCGCTGTGGCAGAATCACCACAAAGCTCGTCCCAAAGCCCGGCGTGCTTTCGACCGAGATCTCGCCTCCATGCAGGTCCACCAGTTCCTTGACGAGCGCAAGCCCGATGCCCGTTCCCTCGTGCGCGCGAGTACTCGAACTCTCAACCTGATAGAAGCGATCAAAGAGATGCTTGAGATGCTCGGCGGCTATCCCTGGTCCGGTGTCCGCCACCTCGATTCGCGCCGCACCATCGGAGTCACGCGCCAGTGTGAGCGATACCTTGTCGCCCGGTTCTGTGAACTTGAATGCGTTGGAGAGCAGGTTGATGACCACGCGTTCGAGCACGTCGGCGTCGTAAACGTGCTCCCACGGATCGTTAGGGATCTGCAGAACAAATTGGATGCGACGTTCCGACGCCAGCGTGGCAAAGAGCGCTGCGAGCTGCCGCATGTGACTCGCCAGGTCGCGCCGCTCCGGGTGCAGAACGAGCGCATGCGCATCGAGGCGCGAAAGGTCGAGCAACTGGTTGATCAGTCGCATCAACCGGCTGCCGTTACTCCGGGCGCGCTCGAGATGGGGCCGAGCCGCGTCATCGACTGCAAACCGCCCCTTGAGAAGATCGTCGATGGGGCCGAAGGTAAGGGTGAGCGGTGTGCGGAATTCATGAGTAATGTTGGCGAGGAAGCGTGACTTGAGGCTGTTGGCCTCCTGCAGTTCCTCGGTCTTGCTGCGCAGCTCAGCAGTGCGGTCAGCCACAACCTGTTCCAACTGTTCGTTGCGTGTGGCGACCTGGCGCATGCGGACGCGGTATGTCGCGTAGATGGCGCCGAGCACCAGCAATCCCATAAGGCCCAGGAACCACGTCTGTTCCCAGGCGTAACCAGATCTTGTGACGACGACCTGTGCCGGTGCGCCCCAAAGCGTCCCTAACTGAGCTCGCACCTCAAAGACGTAACTTCCGGACGCAAGGTTCGTGTACGTAGTCGCGCGCTGATCGCCGGCGTACTGCCACTCGTCGTCGTAGCCCGAGAGTCGATACTGGAAACGCACCGCTTCGGGATGGTCGAATTCGATAGC
>CAZYTS010000354.1:0-1910 GCA_964649855.1 uncultured Gemmatimonadaceae bacterium
CTCTGCGCTGGAAGTCGCTGTCGTCTTCGTCTTCCTGCGGCGGCCCCAGATCAAAAGCATTGACGCCGGCCGCCTGAAGTCGTTCCAGGAGGTCGCCGATGGTAGCGCCATCGGAATCCTTTGATTGTGCCAGAAGCAGTGAGAGAAAGACGAGCCAGTCGCGGGCAACCGCTCCCTCAGTCACATGAAATGAGCCTACTCCACAGCTTCTAAGCAGGGAGAGAATCTGACTGAACGACGCATAATTGTCGAGGTCGAGCCTCAGCCTGGTAGAGTTCACAAAGATGAACTCATTGGACGCCCGAAACTCGAGTTCGTGCTCGCGTTCCAGAATGGCTCGCGCTGAGCTGGCAAGTTCGTCGAGCGCGTTCTTTACCGCTTCATTCTCTGGCGGGTAAAGTCTGATCACGCGCATCGCCCCGTAGACCGTGTTAACGAGTTGACGTCCCGCGCGCCTTAAGAAGGAATCACCGGTGAGCTCGTTGCTGGCGGCAGCTGCCCCTCCTGCAGGGGTGAGTCGAGGTCCGCTCATCAGGCTGGTCCTCTGAGGCCGCGGTTGACCGCATTGCGGACGAGGATCTCCTTGTCTCCCGAAGCCTTGCGCAGCGAAGCCTGGGCGCGATCGCTCCCGATCCGGCCGAGCGCGCGGGCTGCACAGGCGCGGATCTCGGTATCCTCGCGTTTGCCAAAAAGACTCTTGCCGTTGAGCAGTCCGTCGAGAAGGTCGATTCCGGCGTCTCCGCAGAGTGCGCCATATGCTTCAAACACCGCCATCTTCTCAGTCAGATCAGCGTCCTGCAGTTTTTTGCCACGGACCATGGATTCGAGCCTTGTGAGTGCAGGGCGATACGTTCGCTGTCCAAAGGCCTTGGCTGTGGCAACGCGCACGTCACGCGATGCGTCTTCGAGGGTTTTCTCGAGTTGCTGAAGCGCGCCTGGTGAGCCGATCTCAGCCAGTGCGTTTACGCTGGCCAGTCGGATCTCCTCGTCAGTCTGGCCGAGGGTTCTGCCGAGCACCGTCACGGCAGCGGCTGCCTTCATCTCACCAGCGCGTTTGATGGCTTCGAGCGAGACTTCTCTTTCGGGGACGCCAATGAGTCGCACGAGTTCCGCTGTGTTTGCCGCGGCAAGCCTGGCGGCGGCAACTTCGAGCTGCCCACGAACCCTTGCGTTCTGGACCTTGCCAAGCCATCGCAGGATCGTGCCTAACGCCCCAACTCTCAACTGCGAAAAGAGATCGTTCAGTTCTTCCTGTCCAACGTCCTCCGCGCGCTCGTCCAGTGACTGCAGGAGCTGGGCCAGCGCCTCGGGTTCGCTGAGTCGGTCTGCCAGTCGCAGGAGGCGGTCGCGCTGTGCAGGGTCGAGGTCCCGCGCTCTTTCAGCTGCGACCGAGCTTTCGCGGAGCAACGTGGCCACCGTGCCCAACTGTCCGCTCGTGAGGAGGTTCACCAGCAGAATGTCCAGCACACCGCAGATCTCGTCCCTTACAGCGGCGTCGACCTGCGTGTCGTAGATGTCGAGGAGGATCATCACCACGTTCTTTCTGAGATCCTCTGTGTATTCGCGTCGCACACTCTCACGCAGATACTCGATCTCGCGCTCTTCAAGAAAGTAGAGCGTGGTGTTGAAGTCATCGACACTTACAACGCCGGAAGGAAGGATTTCTTCCTGCGGCGGCGCCTGAAGGTTTGCCGGATCTACCAGCCTCTGGCTGTTGGCCGTTTCGGAGAGCTCGAGCGGCGCGACCCCGTCAACGGTGAGGTCGACGTAGCGATACCGGATGAAATTGAACTCTCGTTCCCAGAGCAGGGTGAGCAGATCGTCGTCCTCGGCACCAGCGCGTCGTACTCGTGCGATCACTTCGATGAGACCAATAAACTCCTGCTGCTCCACATCCTTGAGGAGCCGCA
>CAZYTS010000355.1:0-1884 GCA_964649855.1 uncultured Gemmatimonadaceae bacterium
TCGGCCGCAAACTTTTTGGCGTTGACCTGAAAGTGGTCACCCTGAATGAACACCGGTCCCCGGAACCCCTCGCGCATGGCCGCAGCGAGCATAACTGCAACGTATTCGGCGGGGCGCTGATCGGTATACGCAATCTCGGAGCGCGCAATCTCCAGAATGAACGCTCCTGCGTCGTGCTTTTTTGCAACGCGGAATATTGCACGCGCGGTGTCATAGGCTGCGCCTCTCACGTTGATTGCCGGCACAGTAAAGCCACTCACCTCTCCGCGTCCGCGCGCCATGTACAGGTCGTGAATGGATGCGGGCCGCACACCCACCGACTGAGCCAGTTCCCAGATCAACCACCTGGCGTAGTCACGATCCTTGCCGTCAGCAAAGACCGCCTCGCGAACGAGCGCGTCCATGGCCTCGCCATGGAGCACTGCTTCGTCGCGCACTTCGATGCGCGACTCCGTACGGGTTACTGCGTCTCCAAGGAGCTTGTGTGCACTTGTCATGTCAGAATGTCTCGTGTTTTGGAACGGAGCCAGAGGCGTCCTGCGCCAGTCAACCTAATTCAATCCTGCGCCCAGACACAGGGGTTGGGAGCCTCGCAAAGTCCGCACGCGCTGCGTCAAATCCCGGCCGGCCCATCATGCCATATGTGTAGTGCTTGCCGAGCTCTACTCCGGGCTGGTCAAACGCGTTGATCCCGTAGAGCGAACCCGCATAGCTCGTAGCAATCTCAAGAAACATCAGAACAGCTCCCACATGCCAGGGATCCACTCTATCCAGTTCAATTGTCATGCTGGGACGGCCACGAGCAGCAAGCGCACCCGCGGTTGCTCGTCGCTCAATGGACAGAAGCTCCCACAGAGTGTGTCCGCCAAGGTAGGCCAGGTCCGGAACGTCAGCGTGCAATCCGGGAATCGTTATGTCGGTCTCGGGATCACGCACCGAGACGAAGGTTACCACCTTATCGTGTGGGCCTTCCATAAAAAGCTGGACCTGCGAGTGCTGGTCGGTGGCACCAAGGGCTGGAACTGGGGTTGGTCCGGTATGCGATCCATCGCTGCGGACCTTTCCCAGACTTTCCGCCCAGAGCTGCACAAACCAATGAGCTATGTCTCGCAGCGAATCTACATACGGCATCATCACATGAATCGGACGATGACGTCGCGTGTCTGCCATCCAGAGTAACGTGGCCCAGGCGCCCGGAGCATTTGAGGAGAGCTCGCTTCCTGCAGCGGCACAGTGCTTTTCGACTGCGGCCGCTCCGCTCAAAAGCTCTTTGACGTCGATCCCAACGAGCGCGGCCGGGAGCACCCCAACCGGTGTGAGAACGCTGAAGCGACCTCCCACACTCGGAGGAATGTCGAGCGCAGGTATTTTCTCGGCGGTCGCTATCGGCCGCAACGCGCCTTTAGCCGGATCGGTAATGAAGACCAGGTGATCGGGCAGGTTGAGTCCGGCCTCCAATAAACGGCCACGAACAATGAGGTACTGGGCCATTGTTTCCGCCGTGCCACCAGACTTGGATATGACCAGGAAAAGAGACTGCGCCAGATCTATCCGCTGGAGTGTGGCGTCGACGGTTACTGGATCCACGTTATCCAGAACCTGCAGCCGTGGCCACCCAGAACGCGAAGACTCAGGCAAGAGGTTCCATTGCGGCGGCCGAAGAGCGTTGCGCAGCGCTATCGGCCCCAGCGCAGAACCACCGATGCCAAGAATAACTACATCGCGATAACGTCCACGGGTTCGCGCGACAAACGCCGTCGTCTGCGCCAACAATGCCTCGTCAGCGGGTAGACTAAAGAAGCCAAGCTCTCCCGATTCCCTCCGTTCTGAAACGTCGCTGAAAGCCGCTGCAAACGATACCTGTGCGTGGGAAAAGTCCTCTAC
>CAZYTS010000356.1:0-1826 GCA_964649855.1 uncultured Gemmatimonadaceae bacterium
GGCCGAGTACAGGTCGACGGCACCGATTCATGTTATAGCCTCGGGTTGAGGCTGCGCGTGGTTCCAGGCGTTAGGCGCTCTATGATCTGCTCGTTTTAATGAAGGCAGTGATAAAGAGGATCCCGAGTACGAGGTCGAGTGTTCCTCCCACCTTGGGAGCAGGCTACACAGGCCAGCTAGTTGTCCGGCTCAGGGTGAAAGTCTTCAATGATGACATCACCGTCTCGCAGGGTTCGGAACGGGATGTTGTTCGCGGTGCAGTATTCGACATCGAGGTCGATTAGCTCCGACTCTGGGTGGTTGGACTTGTAGTGCGGAAGAATGAGATAATCGAGAACTCCCAGGCCCTCCCAGATGGCAGTGCTTCCCGGGTAGGGGGAAAGTGTTGGGTCGTCCACATGGTGCAGACCATCGAGTCGCGGAGCAAGGACGCACACTCCTGCGCTGTAGCCACCGTAGAGAAAGTCTGTGGCAGCCAGTTCCATTAACAGATTGTCGAAGCCGCTCAGGCGCATTGCCTGACGAAGCACGAACGTGTTCCCGCCGCGAACCCAGACGCCACCCAAGGCGGCCAACTCGGCGCGGAGCCCACCTTGATCGTGAAAAAAGTTGCGAAGATCCAGCGCAACGATGTCGATTCCGATCTCGCGGACTTCACTTATGCTTCGGTCGTTGCTCAGAACGCGAGCCTCTTCTTCAACATGGTCGAGAGCGTTAGGTATGAAGCCGAGTTTCTTGCCGGCAGCCAGCAGTTTGAGTTCTGCGGTGCGGTCGCCGAGTCGGAAGGAGGAGAGGTAGAGCTTCATCCGGTAGGGTGAGGAATCTGCTTCACACTCGGCTAAGCAGTAGTCAGCTCGGGCTCGCGTGCCCCGTACATGGCCAGATCATACGCTCACTGGCCAACCGTTCGCCAGCGCCAAGGGATACGGACCCAGACAATGCCTTCCGAAAGCTGCCCTAAGTAGGAGACCAGCCACTCAAACCAACGCGAGATTCGAGTCACGACGCCTGCAGGAGCGCGTGGGACCGCCATGTCAGACTTGACATATGCCATGGATGAGACTATCGTTTCACATGTCGCCGCACGATAAGCCTCTCGTCTGGTTACGTGGTGAGGTCACTAGCCCGCCGTTCGGAGATGATGCGAGGCGTGAAGCTGGATATCTCCTTCGTAAGCTCCAACAGGGTGAAACGCTCACGATGCCGCACTCGCGGTCGATGCCTTCAATTGGGAAGCGCTGCCACGAACTCAGAGTTGTGGATGGAGACGTCACGTGGCGCATCGTTTATCGGACGGACCATGACGCAGTGGTTCTACTGGACATCTTCAAGAAAAAGACAGAGTCAACTCCAAAACGGGTGATTACCGCCTGCAAGAAACGACTAAAGAGTTACGACGCCACCTGAGCACAAGAGGTACCGTATGAGACGAGCTAAAAAAGAACGACTTGAGGCCGCAGGTTGGCGCGTTGGGGATGCTGCAGAGTTCCTTTCTCTGAGCAAAGCAGATAGCACGTTGATCGAGATTCGGCTTCACCTCGCGAAAGAACTAAAGAAACGTCGCATATCTTGCCGGCTGACTCAGAACGCGCTCGCCTTGAGGATTGGATCGAGCCAGTCTCGCGTGGCGAAGATGGAGGCTGGCGACCCTTCGGTTTCGCTGGATCTCCTGATCAGGACGCTGCTGGCCTCGGGCAGTAGCGGCAGCGTGATTGCCGATGCGTTTGTCACCGCGACGTCACCAGAGAGGAAAGTGCGCACGTCGCGAATAACTCGACAGCCGTCGTCCCCACGCTCTCCTTGACCGCATAGGAGAAAGCCCTTAC
>CAZYTS010000357.1:0-1817 GCA_964649855.1 uncultured Gemmatimonadaceae bacterium
CGGCCGACGCGAACGCCGTCGAGACGGTGGCACGGATTGCCAATCGCAAGCCGCCACGACTCCCGTCGCTCGAAGCGAACAGCAGTCGATCGTGTGCCACGCCGTAGAAGCTCATCGTTACCCTGAACACCGTCCATGCAAAGCAGGAGTTCATCCCACATGTTCTCGGAGAGAAGGCGGGAGTCTCAGTTATCTCGGGGCTCGGGTCAGGGGCAACCACGCCGTAAGTCAATCCTTGGTTCCTGGCAAAGATGCGTTCCATCGAGAAGCTCTTTTCCTGAGGTGTTTTGACTTTTGCACGGCGAGGCCCGCTCCGTCGGGCCGGTGCGCTGCGCGTTGACGTCGTGATACAACTCGTGAATCGACTCTTCGAGGTTCGCATCGTTCTAGGGTAAAAGTGCGGGCACCGGCGGCGGTCCAATCAATGCATGCAGGTTCCGAGCTTTGGCGTACAGCGACCGCGGACGTCGTCGGCAAGACGCGTCATCGTTGTCTTCGTCGCTCCAAGGACGCTCACTCATCAGTGACCTGAGTTCTCCGTACGGCTCCACCGCCAGCCCCGCGTTAGTTGGCAAAGAACTTCGCTGTGTCGAAGGCCTCCTTTCGCTTCAGCATCTGGTAAACGGCTCGCCCAATCTTGCGAGCCAGCATCGTCATCGCTCGTGACTTACCGTGTTTCTTCTCCTTGCGTTCGACGAATTGTTTGGCCTCGGGGCACTCCCGCAGCATCAGCGGCACCGCTTCGGAAAAGGCCCACTTCAAATGTGCGTTGCCGATCTTGGCACCGCCTCCGCCGGTGCGTTTGCCGTCGCTGGTGTGCTGCGGCGTGACCAGCCGGGCGTAGGAAAGAAAATGTCCCACGCTGGCGAAGCGGCCGACGTTGTGAATTTCGTACAGCAGCACGTGGGACAGGATCTCGCCGACTCCGGGGATCGTTCGCAGCAGGAACCGAGCTTGCGGATCATGCACCTTGGCTTGCCGCAGAATGTTCAGTTCCAGTCGTTGCAAGAGCGTGTCGTAGTGTCCGATCATTTCCAAGTCGGCCTCGACGTTGTGCCGGGCGCTCTCTTCGGAGAAGCGGTCGAGTACGTCGCGGTTGGCGGCGTATCGCAAAGATTTCTCGAACGCGTCGAGGTTGTACTGATGGTTGACCAGTTGCACGTGCGTCAGCAGTTCACTGCGTCGTCGCATCAGAAACGTTCGGCGTCGGAGCAGATCACGCGTGGCCCGCATCTCGCGCGGATAAACGTAGCTCAGAGGGAAGGTTCCGCCGCGCATCAGCCGTGCGATCTTTTCGCTGTCGATGCGATCGTCTTTGTTCTTGCCTCCGTGAATAGCTTTCATGTATAGCGCGTGGCCGAGGATAAAGTCCAGACTTTCGTCGACGCACAAATCGGCGAGCCAGTACCAGCTGAACATGCATTCCACGCCCACCACCAGTCCGTCGCGGAAGGGCTTGATGGCACGGAGGAAGTCGTCCGGCTTGGCTCGCATGTTGCGGTGCAGTCGCTTGTTCCCTTCGCGATCGAGGATGCACAGATACATCTTCCTTGTGTGCAGATCGACGCCGCAATAGAATTCGTGTTGTTGATTGTAGAATCTCATCATGGTCCTCCTTGGGTTGTTGCACTTGAGCCTCTGAACCATTCAAAGGCCGTAGTTGTCTTTTAGGACAAGGCGGCCTCTCAAGCGAGGCCATGATGAGTATCAATGGGATGAACGGGAGGGCTCGGCCGAGTCGGTCCTGATGTCAAGCTCCTGCTCTCGCCCCCCGTTATCGCGGTCGTTGAACTTAAGCGGCTCTGCTCCTTACTCGT
>CAZYTS010000358.1:0-1737 GCA_964649855.1 uncultured Gemmatimonadaceae bacterium
CGACAGTGCGGTGAAAGTGCTCGGCGACGAGACGCTGCGCGGGATTGCCCGCGAGTTGGTGGAGACAGTGCGGAAGAATGTGACGATTGACTGGACACTGCGTGAGAACGTTCGCGCGCAGCTTCGAGTGCTGGTCAAGCGGATCCTACGGAAGCACGGATATCCGCCCGATAAGCAGGAAAAGGCAACGCAGACGGTGTTGGAGCAGGCGGCGTTGTTGTCGGCGGAATGGGCGGTGGCGTAATGGCCGTTGAAATGGCCATGGAGATAACCATCCGCGGCGGTTGTAGGCTTCTGGCCACTGCCCTTTAGAACCACTTCATCACCAATTCAGCTGTGCTAAGAACTGATCGACCAAATACGCTGTTGGCCGTCAGACGAGCCACCCTCTTGTCCCGAATCCCGGACACTTCGTTCGACGCGGTAATGGTCCCGGCTCGACTCAGTGCTCTATTGCGTTTACCAAGCGTTTGACGCTCGCTAATTAGTTAGCTGCCAGCCCGATCCAGCGTTCGAGGTTCCTAGGGTAGAGTCACCTATTCCATCTTCCTCGCTCGGCGTAATCGCAGGCATCTGGCGTGGGGTTGAGTTTGCCGACGCCGATCGCTGGGAGCGCTGCCACGAATTGAACAACGCGACGCTGCAGGCGCTGTCGGACCAAGTATTGCTAACCGACGAGGGACGCGCTCAGGCGGGACGTATAGCTTGGGATTGGCTGTCCCCATTGCACTCAGCCGAGCTGTCGCGTATCGACGTTGACAGGAAAGACCTTGAAGCGGAGCAACGCGCGTGCCGCTCTGGATACTAGAACGCTGGTTCGTGGCTTTGGAGTATCGCATTGCTGTAACCGCGCGGGTCTGTCGGTAGCGTTCGCTCCGCGAACGGGTTTGATTGAAGCGCTGGCGGCGCTAGAACTGCGCGTGCGAGAGTTGCAGAGAGAGAGGAGTCGAGATGCTTACAGCAGAAGAACTGGAAACCCTGTCAAGTGGCGAGCTGTCGTTAGCCAGTCAAGACATGATGGTGCGAGAGAACATGGAAGCTGAACCCTCGTATCACGGTTCGGGCGAGATTCGAGTCGGCTTTGCATCGTGTCCGATCTTCAGCTTCACCGAGACTCGAGTCGCACCAAAGAGGGTTGCGTTTGGGGGGCCTCCAAGTCGCACACGTTTCGACGAGCTACCCACCTTTGAAGCACTAGACGCTCGTAACAGGAGTTGGATGGGACGCGCCGTGCTCGACGTCGCTCTGTTCGGGCCCCCGCAGGGGCGCTTGCCTCGCCTAACCACTCGCGAAGAGGCAGCGCCGAACTCACCCGACCTTCTCATGTTGTTCCACACAGACATCGAGCCTCCGCTGAGCGTATGGCGTTTGGAGGACGCGGAGGGGGTCCGCCTGACGTTTCGGCGGCAACAGAAAAGCCTCTTGGTCGAGGTAGATTCGAGTGGTGACGTTGGGTCGGACTACTACTTGCGCATCGAGGAAGCGCTGTGGTTTGCTACCCGGCTGGTGATGTCGGCTAGCGCATTTGTAAGGCGCTCTGGCCACGAGGTGGAGACGATGTTGCTCGAACCAGTTAGATCAAGTCCCACCGGGCTGTTCGGTGTACCGCTGCGCAATATGCCAAGGAACAGCGTGCATCTCGGACTAATGCTACTTCGCTACCTCGAGTACGCCAAAACCGCGCCACCTGGCCGTTTTCATGCGACGTCCGCCGATCTGCGGAAAGTCCTTGCCACT
>CAZYTS010000359.1:0-1534 GCA_964649855.1 uncultured Gemmatimonadaceae bacterium
GGGGCCTGATCGCCCTGTGCCGGATACTGAAAGCCAACTTTCCTGAACTCTACCTTGCGACCGCCCCGCGCCGTAGCGAGAGCGACTGGTGCAACTGCCTCCTCAACGGCCGGAGTAGCATCCAGAATATCCAGTAGGCGACGCATCGACGCACTGGCGCGCTGGAATAGGTTAGTCACCCAGCCAAATGCAATTAACGGCCACGTGAGCATACCAAGGTAGAGGCCAAAAGCAACAAAGTTGCCGAGCGTGATTGTACCGTTGATGACAAGGGTGCCACCGACGCCAAGCGTTATGATCGCCCCGGCACCGCCCATGACGCGAAAAGATGGATCCATGAGTGCGTGCAGTCGCGCCAGCGAGATGTTGCGACGCATATACTCGTCGCTCATTTCGGAGAAATGTCGTATCTCAGGTTCTTCCTGCCTGAAGGCCCGCACGACCCTGGTCCCTGCAATCCTGCTTTGTACTCGCGTGGTCATGTCGCCAAAGTGCTCCTGCACTTTCTCAAAACGCACATGAATGGCGCGTCCAAGCCGGGCAGCTACAAACGGCATCGGGAGCATCGGGATGAGCGCGAGTGCGGCAAGTCGCGGTTCGATTGCGAGCATAAAGCCAAGCGAGAAGAGTCCGCCTATCAGCGTGCTCACCAGGTACATGATGGCGGGGCCCGCTGCCATGCGGACCGCTGAGATATCGTTTGTAAGGCGCGCCATCAGCTCGCCCACGGTCATCCGACCGTAATACGTAGCGTCGAGGTCGAGGAGTTTGCGGTACAGGTCGTTCCTCAGGTCGTACTCGATTCGGCGGCTCATCGAGTTGAGAAACTCGCGCATCCCGTACCTGAAGGCCCCGCCCACGAGGCTCACGCCGAGCATGATGAGCCCAATGCGCCATGCCGTGCCCACAGGGTTTGCTCCCTGCAAACCGTCCAGTGCCTTACTTAACAGCCATGGATGGACGCTCCCTAGCGCCGATGAAACCACAACACAGACCAGACCGCCGATCATTGGCCTGATATAAGGCCGGAAATACGGCAGAAGCCGGGAAAGTGGACGCTTGTGGTGTACTATTGTTGGTGCGCTCACTCACGGCACCTCTGTGCATGAGCGCGGTATTTTACTGACCGGCACCATACATCTCGGAGGAATCCGCATGAGTCAATATATCCGCAAAGCGGCGGCGCTCGTCGTGCTGGCCGTCTTCGTGGCGTGTTCGGGAGGGCAGGACGACAGCGCCCTTCTCGACGACACCACCTTGAGCCGCGACCTGGCCCGCGTCGACGCTGACAGCGCTGTCCAGCCGGAACTGCAGGATGTTCCGGAGGAGAAGGTCGAAACGCCGCCGGCGACGCCACCGCGTAAGCAGCCGGCACCAAAAACACAGCCAAAAGCCAAAACACCAACTCCGCCACCGCCGGCAAAGGACACCGCCGTTACTGCGAGTGGCAACACGATCGAAAAGGGCACCGGCGTTGCAGAAGCTCCGACCTCTGGAGTCATCGCAGCGGGTAGCTCGTTAAGACTCGATGCAG